>NZ_POTZ01000176.1 GCF_003236365.1 Streptomyces sp. NTH33
GGCGTAGCGCGTCCAGTGGCTGCGCTCCGGCTCCGGGAAGGCGGCCAACGGCTCGTAGACGCGCAAGTAGGTCGCGTACGGGACGACCACGGAGGACACCTTGGGCACGCCTGCTCCCTCCCCAGCGGACCGGGCCCGAAACCCGTCCGGCCCGCGCCCGGGTGGACGGAAAACCACTGCAAATCGTCCCACGCCCGGGTGGGAACGTACTCCGGGGGAGGGTGATCCCGACCACCGCGGGCATGGCGGAGGCGGTCAGGGTCTAGTCTCCTGGCACGGCCCCCACCACCCTCACGAGGGCCTGTCCCCATTCGCCGCTACTTACCCGGGAGTCACCACCGTGACCGACGTGACCGACGGCGTCCTGCACACCCTGTTCCACTCGGAGCAGGGGGGGCATGAGCAAGTCGTGCTCTGCCAGGACCGCGCCAGCGGGCTCAAGGCCGTCATCGCCATCCACTCCACCGCCCTGGGCCCCGCGCTCGGCGGTACCCGCTTCTACCCCTACGCGGACGAGGAGCAGGCCGTCGCCGACGCGCTGAACCTCGCCCGCGGAATGTCGTACAAGAACGCCATGGCCGGCCTCGAGCACGGCGGCGGCAAGGCCGTGATCATCGGCGACCCGGAGCAGATCAAGACCGAGGAACTGCTGCTCGCCTACGGGCGGTTCGTGGCCTCGCTCGGCGGCCGGTACGTCACCGCGTGCGACGTCGGCACGTATGTCGCCGACATGGACGTGGTGGCGCGCGAGTGCCGCTGGACGACCGGCCGCTCGCCCGAGAACGGCGGCGCGGGCGACTCCTCGGTGCTGACCTCCTTCGGGGTCTACCAGGGCATGCGGGCCGCGGCCCAGCACCTGTGGGGCGACCCGTCGCTGCGCGACCGCAAGGTCGGCGTCGCGGGCGTCGGCAAGGTCGGGCACCACCTCGTGGAGCACCTGCTCAAGGAGGGCGCCCAGGTCGTGATCACGGACGTACGGGAGGAGGCCGTACGGCGCGTCGCCGACCGGCACCCGTCCGTGGCCGTGGCGGCCGACACCGACGCGCTGATCCGGACGGAGGGGCTGGACATCTACGCCCCCTGCGCGCTCGGCGGCGCCCTGAACGACGACACCGTGCCGGTGCTGACCGCCCAGGTGGTGTGCGGCGCGGCCAACAACCAGCTCGCCCACCCGGGTGTCGAGAAGGACCTGGCCGACCGCCGGATCCTCTACGCGCCGGACTACGTGGTGAACGCCGGCGGTGTCATCCAGGTCGCCGACGAGCTGCACGGCTTCGACTTCGACCGGTGCAAGGCGAAGGCGGCGAAGATCTTCGACACCACGCTCGCCATATTCGCACGTGCGAAGGAGGACGGGATTCCGCCGGCCGCCGCCGCCGACCGGATCGCCGAGCAGCGGATGGCGGACGCGCGAGCCGCCCGCTGAGGACGCGGAGGAATCGCTCGTTTGTGCGGTACCTGCCGGTGGAGGGGTGGAGAGAACCGTCACTTCCACCGGCGGGTCGTCCGCCGATAAGTGGCTGAAATCGCTGCTGACCTGCGAGGAAGGGGCGTCCCGACGGTCCTGTGCACACGCGCGCCCTGTGGGCGACGTACCGTATGGGCGCGGGCTCAGGTACCGTGGAAGCCCTACGGACCGGCCTCTCCGCGGAGAGCCCGTTCCGGATCATGAACGCGTGTCAGACTCTGGGGCCGTCGAGCCCCGTCGTTGAGGGGGTCGAGCCATGGGGCGCGGCCGGGCCAAGGCCAAGCAGACGAAGGTCGCCCGCCAGCTGAAGTACAACAGCGGTGGGACGGACCTCTCACGCCTGGCCAAGGAGCTGGGCGCATCGACGTCGAACCAGTCGCCGAAGAGCGACCGCTTCGAGGACGATGAGCACGACGACCTGTACGCACGGTACGCCGACCTGTACGAGGACGGCGAGGAGGAGGAGGACGACTCCTCGCGGCAACACCGTCGCGGCGCGTAACGCCCGCGGCGGCTCAGCCGTCTCCCGCCGCGTGCCGTAGGCATCGCACCTCACCCGGTCCGGGGCTCACGCACCGGACCGGGTTTCGTGCTGCCGACCGGCCGCGGACGGCCGGTCCGTGCCGGGCGGAGGGCACGCTCACGCATGGTCTCCCACCAGGGCCGCGCCCGTGGTGTGGTCGCCGCGGTCGGTGATCTCGCCGGCCACCCAGGCGTCGACGCCGCGGTCGGCCAGGGTGGCGAGGGCCACGTCGGCCGACTCCTCGGGCACGATCGCGAGCATGCCGACGCCCATGTTGAGGGTCTTCTCCAGCTCCAGCCGCTCGACGTCGCCGCTCTTCGCGACGAGGTCGAAGACGGGGGCCGGGGTCCAGGTGGCGCGGTCGACCACGGCGTGCAGACCGTCCGGGATCACCCGGGCCAGGTTGGCGGCGAGCCCGCCGCCGGTGACGTGGCTGAAGGCGTGCACCTCGGCGGTGCGGGTCAGCGCCAGGCAGTCCAGCGAGTAGATCCTGGTCGGCACGAGCAGTTCCTCGCCGAGGGTACGGCCGAGGTCCTCGATGTGCGCCTCCAGCGACAGGCCGGCCCGGTCCAGCAGCACGTGGCGGACCAGGGAGTACCCGTTGGAGTGAAGTCCGGAGGACGCCATGGCGATCACCGCGTCGCCCTCGCGGATGCGGTCCGGACCGAGCAGCCGGTCCGCCTCCACGACGCCCGTACCGGCGCCGGCGACGTCGAAGTCGTCCTCGCCGAGCAGCCCCGGGTGTTCGGCCGTCTCGCCGCCGACCAGGGCGCAGCCGGCCAGCACACAGCCCTCGGCGATGCCCTTGACGACGGCGGCGACCCGCTCGGGGTGGACCTTGCCCACGCAGATGTAGTCGGTCATGAACAGCGGCTCGGCGCCGCACACCACGATGTCGTCCATGACCATGGCGACCAGGTCGTGGCCGATGGTGTCGTACACGCCCATCCGGCGGGCGATGTCGACCTTCGTGCCGACGCCGTCCGTGGCGGAGGCGAGCAGGGGGCGCTCGTAGCGCTTGAGGGCGGAGGCGTCGAAGAGTCCGGCGAAGCCGCCGAGGCCGCCGAGCACCTCGGGGCGCCGGGTCTTCTTCACCCACTCCTTCATGAGCTCCACGGCGCGGTCGCCCGCCTCGATGTCGACGCCGGCGCTCGCGTAGCTGGCGCCAGTGGTCTCGGAAGACATGACCTTGGGTACCTCGTGTCGTCTGCGGGTTACGGGCGGCGGATCGCGTCGTCCGCGGCCGTGGCGGAGGGGCCGGCGGCCAGCTCGGTCTCCAGCAGCTGCTTGCCGAGCAGCTCGGGGTCGGGGAGTTCCATCGGGTACTCGCCGTCGAAGCAGGCGCGGCACAGGTTGGGCTTGGCGATGGTGGTCGCCTCGATCATGCCGTCGAGGGAGATGTACGCCAGCGAGTCGGCGCCCAGCGAGGTGCCGATCTCCTCGATGGTCATGCCGTTGGCGATGAGCTCGGCGCGGGTGGCGAAGTCGATGCCGAAGAAACAGGGCCACTTCACCGGCGGCGAGGAGATCCGGATGTGCACCTCGGCCGCGCCGGCCTCGCGCAGCATCCGGACCAGCGCCCGCTGGGTGTTGCCGCGCACGATGGAGTCGTCGACGACGACCAGGCGCTTGCCCCTGATGACTTCCTTCAGCGGGTTCAGCTTCAGGCGGATGCCGAGCTGGCGGATGGTCTGCGAGGGCTGGATGAAGGTGCGGCCGACGTAGGCGTTCTTCACCAGGCCGCTGCCGAAGGGGATGCCGGAGGCCTCCGCGTAGCCGATGGCGGCGGGGGTGCCGGACTCCGGAGTCGCTATGACGAGGTCGGCCTCGGCCGGGGCCTCCTCCGCCAGCCGGCGGCCCATCTCCACGCGGGAGAGGTAGACGTTCCGACCGGCGATGTCGGTGTCGGGGCGGGCCAGGTAGACGTACTCGAAGACACAGCCCTTGGGCTTCGCTTCTGCGAATCGGGAGGTGCGCAGACCGTTCTCGTCGATGGCGACGAACTCGCCCGGCTCCACCTCCCGCACGAAGCTCGCGCCGGTGATGTCCAGGGCGGCGGTCTCGGAGGCGACGACCCAGCCGCGCTCGAGGCGTCCGAGGACCAGCGGGCGGATGCCCTGCGGGTCGCGGGCGGCGTAAAGCGTCTGCTCGTCCATGAAGACGAGGCTGAAGGCGCCCCTCACCTGCGGGAGGACGGTGTGGGCCGCCTCCTCGACGGTCAGCGGCTTGCCGTCCTCGTCGACCTGGGCGGCCAGCAGGGCCGTGAGCAGGTCGGTGTCGTTGGTCGCGGCGACCCGGGTCGAGCGGCCGCTGGTGTCCTTGGGCAACTCGGCGACCATCTCGGCGAGCCGGGCGGTGTTCACCAGGTTGCCGTTGTGGCCGAGCGCGATGGAGCCGTGCGCGGTGGCACGGAACGTCGGCTGGGCGTTCTCCCACACGGAAGCGCCCGTGGTCGAGTAGCGGGCGTGGCCGACCGCGATGTGACCCTGCAGGGAACCGAGCGAGGTCTCGTCGAAGACCTGGGAGACCAGGCCCATGTCCTTGAAGACGAGGATCTGGGAGCCGTTGCTGACCGCGATACCCGCGGATTCCTGGCCCCGATGCTGGAGGGCGTACAGCCCGAAGTACGTGAGCTTTGCGACCTCTTCGCCCGGAGCCCAGACACCGAAGACGCCGCATGCGTCCTGGGGGCCTTTCTCGCCGGGGAGCAGGTCGTGATTGAGTCGACCGTCACCACGTGGCACGGCACCGAGTGTAGGCGAGACCGGCCACTGGTCCGAACTGGGGAACGCTCCCAGGAGCGCGGCCGCGGTGGATCGCGCGTACGCGTCCGCGCACGTCCCTGCCGGTGTTTTCGCTGTTCAGAGGGGTGGTCGGGAGCGTGACCGGGCGAGTGACCGCGTCCCTCGAAGTGGTGCGGTGGCCTGGTGCGCGGACGCACGAGTGAGGTGTCGCACACCATTCGGCCTCCGGACGGCCGCTCACGTCATCAGCGGCAGCAGCCCCGAGAGATCCGCCCGCTCCCCGCTCGCGCCGACCTGCGCCGCCTCGAGGGCGTCCGTCCAGGCGAGCCGTCCGGTCGCGAGGCGCAGCCAGGTCAGCGGGTCGGTCTCGACGACGTTGGGCGGGGTGCCACGGGTGTGCCGGGGCCCCTCGACGCACTGCACGACGGCGTACGGCGGGATCCGCACCTCGGTCGATCCGCCGGGCGCCCTCGCGGCGAGCACGTCGGCGAGCAGGCGGGTGGCGGCGGCGAGGGCCTGCCGGTCGTACGGGACCTCCAGGCCGGGCACGGCGGCGTTCAGGTCGTCGGTGTGGACGACGAGTTCGACGGTGCGGGTGACCAGGTAGTCGGTGAGGGCCATGGCACCGGCGCGCGTGGCGAGGACGCGGGTGTGCGGGGCGGTGGCGAGGTGCCGGGTCAGGTCCTCCTCGGTGCGGGCGCACAGGGCGCCGAGGTCGGGATTCGCTCCGGCGAGGTCCTGGGCGTCCGCGGCGATGGCGTCGGCGTGGGCGGCGGTCGCCGACGGGTAGTCCAGCGGCGCCAGTCCGGGCTTCGCCGGTTCGTCCTGCTCCAGGGCCCGGCCGACGCTCGCGACGGTCAGGGCGAGGTGCGCGATCAGGTCCCGTACGGTCCAGTCGCCGAGGCGCGTGGGCAGGGCGAGGTGCCGCTCGTCCAGGGCGCCCACCGCTTGCCGCACGTTCCCGAACTGGGCGAGCACGGCGGCGCGGGTCCTGGCGGGGTCATAGGTCCGGGTGCGTTTCTTGGCCGGCGGCATGACGGTGAGCCTATGCCAGGTGCGCGAGGGCCCCGGCCGTATCAGCGGCCGGGGCCCTCACCGTCGTACGGCGGATTACGCGAGCAGCGCCGGGATCGTGGCCTCGTGGGCCTCGCGCAGTTCCTCCAGGGACAGTTCGAACTCGCCCTGGACCTCGATCGTGGCACCGTCGACGACGCCGATGCGGGTGGCGGGCAGACCGCGGGCGCCGCACATGTCGTTGAAGCGGACCTCCTCCGAGCGCGGCACGGCGACGATCGCGCGGCCGGCCGACTCGGAGAGGAGGAAGGTGAACGCGTCCAGGCCGTCCGGTACGACCAGTCGCGCGCCCTTGCCGCCCAGCAGCGCGGACTCCACGACCGCCTGGATCAGGCCGCCGTCGGACAGGTCGTGCGCGGAGTCGATCATGCCGTCGCGGGAGGCGGAGATCAGGATCTCGGCCAGCAGGCGCTCCCGCTCCAGGTCGACCTTCGGGGGCAGGCCGCCGAGGTGGTCGTGGACCACCTGCGACCAGGCCGAACCGCCGAACTCCTCACGGGTGTCGCCGAGGAGGTACAGCAGCTGCCCCTCCTCCTGGAAGGCCGCCGAAGTGCGGCGGGACACGTCGTCGATGACGCCGAGGACCGCCACGACCGGCGTCGGGTGGATCGCCGCCTCGCCCGTCTGGTTGTAGAGCGAGACGTTGCCGCCGGTCACCGGGGTGCCCAGCTGCTGACAGCCGTCCGCCAGACCGCGCACCGCCTCCACGAACTGCCACATCACCGCCGGGTCCTCGGGCGAGCCGAAGTTCAGGCAGTCGGAGACGGCGAGCGGCTTCGCGCCCGTGGTGGCGACGTTGCGGTACGCCTCCGCCAGCGCCAGCTGGGCGCCCGTGTACGGGTCGAGCTTGGCGTAGCGGCCGTTGCCGTCGGTGGCGATGGCCACGCCGAGGCCGGTCTCCTCGTCGATGCGGATCATGCCGGAGTCCTCGGGCATGGCGAGGACGGTGTTGCCCTGCACGAAGTGGTCGTACTGCTGGGTGATCCACTTCTTGGACGCCTGGTTCGGGGACGCCACCAGCTTCAGGACCTGGTCCCTCAGCTCCTCGGACGTCCGCGGGCGCGGCAGCTTGCCGGCGTCGTCGGCCTGCAGGGCGTCCTGCCACTCGGGGCGGGCGTACGGGCGCTCGTAGACCGGGCCCTCGTGCGCGACCGTGCGCGGGTCCACGTCGACGATCTTGCCGCCGTGCCAGTAGATCTCCAGGCGGTCGCCGTCGGTCACCTCACCGATGACGGTGGCGATGACGTCCCACTTCTCGCAGATCTCCAGGAAGCGGTCGACCTTCTCCGGCTCGACGACCGCGCACATGCGCTCCTGCGACTCGCTCATGAGGATTTCCTCGGGAGACAGGGTCGAGTCGCGCAGGGGGACGTCGTCCAGGGTCACGCGCATGCCGCCGGAGCCGTTGGAGGCGAGCTCGGACGTGGCGCAGGACAGGCCGGCCGCGCCGAGGTCCTGGATGCCGACGACCAGCTTCTCCCTGAACGCCTCCAGGGTGCACTCGATGAGCAGCTTCTCCTGGAAGGGGTCGCCGACCTGGACGGCCGGGCGCTTGCTCGGCTTCGCGTCGTCGAAGGTCTCGGAGGCGAGGATCGACGCGCCGCCGATGCCGTCACCACCCGTGCGGGCCCCGTACAGGATGACCTTGTTGCCCGCGCCGGAGGCCTTCGCGAGGTGGATGTCCTCGTGCCGCATCACGCCGATGCAGCCGGCGTTGACCAGCGGGTTGCCCTGGTAGCAGGCGTCGAAGACGACCTCGCCGCCGATGTTGGGCAGGCCCAGGCAGTTGCCGTAGCCGCCGATGCCGGCGACGACACCCGGCAGCACCCGCTTGGTGTCGGGGTGGTCGGCGGCGCCGAAGCGAAGGGGGTCGACCACGGCCACCGGGCGCGCGCCCATCGCGATGATGTCGCGCACGATGCCGCCGACGCCGGTCGCCGCGCCCTGGTAGGGCTCGACGTAGGAGGGGTGGTTGTGTGACTCCACCTTGAAGGTGACGGCGTAGCCCTGGCCGACGTCCACGACGCCGGCGTTCTCGCCGATGCCGACGAGGAGCACGTCGTTCTCGGGGGCCTTCTCGCCGAACTGGCGGAGGTGGACCTTGGAGGACTTGTACGAGCAGTGCTCGGACCACATCACCGAGTACATGGCGAGCTCGGCGCCGGTGGGGCGGCGGCCCAGGATCTCCACGATCCGCTCGTACTCGTCCTTCTTCAGGCCGAGTTCGGCCCAGGGCAGCTCGACGTCGGGGGTCGCGGCCGCGTGCTCGACCGTGTCCAGAGGCGTCCTGCTCATGCGGCGACCAGCTTCTTGAGGATCGAGGTGAAGAAGGGGAGGCCGTCGGTGCGGCCGGTGCCGATCAGCGGCTCGGTGGCGTGCTCGGGGTGCGGCATGAGACCGACGACGTTCCCGGCCTCGTTGGTGATGCCGGCGATGTCCCGCAGCGAGCCGTTCGGGTTGAAGTCGAGGTACCGGAAGACAACCCGGCCCTCGGCCTCCAGCTCGTCGAGCGTGTACTCGTCGGCGACGTACCGGCCGTCCATGTTCTTCAGCGGGATGTGGATCTCCTGGCCGGCGGTGTAGTCGCTGGTCCAGGCGGTCTCCGCGTTCTCCACCCGCAGCTTCTGGTCGCGGCAGATGAAGTGGAGGTGGTCGTTGCCGAGCATGGCGCCCGGGAGGAGGTGGGCCTCGGTGAGGAGCTGGAAGCCGTTGCAGATGCCGAGGACCGGCAGTCCCGCCCTCGCCTGCTCGATGACGGTCTCCATCACCGGCGAGAAGCGGGAGATGGCGCCGGCCCGCAGGTAGTCGCCGTAGGAGAAACCGCCGGGCAGGACGACCGCGTCGACCTGCTTGAGGTCCTTGTCCTTGTGCCAGAGGGCGACCGGTTCGGCGCCCGCGAGGCGGATCGCACGCTGGGTGTCCCGGTCGTCGAGACTGCCCGGGAAAGTGACGACGCCGATACGAGCGGTCACTTCGCGGCCTCCGCGACTACGTCCTCGGACTCGACCCTGACGGTGAAGTCCTCGATCACGGTGTTGGCGAGGAAGGATTCGGCGAGATCGTGAATGCGGGCGAGAGCGGCCTCGTCGACCGGCCCGTCCACTTCCAGTTCGAATCGCTTTCCCTGACGTACGTCGGAGATGCCTTCGAAACCCAGCCGCGGCAGTGCGCGCTGCACCGCCTGGCCCTGGGGGTCGAGGATCTCCGGCTTGAGCATGACGTCGACTACGACGCGTGCCACTGGCACTCCCGGTGTGTGGTGCTGAGCAGGTTCCTTCAGACTACCCGCCCAAAATTTCTACGCGGGTAGCCTTGTAGGAAACTACGTGATGACCGTCACGGTCCCGCATCGATGGGAGGTCTTGGTGAAAAATTCTGGGAAAGTCCTGCGCCCCCTGCCGGATCCCGTATTGCACTGAGGACACGCGGATAGATTTAGCCCGGCTTCCCCTCGCATTGCCCGGCACTGTACAAATGAATTGGCAGCAGCCGATATTTTTCCCGATAACAGCCGAACAGTCGGCATCCGGCGAACATCTCAGCACGTCATGAGCATCATGTGCGCGGCATGACGGAGCGGATGGCCGCAGAGGTGCCGCACGAAGGGACCGATATTCGTGGCGCAGCGTGTCGTAGTCACTCTCTTTGACGACATCGACGGCTCGGAAGCGGCGGAAACGATCGCCTTCGGACTCGACGGCAAGTTCTACGAGATCGACCTGAACCAAGCCAATGCCGAGAAACTGCGCAAGGCGCTCACGCCGTACGTGCAGGCCGGCCGGAAGCGGTCGAACTCGGGCAAGACGTACCGGCAGACGGAGGTCGCCCCGCACCCGGCGGCCGTCCGGGCCTGGGCACAGGCCAACAAGATGGACGTACCGGCGCGCGGCCGTATCCCCAAGAAGGTCTACGAGGCGTTCAGCGCGGCCCAGTGAGGGCGCGGGCCTGTGAGAGGCGGGCCCGAGGCGCTCGGAGCCGGCCCCAGGGTCCGCCGGCGGGCCCTGGGGGCAAGCGACTTGCGCAACCCCCCTGTTGATCAGCTAATGTCTGGGGCACGCCGAGGGGCAAGGCCGAAAGGCCGGGACCCACGGAGTCCATGCGGGTGTAGTTTAGTAGTAGAACAACCCCCTTCCAGGGGGTAGGCGCAGTGTGCGATTCCTGTCACCCGCTCTGCACCGCCGGTCCCGACCACTCCTGTGGATCAGGTAAGCTGGTGCTCGCACCGATCGGTGAAAGCCGGTCGGAGGCATTGCGGACGTAGCTCAGTTGGTAGAGCGCAACCTTGCCAAGGTTGAGGTCGCGAGTTCGAGCCTCGTCGTCCGCTCGGGAAAAAGGCCCCGGTCCAGTGGACCGGGGCCTTTTCCGTACCCGTCGAGAGGCGCCGGGCCACCGAACGCACCACCACGGGCGCATGATGTACCTCACCTGCTCGGGGTGCGGCCGTCCGCCGCCGGAGGACGGCGGAGCGGACAGCTGCCGGCCGGACCGCCTGCCCGCGGAGAACGCGTGGGACCGCGGCCGTTCGCGAGGTCACCCGGTCACCCGGTCTTCCGGTCTTCACCGGCCCGGTTCACAGCGATTCGGCCCCTGTCGGCCCACGACGCCGGACACGGTATAGTTGGCCTCGCGCCACGGCGCAACGCGGACGTAGCTCAGTTGGTAGAGCGCAACCTTGCCAAGGTTGAGGTCGCGAGTTCGAACCTCGTCGTCCGCTCCAGTCAGAAGCCCCCGGCCTTCCGCCGGGGGCTTCTTCGCGTCCTACGACCAGCTCATGCCCGTCAGCCGCTCGTACGCCTCCACGTACTTCACCCGGGTCGCCGTCACGATCCGCTCGGGCAGCGGCGGCGGGGGCTGCTCGCTCCCGCGGTCCCAGCCGGACTCGGCGGAGGTCAGCCAGTCCCGGACGAACTGCTTGTCGTACGACGGCTGCGCACGGCCCGGCTGCCACTGGTCGGCCGGCCAGAAGCGGGAGGAGTCCGGGGTGAGGACCTCGTCGGCGAGGACCAGCGTCTCCCCGTCGAAGCCGAACTCGAACTTGGTGTCGGCGAGGATGATCCCCCGGTCGCGGGCGATGTCCCGGGCGCGGCTGTAGACGGCGAGGGTGACCTGGCGCAGCTGGGCCGCGGTCTCCGCGCCGACCCGGCGGGCGACCTCCTCGTAGGAGACGTTCTCGTCGTGCTCGCCGACCTCCGCCTTGGTGGCGGGGGTGAAGATCGGGCCGGGCAGCTCGGAGCCGTCGACCAGGCCCTCGGGCAGGGCGAGGCCGCAGACCGTGCGGGACTCGTCGTACTCGGCCAGACCCGAGCCGGTGAGGTAGCCGCGGGCCACGCACTCCACCGGGATCATCCGCAGGGACTTGCAGACCAGGGTGCGGCCCGCCCAGTCGGCGGGAGCGCCCTCGGGCACGTCGGTGCTCAGCACGTGGTTCGGGACCAGGTCGGCGAGCAGGTCGAACCACCACAGGGACAGCTGCGTGAGGATGCGGCCCTTGTCGGGGATCTCGGTGGGCAGCACCCAGTCGTAGGCGGACAGGCGGTCGCTGGCGACCATCACGAGGTCGCCCGCCTCGTTCCGGTACAGGTCACGCACCTTGCCGGTGTGCAGATGCACCAGGCCCGGAACCTGGATCGGTTCGGGCTTTTCGACGAATCCGGACACGGTTCCTCCCCGTGGTTCTGTCCAATGCCCCTGATTCTCCCGTATCGGACAGAAGGCGAGGACGGCGGGTCAGTCGCGCTTGCAGATGCGGTCCAGGAGGTTGGCGGTGGCACGCTGGACACGGGCGTCGACGTGGCCGGGGCGGTCCAGGGCCGGGGACCAGGCGAAGGTGCCGGAGGCGAAGACCAGGGCGCCGGAGGGGGCGCGGTACAGGGACGTCTCCTGGTGGCGCAGGGCCCCCTCGCCGTCGGTGTACGGGGAGTGGGCGAGCAGGATGCGGTCCTGGTGCTCGGGCAGCGGGGTGCGCGGGAAGTAACGGTCCGCCTCGCCCGCGACCAGGCCCGCGATCTCCTCGCCCTCCTCCGCCCCGGTCGACTCCCACAGCCAGTGGCCGGCGTTGCGGACGATCAGCGGGTGCGGCTCGGGGACGCGGCCGGCGTACTGGATGCCGACGAGCTGCTGCTCGGGGCGGTCGATCTCCCGCCACAGCACCGGCCGACCGGGACCCTTGCGCTTGCGGCAGGTCAGCAGGCGGTCGGGGACTCCGGACGGGGAGGGGCCCAGCTCCACCTGCCAGTACAGGGTGTTGGCGGACAGGAACACCAGTGACGTGCCGTGCTCGCGGGCGAGCTCGACGGTGCGGCGCATGCCGGCCGACCAGTACTCGTCGTGGCCGGGGAAGACCAGGCCGCGGTAGCGGGTGGGGTCGACGCGGCCGGCGTGCAGGTCGCGGGCGTCGGCGTAGGCGAGGTCGTAGCCGTAGCGCTCGGCCCAGCGGATGAAGTCGTAGGCGTGGCCGACGTGCAGGGGCAGGCCCGCGCCCGCGTACGGCCGGTCGAAGGAGACCGTGGTGGCGGCGTCGGCCTCGCCGAGCAGGCGGCCGTTCTCGTCCCAGGCGTGGTAGAGGCTGGCGCCGGTGCGGCCGTCCTCCGGGTAGAGGTTGTAGGCCTGCCAGGTGATGTCCGGCAGGAGCAGGAGCAGATCCGCCGGGTGGTTGTCGCGGACGGTGAACGGGATGTGGGAACGGTAGCCGTCGGCGGTGGTCAGGACGGCGACGTAGGCGCCGATGCTCCAGTACGACGGGACCTGCAGCCGCCAGGACAGCCACCAGTGGTGGCAGGAGACCGTGCGGTCGGCGGTCAGCGGCGCGGGCTGGACGATGCCGGACAGGCGCGGGCTGGTGGTGATCTTGGCGGCGCCGTCGCCGTCGTAGTGGCCGATGCGGTAGACGTCGACGCCGAACTGCTGGGGCGGGTCGACCGTGATGTGGAAGTCGATCGCCTCGCCGGGTGTCACGGCGCCGGTGGAGGCGAAGCCCTTGATCTGCCGGTGGACGTCGTCGGCCGAGCGGGGGCCGCCGCCGGAGGCGCGGGG
>NZ_POTZ01000177.1 GCF_003236365.1 Streptomyces sp. NTH33
CCCACGCCGTGGCGAAGTTCAGCTCCCCGCCGACCAGTGCGACCAGGTCGTCACCGGTCATGGCGAGCCTGCTGGACCTGTTCCGGCTCAGGAAGCTTCTGTAGCGCCCACGCGCACGCGTGCCCTGCGCGCGGCCGGCACCACCAGCGGCGTGCCGGTCTCCGGGTCCTCGACGACCTGGCAGCGCAGCCCGAAGACCTCCTCCACCAGCTCGGCGGTGACGATGTCGTTCGGCGCGCCCTGCGCGATGACCTTCCCGCCGCGCAGGGCGACGAGGTGGGTGGCGTAGCGGGCGGCGTGGTTGAGGTCGTGCAGGACGGCCACGAGGGTGCGGCCCTGCTCCTCGTGCAGTTCGGCGCACAGGTCGAGGACGTCGATCTGGTGCTGGATGTCCAGGTACGTGGTCGGCTCGTCGAGCAGCAGCAGCGGCGTCTGCTGGGCGAGGGCCATGGCGATCCACACGCGCTGGCGCTGGCCGCCCGACAGCTCGTCGACATGGCGGTCGGCGAGTTCGGCGACCCGGGTCCGCTCCATGGATTCCTGTACGACCCGCTCGTCCTCGGCCGACCACTGGCGCAGGATGCCCTGGTGCGGGTAGCGGCCCCGGCCCACCAGGTCGCCGACGGTGATCCCGTCGGGTGCGGTCGAGGACTGCGGCAGCAGCCCGAGGGTGCGGGCGACCTTCTTGGCGGGCATCGTCTGGATGACCTGCCCGTCGAGCAGCACCCGGCCCCGGCTGGGCTTGAGCATCCTCGACAGCGCCCGCAGCAGCGTGGACTTGCCGCACGCGTTCGGGCCGACGATCACCGTGAAGGAGTGGTCGGGGATCTCCACCGACAGCTGCTCGGCGATGACCCGGTGGTCGTAGGCGAGAGTGACGTCGTCGGCGGTCAGGCGGTTCACGGTGCTCCTTCGGTTGTTCGCTGCGGTGCTGCGGGCGCTCATATCCGGCCGGCCCTGCGCTCGGTGACCAGCAGCCACAGCAGGTAGACGCCGCCGAGTACCCCGGTGACCACGCCGACGGGCAGCTGGTCGGCGCCGAAGGCACGCTGCGCGGCCCAGTCGGCGGTGACCAGCAGGGCGGCGCCCGTGCACAGGGAGGGCAGCAGGTTGGGGCCGGGAGAGCAGGTGAGACGGCGGGCGAGCTGGGGCGCGGTCAGGGCGACGAAGCTCACGGGGCCGGCGGCGGCGGTGGCGGCGGCGACCAGCAGCACGGCGGAGCCCATGAGCAGCAGCCGTACGCGTTCGACGCGCACCCCGAGGGCATGGGAGACGTCGTCGCCCATCTCCAGCATCCGCAGCCCGCGCGCCTGGGTGAGGACGAGCGGGACGAGTACGACGCACAGGGCGAGCAGCGGCCGGACCTGGGTCCAGTCGCGGCCGCCCAGGGAGCCGGTCATCCAGACCACCGCGCGGGAGGCGTCCACGAAGTCGGCCTTGGTGATCAGGTAGCCGTTGACCGCGGTGACCACCGCGGAGACGCCGATGCCGACCAGGACCAGCCGGTAGCCGTGCACGCCCTGCTTCCAGGCGAGCAGGTGGAGGGCGAGGCCGGTCACCAGACCGCCGGCGAGCGCCCCGAGGGTGACGGCGGTGGCGCTGCCCGAGAACAGGACGATGACGGTCAGCGCGCCGGCCGTCGCGCCCTGGGAGAGGCCGAGCACGTCCGGGCTGCCCAGCGGGTTGCGGGAGATGGACTGGAACAGGGCGCCGCCGAGTCCGAGACAGGAGCCGACCAGCAGCCCGACGAGGACGCGCGGCAGCCGCAGTTCGCGGACGATGAACTCCTGCCCCTGGCTGCCCTGGCCGACGAGCGTTCCGAGGACGTCGGAGGCGGACATCGGGAAGTCGCCGGTGCCGATGAGCACGACGCTCGCGGCGAGCGCGGCGGCGAGGAGCAGGCCGACGACCGTGCAGGCGCGGACGTCGAGGCGGAAGGACAGCCCGCCCGGGGTGCGGACGGCCCGTACGGTACGGGGAGTGCCGGTGGTCTTCACAGCTGGGCCGTCCTCCGCCGCCGTACGAGCAGGATGAACACCGGGCCGCCGATGAGCGCGGTGACGATCCCGACCTGGAGCTCGGCGGGCCGGGCGACGATCCGGCCCACGACGTCGGCGCCGAGCAGCAGCACGGGCGACAGGAGGGCGGCGTAGGGCAGGATCCAGCGCAGGTCGGGCCCGGTGAAGGAGCGCACGGCGTGCGGGACCATCAGCCCGACGAACACGATCGGCCCGCAGGCGGCGGTCGCGGCCCCGCACAGCGCGGTCGCGGCGAGCATGGCGAGGGCCCGGGTGCGGTTCAGGCGGGCGCCGAGGGCGCGGGCGGTGTCGTCGCCCATCGCCATGGCGTTGAGCGGCCGGGCCAGCAGCAGGGCGACGACCGTGCCGACCGCGAAGAACGGCAGCACCTGGACGACGGTCGCGTCGGTGGCGGAGGCGAGCGAGCCCACGGTCCAGAAGCGCATCCTGCCCAGCGCCGCACCGTCCATGATCATCACGGCCTGGAGGTAGCCGTAGAGCGCGGCGCCGATCGCGGTGCCGGCGAGGGCGAGCCGGACGGGCGTGGCGCTCCGGCTGCCGCCGAGGAACCACACCAGCGCGCCCACGGCGGCGGCGCCGAGGAAGGCGAACCAGACGTAGCCGCTCAGGCTGGTCACACCGAGGAACGTGATCGCGGTGACGACGGCGGCGGACGCGCCCGCGTTGATGCCGAGGATGCCCGGGTCGGCCAGCGGGTTGCGGGTCAGCGCCTGCAGTACGGCCCCGGCCAGCCCGAGCGCGGCCCCGGCGAGCAGGCCGAGGGCCGTACGGGACAGCCGCTCGCCGACCACGGTGTCGCCGTACGTCCCCGAGTCCTGGAACAGGCCGTGCCAGACCTGCGCCAGGGACAGTTCCTTCGCGCCGATCGCGATGCTCGCCAGGGCGACGAGGAGCAGGATCGCGGCGGAGACGAGGAGCCCGAGCGAGCGCACCGCCGCGCGCCTCGGGGGCGCGGCGGCGGCCACGCGCTCTTCTGGAGGACTGTCGACCAACACGAGGTTAGGTTAGCCTACCCTCTCTATGCGCTCGACAGTGCGTCAGGCTCCGGTCGTCCGCGGCCGGCTGCCGACGTAGGCCGCGAGGTGTTCACCGGTGAGGGTGGAGCGGGCGGCGACGAGGTCGGCGGGTGTGCCCTCGAAGACGATCCGGCCACCGTCGTGACCGGCGCCGGGGCCCAGGTCGATGATCCAGTCGGCGTGCGCCATGACGGCCTGGTGGTGCTCGACGACGATGACCGACTTGCCGGAGTCGACGAGCCGGTCGAGCAGGCCCAGCAGCTGCTCGACGTCGGCCAGGTGCAGGCCGGTGGTCGGCTCGTCGAGTAGGTAGACGAACCGGTCGCCGCCCTTCTCGGTCATGTGGGTGGCCAGCTTCAGCCGCTGCCGCTCGCCGCCGGACAGCGTGGTGAGCGGCTGGCCCAGGGTGAGGTAGCCGAGCCCGACGTCGGACAGCCGCTGGAGGATCCTGTGGGCCGCCGGGGTACGCGCCTCGCCGGCGCCGAAGAACTCCTCCGCCTCGGTCACCGACATCGCCAGCACCTCGCTGATGTCGCGGCCGCCGAGGAGGTGGTCCAGCACCGAGGCCTCGAACCGCTTCCCCTCGCACTCCTCGCAGGTGGTGGCGACACCGGCCATCATCGCCAGGTCGGTGTAGATCACACCGGCGCCGTTGCAGGTGGGGCAGGCACCCTCGGAGTTGGCGCTGAACAGCGCCGGCTTCACGCCGTTGGCCTTGGCGAACGCCTTGCGGATCGGGTCGAGCAGTCCGGTGTACGTCGCCGGGTTGCTGCGCCGGGAACCGCGGATCGCGCCCTGGTCGACCGACACCACACCCGCGCCGGCCGGGATCGACCCGTGAACGAGCGAGCTCTTGCCGGAGCCGGCGACACCGGTGACGACGCACAGGACGCCCAGCGGAATGTCGACATCGACGTTCTGGAGGTTGTGCGTGTCGGCGCCGCGGATCCGCAGCGCGCCGGTCGGCTTGCGCACCGTCTCCTTGAGGGAGGCGCGGTCGTCGAAATGGCGGCCGGTGACGGTGCCGCTGGCTCGCAGCCCCTCGACGGTGCCCTCGAAGCAGACGGCACCGCCCGCCGTGCCGGCGCCGGGACCGAGGTCGACGACGTGGTCGGCGATCGCGATCATCTCCGGCTTGTGCTCCACCACGAGCACCGTGTTGCCCTTGTCCCGCAGTCGCAGCAGCAGGTCGTTCATTCGCTGGATGTCATGGGGGTGCAGACCCGTGGTGGGCTCGTCGAAGACGTAGGTGGTGTCGGTGAGCGAGGAGCCGAGGTGCCGGATCATCTTGACGCGCTGCGCCTCGCCGCCCGACAGCGTGCCCGACGGCCGCTCGAGCGAGAGGTAGCCGAGGCCGATCTCCACGAACGAGTCGAGGGTCTGCCGCAGCGTGGCGAGCAGCGGCGCCGCCGAGGGCTCGTCGAGGCCGCGGACCCATGCGGCCAGGTCGCTGATCTGCATCGCGCAGGCGTCGGCGATGCTGATCCCCTCGATCTTCGACGACCGGGCGGCCTCGCTGAGCCGGGTGCCGTGGCACCCGGGGCAGGCGGTGAAGGTGACCGCCCGGTCCACGAACGCCCGGATGTGCGGCTGCATCGCCTCCCGGTCCTTGGCGAGGAACGACTTCTGGATCCGCGGGATCAGCCCCTCGTAGGTCATGTTGATGCCCGCGATCTTCATCCTGGTCGGCTCGCGGTGCAGGAAGTCGTGCAGCTCGGTCTCGGTGTAGTCGCGGATCGGCTTGTCCGGGTCGTAGAAGCCCGACTCGCTGTAGAGCCGGTAGTTCCAGCCGCCCGCCTTGTAGCCGGGGATGGTGAGCGCGCCCTCGGCGAGCGACTTGGAGTCGTCGAAGAGCTGGGTCAGGTCGATGTCGGAGACCGTGCCCCGGCCCTCGCAGCGCGGACACATACCGCCGGTGATGCTGAACTCGCGCCGCTCCTTCACGGTCTTCCCGTCGCGCTCGAACGTGACCGCACCCGCCCCGCTGATCGAGGGGACGTTGAAGGAGAACGCCTTGGGCGAGCCGATGTGCGGCTGCCCGAGCCGGCTGAAGAGGATGCGCAGCATCGCGTTGGCGTCGGTGGCGGTGCCGACCGTGGAGCGGGGGTCGGCGCCCATCCGCTGCTGGTCGACGATGATCGCGGTCGTCAGCCCTTCGAGCACGTCGACGTCGGGCCGCGCCAGCGTCGGCATGAAACCCTGCACGAAGGCGCTGTACGTCTCGTTGATCAGCCGCTGCGACTCCGCGGCGATCGTGTCGAACACCAGTGAGCTCTTGCCCGAGCCGGAGACGCCGGTGAACACCGTCAGCCGGCGCTTCGGGATCTCGACGCCGACATCCTTGAGGTTGTTCTCACGCGCGCCGTGCACGCGGATCAGATCGTGGCTGTCGGCAACATGCGGCGCCGGCGACTGCGTGTCCGCCGTCGTGGCCATGCTCATCGTGTCTCCCCTGGTGTCCATGGCGGTCACGCTAACGGCGGCCGACTCACCGGCGCTTCTCCATTTCTGATGAATCCGCTTCCGGAGGATCCGCTTCCGACGAATCTGCTTCCGATGGATCCGCTCGCCTCCGGGTTCACAGCCCCAGTCGTGCCAGCGCCTTCCCTCCGTCCAGCTCGCACGCGTTCCCACCGCCTGCCGTCCACGCCGCCGCGCACAGCGCGCGCAGCCCTTCCAGGGCCTCGCCGTCTCCGGTCAGCTCCAGCCGGTCCGCGCCCGGCGTCGCCGTCCACCCGCCGCACCGGAAGCCGTCACCTTCCCGGGTGATCCCGGGCTGCCCGGTGAGCAGGCCGCGCAGATCGGCATCGACGTACGTCGGCCGGTGCTGAGGGGGCGCGGCGAGCAACTGCGCCCCGTCCGTCACCCCGGTCAGGACCAGCAGCGAGTCGACACCGCCGTTGAACGCGCCCTCGATGTCCGTGTCCAGCCGGTCCCCGACCACCAGCGGCCGCTCCGCGCCGGTGCGCAGGATCGTCTCGCGGTGCATGGGCGGCAGCGGCTTGCCCGCCACCTGCGGCCGGGCGCCCGTGGCGATCCGCACCACCTCGACCGCCGCTCCGTTGCCCGGCGCGATCCCGCGTGCGCTCGGAATCGTCAGATCGGTGTTGGAGGCGAACCAGGGCACCCCGCGCGCGATGGCGTAGCACGCCTCCGCCAGGCGCCCCCACGGCATCTCGGGGCCGCCGTAGCCCTGCACCACCGCCACCGGGCCGTCGTCGGCCGACTCGACCGGCTCGAGCCCGCGCTCGCGCAGCGCCACCCTCAGTCCCTCACCACCGATCACCAACACGCGCGCCCCCTGAGGCACCTGGTCGGCGATCAGCCGGGCCACCGCCTGCGCGGAGGTGACCACATCGGACGCCTGAGCCCGTATGCCCAACTCGGTGAGGTGCGTGGCCACCGCGTCCGGGGTCCGCAGGGCGTTGTTGGTGACGTATGCCAGATGCATGCCGCCCGATCGGGCGGTGGCGAGCGAGTCGACCGCGTGCGCGATCGCGTTCCCCCCCGCGTACACCACTCCGTCCAGGTCGAGCAGGGCCGTGTCGTACGCCTCGCTCAGGGCCTGTGCACTGCCCTCGGGCCTCGTCCTGACGCCCTGGCTCATTCTGCATCCGCTCCTCTGATACCGGCTTTCCCCCGATCATCCCCCATGCCACTGACACACGTACGATGCCGGGATGAAGACTGCAGGTCATTCACCGGCAACAACGCGCCGGGGCCTCGAACTCACCCCGTTCCGAGGCCTCCGCTACGACCCCGACCGGGTCGGCAGCCTGGCCGCCGTGACATCCCCGCCGTACGACGTCGTCGTACGGCCCGACGGCCTGCACCACCTCGAGTCCGCCGACCCCTACAACATCGTCCGCCTGATCCTGCCCCAGGCCGACACGCCCAGCGCCCGCAACGAACAGGCCGCCGACACCCTGCGCCGCTGGCTGTCCGAGGGCATACTGACCACCGACCCCGAACCGGGCCTGTACGTCTACGAACAGAGTGACGGCGGCGGGATGCTGCAACGCGGACTGATCGGCGCGCTGCGCGTGTCGGACCCGGCCGAGGGCGTGGTGCTGCCCCACGAGGACGTGATGCCGCACGTCGTCGCCGACCGTGCCGCCCTGATGCGCGCGACCTGCGCCAACCTCGAACCGCTGCTGCTCACCTACCGGGGCAACGGTTCGACGGCCGCCGCCACCGTGGCCGTCGAACGCGTCGCCGAACGGCCCCCGTTGCTGTCGACGACCACCGAGGACGGCTACCACCACCGCCTGTGGACCATCACCGACCCCGCCGCCCTGGCCGGCATCCAGGAGGACCTGGCCCAGCACCAGGCCCTGATCGCCGACGGCCACCACCGCTGGGCGACCTACCGGCGCCTGCGCGCGGAGCACCCCTCCCCCAGTGCCTGGGACTACGGTCTGGTGCTCCTCGTCGACACGGTCCGCTACCCGCTCCGGGTCCGCGCCATCCACCGCCTGCTGCACGGCCTGCCGGTCGCCGACGCGCTGTCCGCGCTGGAGGGCCGGTTCCGCGTACGGCATCTGGACACGCCCCTGAGCGAAGCGCTGTCGGCTCTCGCGGACGCGGCCTGCGCGGGCAACGCCTTTCTGCTCGCCGGGGACGGCGCCTTCCACCTCGTGGACCGTCCGGACCCGGACCTGCTGGCCCGCACGGTCCCCGCCGAGCACCCGGCGGCCTGGCGCACCCTCGACGCGACGGTTCTGCACGCCACGCTCCTCGGTCACGTCTGGGGCATCCCCGAGGACTCCCCGGCCCACATCGCCTACATCCACGACACGGTCGCCACCGTGGAGAAGGCCGAACGGGACGGCGGTACGGCCGTCCTGATGCACCCGGTCCGCGAGGAGGTCGTCCGCGACCTGGCCCGTCAGGGTGTCACCATGCCCCGAAAGTCGACGTCGTTCGGGCCGAAGCCGGCTTCGGGGCTGGTGCTGAGGGCACTGGGCCTCTGAGAGGGCGGTTCGTGAGACTTTGAGTAGTTCTGGCGTCGCCTGAAAGTGTGGGTGTGGGGGGAAGTCCGCCGGTCCGCGGCCGGCGGTCTGTTGGGGTGGTGGGGTGAGTGAACGCAAGCTGTACCCGAGCGACTTATCGGACGAGCAGTGGTCGTTGATCGAGCCGGTGATCACCGCGTGGAAGGACCGGCACCGTTCGGTCAGCGGCCACCAGGGCGCCTATGCGATGCGGGAGATCGTGAACGCGATCCTGTACCAGGGCCGGACCGGCTGCCAGTGGGCCTACCTCCCGCACGACCTGCCACCGAAGAGCGCGACGTACTACTACTTCGCCGCCTGGCGCGACGACGGCACCGACCAGACCATCCATGAACTCCTGCGCTGCCAGGTCCGCGAGCGGGCCCGCCGATCAGAGGACCCGACCCTGGTGGTGCTGGACACCCAAAGTGTTCACGCGGCTGCCGGGGTCCCCACTGCCACGACCGGCCGGGATGCGGCGAAGCGGGTGCCGGGCCGCAAGCGGGGCCTGGCCGTGGACGTGCTGGGCCTGGTCATCGCGGTCACCGTGCTGGCTGCGAACGCGCACGACAACGCCGCGGGGATCGCCCTGCTGGATCGGGTTGCCGAGCACGCCGGCGGCACCGTCGAGAAGGCCCTGGTCGACCAGGGCTTCAAGAACCAGGTCGTCGCGCACGGCGCCGGCCTGGGCATCGACGTCGAGATCGTCGAGCGCAACCCGCAGGAGACCGGCTTCGTCCCGCAGCCGAAGCGGTGGAGGGTCGAGCAGACCTACGGGATCTTGATACTGCACCGGCGCCTGGTCCGCGACTACGAGCACCGCCCGGCCTCCTCCGCCTCCCGCGTCTACTGGGCGATGACCCACGTCATGGCCCGCCGGCTCACCGGCGCGAACACCCCCACCTGGCGTGATGAGCAGGCGGTAAATGCGTGAACATCCAGCCCCTGCTCGAGGCACTCGACGTCCAGGAAGACGCCGCCCGGGCCCTGGCCGACGACCTGCGAGGACAGATCACCGAACTGCAGGGCCGGCTGCGGGAGGCCGAGACCCACCTCGAACACCTGGCGATCACCCGGAAGACCGTCACCGCCCTCGCCGACCGGCTCCCCGCCCGGGCCGCCTCGGCCGACCTGCCCGAGCACCCGGACTACCCCCGCATCCTCGCCGTCTTCCACCAGGCCACCGGCCCGCTGCGGGCCCGCGACGTCTGCGAAGCCCTCGACCACGAACTGCTGCCCAAGAACATCGAAGGCACCCGCGCCAAGCTGAAACGCCTGGTCAAACTCGGCATCCTCACCGAGCTCGATACCGGCAACTTCGCCCGGCAGCAGTAGCCGACCAAGACCCGCGACCAGCACAGGCTCGGAAAAACCTGCCTGGAGCCAAAGCCAAAAGCCGCGGCGTCAGGGCGCGTCGATCAGCTCGGTCGCGCGAATCACTGCGGTGAGGGCATCGGGGCGGCCTGTGCGTTGGTGAACGTCAAGGCAGGTGTCGGCGAGCTTGATGACGTGTTCGTCCTGGTGGCGGACGGCAAGGGCGAAGGTCTCTTCCGCTGACTGGTGGGCGGTGGGGAGGACGTGCCGAGGTGTGGGTGCGGCGGGGGTGTAGGCCGCGGTCACGGCCGCGCTGGCCGCCCAGGCCGCGTGCAGGCTCATGGCCCACTGGGTGCTGGGGAGTGCGGGCAAGGTACGCAGGACGGCCATGGGTGCGGTTGCGGCGTGAACCAGCATGACGGGCGAGCCATGCGCGTTCGGGAGGTAGTGCACGGCGGCAGCCGTCGTCAGATCGGCCAGCAGCTCCCGGGCCTGCCCGGCGTCCGCGGCGGGTCTCAGCGCGGCCAGCGCGATCGGCCAGCCGGTCAGGTCGGTGAGCTGGTCGAGCCGGTGGTTGATGCCCGCGGTCTGGTCGGGAACGCGCGGAACGCCCGCGAGAGCGGACGCCGGGCCGGCGGTTCCGGAAGGGGTGGCGGAGGGCACCCGCTGCCAGCGCGCCGCCCAGTAGCCAAGAGCTTGGCCGAGCTCGGCCAAACGCGGTCCGTCCTCGTGGTCCAGCAGGGCGTGGACGGCGTGGCCAGTACGGATCACCCCATGGGTGGCGCCGGCCGCGATGCCGGGCAGAAGCCGTGGCCACCACGTCTCCAGCACCGCGCGCCAGGACTGTTCGGTCACCTCGCGTTCGAAGAACGCAAGCCAGTCACCGAGACGGTGAGGGTCCCCAAGCGCCGTGCGCCATTCGGCGGCGGTAATGGGCGAGGCGCCGCGGGGCCGATCGTCCAGCCGACTCATGTAGAGGTCCAACCAGCGGTGGACCTGTCGCGCGTGTCCGCGTCTGACCATGGATTCCACCGCCATGGGACCGTGATTGGTCAGCCAGCCTTCGAATTCCGGTCCGGTCCGATGCAGCCGTTCGTAGGCCTCGTCGAGCGTGCTGTCGATTTTCATGTGATCTGACTCTAGCCACGCGATGATGCGCCACCATCGGTCCAGGGATCTAGACGCGCCCCTACACCGGGCTTAGGACCTTCGGACGGACACCCACATCCAGATCGGCCCGACCGGCAAGAAGCTGCTGCCTCTCGAAGGTATCCGGGCCATGCTGAAACGCCAGGTCAGCCGCGGCATCCTCACCGAACCCGAGCCCGGACTCTTCACCCTGCCGCGGTCTACTTGACCCGCACCACAGCCCGCCTCAACCTAGGACCCGGCGAAAGCTCACAGAACGCCCTCTGACAGGGGTCGGCGTCAGTCCTTGTCGTCCACCCTGTCTGCGCGGTCCTCACGGTCCTCGCGGTCCTCGCGCTCCTCGTCGGCCTCGGTGCTCTCGTCGGCCTCGGTGCTCTCGTCGAGCGCGTCGGTGAACTCCACGCCGTCCAGCTCGGCCAGCCGGTCGGAGGCGTCGGTGCTGCCGTCCCGGTCGGCCTCGACGGCCTTGGCGAACCACTCCCGCGCCTCGGCCTCCCGGCCGGCGGCGAGCAGCGCGTCGGCGTAGGCGTACCGCAACCGCGCGGTCCACGGCTGGACGGAGTTGGCGGCCAGCTCGGGGCTCTGCAGCGTCACGATGGCGGCGTCCAGCTGCCCCATGTCACGCCGGGCGCCGGCCGCGACGAGCCGCATCTCCACCTGACCGGCCTTGTCCAGCTTCTGCACCTCGGGCGCTCCGGCCATGTCCAGCGTCTTCTCCGGCCGCCCGAGCCCGCGCTCACAGTCGGCCATGACCGGCCACAGGTCCACGTTGCCGGTCATCCGGCGGGCGGCCCGGAACTCGGCGAGCGCCTCGCCGTACTTCTGGTTGGCGTACGCGGCGAATCCGGCCGCCTCCCGTACCGCGGCGACCCGGGACGCCAGTCGCAGGGCCACCCTGGAGTAACCGTAGGCGGACTCGGGGGCCTCGTCGATCAGCCGGGCGACCATCACGAGGTTCTTGGCCACGTCCTCGGCGAGCGTCTTCGGCAGGCTCTGCAACTCCTGCCGTACGTCCTTGTCGATCTCCTCGCCGGTGACGTCCTCCGGGATCGGCAGCCGCTTGATCGGCTCCCGGTCGTGGTCGCGGTTCCGGTCCCGGTCCCGCTCGTCGCGGAAGCGGCCACCGCCGCGCCGGTCGTCGCGGCCACGGAAACCACCGGGGCGCCCACCACGGTCGTCACGGCGGGGTCCACGTCCACCTCGGTCGTCACGGCCGCGGAAGTCACGGCGGTCGTCGTCACGCCGGAAGTCTCGCCGGTCGTCTCGCCGCTCGTCACGGCGGTAGGAGGGACGGTCGCCCTCGCGGCGGTCGTCACGGCGGTCGTCGTCGCGACGGAAGTCTCGCCGCTCGTCTCGCCGCTCGTCACGGCGCTCGTCACGACGGTAGGAGGGACGGTCACCCTCGCGGCGGAAGCCGCGGTCACGGTCACGATCGCGGTCGTCACGACGGCCGTAACCCCCACGATCACCGTCACGCCGGTCATCCCGGCGAAAACCGCCACGCTCCCCACGGTCACCACGCTCGGACCTGTCGTCGCGACGGAAACCACCCCGGTCATCACGACGGCCATAACCACGGTCGTCGTCACGACGGAAGTCACGCCGGTCGTCACGGCGGTCATCACGGCGGTCGTCGTCACGGCCGCGGAAGTCACGGCGGTCGTCACGGCCGCGAAAATCTCGCCGGTCGTCTCGCCGCTCGTCACGGCGGTAGGAGGGACGGTCGCCCTCGCGGCGGTCGTCACGGCGGTCGTCGTCGCGACGGAAGTCTCGCCGCTCGTCTCGCCGCTCGTCACGGCGGTAGGAGGGGCGGTCACCCTCGCGGCGGAAGCCGCGGTCACGATCACGATCGCGGTCGTCGCGACGGCCGTAACCCCCACGATCACCGTCACGCCGGTCATCCCGGCGAAAACCGCCACGCTCCCCACGGTCACCACGCTCGGACCTGTCGTCGCGACGGAAACCACCCCGGTCATCACGATGGCCGTAGCCGCCGCGATCGCTGCCACGGCGCGGGCCTCCGCGGTGGCCGCCACGGTCACCACCGTCCCGGCGGCGCTGATCGCGCTCCGGGCGCTCGTCGGGAGAGTTGGTGGACATCGGTGACTCCTGTCTTCTGTACTTCTGTATTTCTTCTACGGGAAAAACGAAAGGACCCCAGGTCCCAGCTGAACGCTGGTGACCAGGGGTCCTCCAAAGATTGTTCGGCGGTGTCCTACTCTCCCACAGGGTCCCCCCTGCAGTACCATCGGCGCGGTGAGGCTTAGCTTCCGGGTTCGGAATGTGACCGGGCGTTTCCCTCACGCTATGACCACCGAAACCCTAAT
>NZ_POTZ01000178.1 GCF_003236365.1 Streptomyces sp. NTH33
GGCCGGCGAGGTCGCCGGGGACGGTGAGGGCGGCGGCGGCCATGAGGTGGCCGTGGCGGAGGCGGTCGCGGACGGGCAGTCCACGCAGGGTGGCGGAGAGGAACCCGGCGGCGAAGGCGTCGCCGGCGCCGACGGTCGCCACGACGGCGACCTGGAGGGACGGCACGGAGGTCACGCCGTCCGGGTGGAAGGCGGCGGCCCCGCCGGCGCCCTGCTTGACGACCAGGACGGCCGGCTCGGGCAGTACGTCCCTGATGGCCTCGGGACCTCCCCGGACGCCCCACGTCTGCTCGGCCTCGTCCCCGCCGACGAAGACGAGATCGGCGTCCCGCGCCAGCTCCAGCAGCACGCGGGCACCGCCCTCCTCACGCCACAGCCCGGGCCTGTGGTTGACGTCGAAGGAGACCAGCGGGCGGCCGGGGCGGGGCGCGAGGAGGTGCCGCAGGAGGTCCAGGCACGTCGGTGAGAGGGCGGCCGTGATGCCGGTCAGGTGCAGGACGCGTCCGGAGCGCAGCGCGACCTTGTCGACGTTGCCGGCGGCCATCGCCGAGGCCGCCGAGCCGGCGCGGTAGTACGCCACCTCGTGCGCGTCGCCGGCCCGGTCGCCGGCCGTGCGGAAGTAGACGCCGGTCGGGCGGTCGGGGTCGCGCCGCACGGAGGCCACGTCGACGCCGTACGCCCCGATCGCCTCCACCAGGTGGTCGCCGAAGCCGTCCGTGCCGACCCGGCTCACCCAGCGCGCCGAGTGCCCGGCGGCGGCCAGCGTGCAGGCGACGTTGGACTCGGCGCCGCCGATGCCCCGCTCGAAGGACGGCACGTCGGCGAGGCGGCCCGGTCGGGAGGGCAGGAACGTGACCATGGACTCGCCGAGCGCCACGACGTCCACCACGTCGGTGCCGTTGCGGGGTCCGCCTGCGGTCACGATGCTCGTAGCTCCTGGGGCGTCCGGGTCGCGGGGTTCTTCGTTGACCTCGCCTGGCCGGGATGTTAGACAGCGGTGAGCCGCATGTGCAATGAGCGTTGCAGTCAACGCAACACACCTGATCAGGGAGGTTCCATGAGCACCGAGGCGCTGGCCCGTCTGGCCGAGGAACGCGTCGACCACCGCTTCAAGGGCCTCCCGCCGGACGCGGACGGCCTGACCGTGGGCGAGCTGGCCGCCCAGCGCCGCAACCTGTTCACCGACGGCTTCGCCACCCCCGTGCTCGCCCTCTCCGCCGAGCGGCTGGAGCACAACCTGCGGCTGATGGAGACGTACGCGGCCCGCCACGGCCTCGCCTTCGCCCCGCACGGCAAGACCTCCATGGCGCCCCGGCTCTTCCAGCGGCAGATCGAGCACGGCGCGTGGGGCATCACGCTCGCGGTGCCGCACCAGGTGTGGGTGGCACGGGCGTTCGGCATCCGGCGGATCTTCCTGGCCAACGAGCTGGTGGACCCGGCCGCCCTGCGCCGACTCGCCGCCGAGCTGGACGCCGACCCGGCCTTCCGCTTCGTCTGCTACGTCGACTCCGTGCGCGGGGTGGAGCTGATGGACGCGGCCCTGAGGGGAGCCGGAGGGCGCCCGGTGGACGTGGTCGTCGAGCTGGGCGCCGGACAGGGCGCGCGGACCGGCGTGCGCACGGAGGCCGAGTGCGCGGCGGTCGCCGACGCGGTGGCGGCCACGGACACGCTGCGGCTCGTCGGGGTCGCCGGATACGAGGGCGAGGTCCCGCGGGCCGATGCGGAGCGGGTGCGCGCGTGGCTGCGCCGGCTCGTCGCGCTCGCCGCCGGCCTCGACAAGGCGGGGCGGTTCGCCCGGGCTGATGAGATCGTGGTGAGCGCGGGCGGCAGCGCCTGGTTCGACGTGGTGGCCGACGTGTTCGCGGAGATCCCCGGACTCTCCCTCCCCGTCCTGAAGTTGCTGCGCTCGGGGGCGTACGTCTCGCACGACGACGGCCACTACCGCGAGCTCACCCCGTTCAACCGCGTCCCGGCGGAGGGTGCCCTGGAGCCCGCCTTCCGCCTGTGGGCGCAGGTCGTCTCCCGCCCCTCCCCCGACCAGGCCTTCGTCAACGCGGGCAAGCGGGACGCGGCGTACGACCTCCACCTGCCCTTCGCCCAGGTGGTGCGCCGGGACGGCGTCGAGCGTCCGGCGACGGGCATCGAGGTCACCCGCCTGTCCGACCAGCACGCCTGGCTGAGCACCGGGCCCGGGGCGGACGTGGAGGTCGGCGACTGGATCGGCCTGGGGCTGTCCCACCCGTGCACGTCCTTCGACAAGTGGCCGCTGATCCCGGTGGCGGAGGCGGACGGCACGGTCGTCGACTACATCCGTACGTTCTTCTAGAAGTTTCAGCGGTTCCGGAAAGCAGAGGTTTCCGGAAAGCAGAAGTTTCCGAAAGCCCGCTTCCGGGACTCCCGGGACAGGAGACGACGCCCCATGGACCCCGTCGAACTCGCCGACTACGCCGACCTCGCCATCCGGGACGCGGACGTCGTCGACGGCACCGGCGCTCCCTCCTACCGCGCCGATGTCGCGGTCAAGGACGGCAGGATCGTCTCGATCGTCAAGGAGGCCGCGGCGGCGGGCTGCCAGCGCCCGCGGGCGAGGCGGGAGCTGGACGCGGAGGGCCTGGTCCTGGCCCCCGGCTTCATCGACATGCACGCCCACAGCGACCTGGCCCTGCTGCGCGACCCCGACCACAGCGCGAAGGCGGCGCAGGGCGTCACGCTCGAGGTCATCGGGCAGGACGGGCTGTCGTACGCGCCGGTCGACGACCGCACGCTGGAAGAGGTCCGCCGGGCGATCACCGGCTGGAACGGCCACGGCGACGACATCGACTTCGACTGGCGCTCGGTGGGCGAGTACCTGGACCGGCTGGACCGCGGCTTCGGCGGCGGGGGCATCGCGGTGAACGCCGCGTACCTGATCCCGCAGGGCACGGTCCGCGCGCTCGTCGTGGGCTGGGAGGACCGCCGGGCCACGCCCGGGGAGCTGGACCGGATGCGGCAGGTGGTCGCCGAGGGCATGGAGCAGGGCGCCGTCGGCATGTCGTCGGGGCTCACCTACGCGCCCGGGATGTACGCGGGGGACGCCGAACTGACCGAGCTGTGCCGGGTGGTGGCGGAGTACGGCGGCTACTACTGCCCGCACCACCGCAGTTACGGGGCCGGTGCGCTCCGGGCGTACGAGGAGACGGTGGCCCTCGCGCGCGAGGCGGGCTGTCCGCTGCACCTGGCGCACGCCACCTTGAACTTCGGCCCCAACAAGGGCCGCGCGCCCGAGCTGCTGGCGCTGCTGGACGACGCGCTCGCCACCGGCGCCGACATCACCCTCGACACCTACCCCTACACTCCCGGCTGCACCACCCTGGCCGCGCTGCTGCCGAGCTGGGCGAGCGAGGGCGGGCCCGAAGCGGTCCTCGGACGGCTCACCGACGAGACCGCCGCCGCACGCATCCGCCACGGCCTGGAGGTGACCGGCTCCGACGGCTGCCACGGCGTGCCGGTGGAGTGGGACACGATCGAGGTCTCCGGCGTCACCGATCCCGCACTGGCCGGGTACGTCGGCCGTACGGTGCGCCAGTCGGCGGCCCGGCGCGGCGAGGAGCCCTGGGCCACGGCCCGCCGGCTGCTGGTCGAGGACCGGCTCGGCACGACGGTCCTGCAGCACGTCGGCCACGAGGAGAACGTGCGGGCGATCATGCGCCACCGCGTCCACACCGGCGGCTCCGACGGCATCCTGCAGGGCACCAAGCCGCACCCGCGGGCGTACGGCACGTTTCCGCGGTATCTCGGCCGGTACGTGCGGGAGTTGGGCGTGCTGTCGCTGGAGGAGTGCGTCGCCCATCTGACCGGGCGGCCGGCGGCCCGGCTGCGGCTGACGGACCGGGGCGTGGTCCGCGAGCGGTACCGGGCCGACCTGGTGCTGTTCGACCCGGCCACCGTCGCGCCGGGCGCGACCTTCGAGCGGCCGCGCGCGCTGCCGGCGGGGATTCCGTACGTCCTGATCGACGGCCGGTTCGTGGTCGAGGACGGGCGGCGCACGGACGTACTGGCGGGGCGGGCGGTCCGCCGGACTCCGGTGCGACCGCCCGCCGCGCCATGGCGTCCGTGACTACGGCTTGGGCAGGGTGCAGCCGCTCCTGTTCAGGTCCAGCTGGTTGCCGGCGGCGAAGCAGGCGGGGATCTGGTAGGTCTGCTGGGCGTAGTTGATGCCCTTGCGGACGGTGACGTTGCCGCTCGCGTCGACCTCGCAGGGGTTGTTCACGGTGCAGCGGGCGCCGTCCTCGTTGCCGGTGTTGTTGACGGCGACGACCCTGCCGGTGGCGGTGTCGATGACGGGCGAGCCCGAGGTACCGCCGATCGTGTCACAGGCGGAGGTGTAGCGGAGGGAGTCCTTCCAGGTCCAGTTGCCCTCCTTCAGGCGGTAGACGAACCCGTCGACGTTGCAGCTGTAGATCCGCTTCCAGTAGCCGGAGACCACCTTGATGGAGGTGCCGGCGGCCGGACGGGTGTTGTTCAGGGTCAGCGCGTTGATGCCGTAGGAGCTCTTGATCTGTGCGTAGGTGCGGGTGAGCTGGTAGAGCGTGACGTCCGTGTCGGTCATGGTCGAGTAGACGACCTTGTTCGCCTGGAGCGTCGCGACACGGGTGCCGGCCGAGTTGAGCAGGCCGAAGGTGCGGCTGGAGGCCTTGTTGACGATGACCTGGCCGGGCGCCGGGAAGCCGGTCTCCAGGCAGTGGCCGTTGGAGAGCACGAGCGCCGGGTCGCTGTCCACGGAGCCGGGGAGGCGGACGACGGAGCCGGAGCAGTTGCTCAGCTCCACGGTGCCGGCGAAGTCGACGGCCGCGAGGGCGGGGGCGGCGCTCGCGGCCTTCTGCGCGGAGGCCGTGCCGCCGGCTTCGTGCGCGGGCGCGGCGACCGCGGGTGCCGCACCGGCCCCGGCGATCGCCAGGGCGAACAGCGCGGCGACGAGAGGCTTTCTCATGTGGGGGTCCCCTCTTACGACGGGGGCGACCGGAGCTCTTCCGGCCGCCCGCTTGTTTGTCATGTGCATTGTGAGCACGGAGGGGTGGGTGAACAAGGGTGCGGCGCCGAGCCGTAGGGCTTTCCCTGCCCTCGTATCGGCGGCGCGCGCCGACACGCGGATGTCTCACGTGGCGGATAACACGCGCCACGGGGCGTTACCCGGCCGTAAGCTCCTTGGCATGCAGGTGATCCAGTCGACCAAGCTCGCCAACGTCTGTTACGAGATCCGGGGCCCGGTGCTCGAGGAGGCGATGCGGCTCGAGGCCGCCGGTCACCGCATCCTCAAGCTGAACACGGGCAACCCGGCCGCGTTCGGCTTCGAATGCCCGCCGGAGATCCTGGAGGACATCCTCCGCAACGTCTCCACGGCCCACGGCTACGGCGACGCCAAGGGCCTGCTGGCCGCGCGGCGCGCGGTCGTCATGCACAACCAGACCCTCGGCATCGAGACGGACGTCGAGCACGTCTTCATCGGCAACGGCGTCTCCGAGCTGATCGTGATGGCCATGCAGGGCCTGCTGGACGACGGCGACGAGGTCCTCGTACCGGCGCCGGACTACCCGCTGTGGACCGCCGCCGTCTCCCTGGCCGGGGGCACGGCCGTCCACTACCACTGCGACGAGCAGTCCGACTGGATGCCCGACCTCGCCGACGTGGAGCGCAAGGTCACCGACCGCACCAAGGCGATCGTCATCATCAACCCCAACAACCCCACCGGCGCGGTGTACGACCGGGCCGTGCTCAAGGGGCTGACCGACATCGCCCGCCGGCACAACCTGCTGGTCTGCTCCGACGAGATCTACGACAAGATCCTCTACGACGGCGCCACCCACACGCCGACCGCGAAGGTCGCCCCCGACCTGCTGACCCTCACCTTCAACGGCATGTCCAAGGCGTACCGGGTGGCCGGCTACCGGGTCGGCTGGCTGTCGATCTCCGGCCCGCGCGCGCACGCCGACTCCTACATCGAGGGCCTGACGGTCCTGGCGAACATGCGCCTGTGCGCGAACATGCCCGGTCAGCACGGCGTGGTCGCCGCGCTCAGCGGGCGGCAGTCCATCGGCGACCTGGTGCTGCCGGGCGGGCGGCTGAAGGAGCAGATGGACGTCGCCTACGAGATGCTCACGCAGATCCCGGGCGTGACGTGCGTACGGCCCAAGGGGGCGCTGTACCTCTTCCCGCGCCTGGACCCCGCGGTCTTCAAGATCAAGGACGACCGGCGGATGGTGCTCGACCTGCTGCGCCGCGAGAAGATCATGGTCGTCCAGGGCACCGGCTTCAACTGGCCCGAGCCGGACCACTTCCGGGTCGTCACGCTGCCCACCGTCGGCGATCTGCGCGACGCCGTGGGGCGGATCGGGAACTTCCTGGAGGGCTACAGCCAGGCCTGACGCTCACCCTCGGTGCGCGTACGGACCGGTTCCGCGAACCGACTCAACTTTAGACGAGTTCTAAGGTAGGATGCCTTCTGTCAGAGCACAGGAGGCCGTCCCATGTACGAACCGATACGCACCGGGTCCTCCAGCACCTCCTCCGACTTCCCGCACCGTTCCCGCGAGGAGGAGCTGGACATCCAGCTCGCCGGCCATCTCGCGGCGCTGCTCGCCGTCACGGACGAACTGCGCGGCCTGGCCCCGTCCGCCGACCTGGACACGGCGGCCGAACGGCTCGCCGAGCAGGTGGCCCGGCTGCGGGCCTGTCACGCCCCGGTCCGCGCCTCGGCGCCGATGGCCGCCGGCAGCGAGTGCTCCGCCCTGCACGACCGCGCCCACGCCCTCGCCGGCCGCGCCCTCGTCGTCGCCGCCTCCCGCGCGGACACGACGGCGGCGATCCTGGCGGCCGAACGCATGGAGGCCCACGCGGCGGCCGCCCGGACCGCGCGGAAGAACCTGAGCCACGCCGGCTAGCCCCCAGGGAGGGCTCCTCGACCGGCCCCGGTCCGCGTGCACCCGCAGCGACACGCGGACCGGGCGCCATACCACTGTGTTCGGCCTGAGCGGGTGGGTCGTGGCAGGGGGGACGGGTTGTCCGGCGACGGAGCGGAAAGAAAGAGAAGCGTGACTGCTTCCGCCGCTGTCGTCCGGGACGCCGTTCGGGCGGATCTCGCCGCCGTCGCCGGCATCCACCGGCACTACGTCCTGCACAGTGCCGCCACGTTCGACGAGACGCCGCGCTCGATGGCGGAGTGGGAGCTGAAGTTCGACGACCTCACGGGGCGGGGGCTGCCGTTCCTCGTCGCGGAGGACGCGGAGGAGACGGGCGTGGGGTTCGCGTACGCCGGGCCGTGGCGACCGAAGCCCGCGTACCGGTTGCACCGTGGAGGACAGCGTCTCCCTCGCGCCGGACGCCGTCGGGCGCGGGCTCGGCGGTGCGCTGCTGCGGGAACTCGTCGACGCCCGCGCCCGCGCCGGGATCCGGCGCGTGATCGCCGACTGCGGCGGCGAGGCGGCGACGGCCGCGCCGCACCGGCGGTTCGGCTTCGCCGACGTGGGGCGACCGACCACGGTCGGGTACCAGCACGGCCGCTGGATCGACACGTTGCTGCCGGAACGGGCGCTGTCCCCGAAGGCCCCGGCGGGCCGGGCGTCAGCCGAAGATGACCGTCAGGACCACGAACAGCGCGAGAATCAGCAGCACGACGAACCACACCGGCCAGTTGCCGCGGCCGCCCGGCTCCTCGGGGCCGCCGCCACGCGGGCGGTCCTCGGCCAGGTCGGGGATCTCCGGACGGTCCCGGGTGTAGAAGTCCTCGTCTCCAGCCATGCCTCATCCCTCCTCCACCTGAACGCCTCCCGAGTACCCGGAAGAAACGGCGGCGACACGCCGGAGAGGCCGGGCGCGCACGCCGTTGTGCGCGCCCGGCCTCTCGGGTGGACGCCGCGGCCGGCCGGGCGACGTCGCAGGTCAGGGCAAGTCGGTCGGTCGGCCGCGGAGATCGGGCGGAAGTGGGGCAGGCCCTTGTCAGCCCAGGCGCTCGACGAGCGCGCGGTACTGGTCCCACAGCTCCTTGGGCGTGTGGTCGCCGAAGGTGTTCAGGTGCTCGGGGACCAGGGCGGCCTCCTCGCGCCACACGTCCTTGTCGACCGTGAGCAGGAACTCCAGGTCGGCGTCGGGCAGCTCCAGGCCGTTCGTGTCCAGGGAGTCCTTGGTCGGCAGGATGCCGATGGGGGTCTCGACGCCCTCGGCCCTGCCGTTCAGGCGCTCCACGATCCACTTCAGCACGCGGCTGTTCTCGCCGAAGCCGGGCCAGACGAACTTGCCCTCGTCGTTCTTGCGGAACCAGTTGACGTAGTAGATCCTCGGCAGCTTGGACTGGTCCTTGTCCTTGGCGACCTCGATCCAGTGGGCCATGTAGTCGCCCATGTTGTAGCCGCAGAACGGCAGCATGGCGAACGGGTCGCGGCGCAGCTCGCCGACCTTGCCCTCGGCGGCGGCGGTCTTCTCGGAGGCGACGTTGGCGCCGAGGAACACGCCGTGGTTCCAGTCGAAGGACTCCGTCACCAGCGGCACCGCACTCGCCCGACGGCCACCGAACAGGATCGCCGAGATCGGCACGCCCTTGGGGTCCTCCCACTCCGGCGCGATGATCGGGCACTGCGAGGCGGGGGTGGTGAAGCGGGCGTTGGGGTGCGCGGCCGGGGTCTGCGACTCCGGCGTCCAGGAGTTGCCCTTCCAGTCGGTCAGGTGGGCCGGGGTCTCCTCCGTCATGCCCTCCCACCACACGTCGCCGTCGTCGGTGAGCGCGACGTTGGTGAAGACCGAGTTGCCCCACAGCGTCTTCATCGCGTTGGCGTTGGTGTGCTCACCCGTGCCGGGAGCGACGCCGAAGAAGCCGGCCTCGGGGTTGATCGCGTACAGCCGGCCGTCCTCGCCGAACCGCATCCACGCGATGTCGTCGCCGATGGTCTCCACCGTCCAGCCGGAGATCGTCGGCTCCAGCATGGCCAGGTTGGTCTTGCCGCAGGCACTCGGGAAGGCGGCGGCGACGTACTTGGCCTCGCCCTGCGGGGGCGTGAGCTTGAGGATCAGCATGTGCTCGGCCAGCCAGCCCTCGTCGCGGGCCATGACGGAGGCGATGCGCAGGGCGTAGCACTTCTTGCCGAGCAGCGCGTTGCCGCCGTAGCCGGAGCCGTAGGACCAGATCTCGCGGGACTCGGGGAAGTGCGAGATGTACTTGGTGGAGTTGCACGGCCAGGGGACGTCCTCCTGGCCCGGCTCCAGCGGGGCGCCGAGGGTGTGCACGGCCTTGACGAAGAAGCCGCTGTCACCGAGCTCGTCCAGCACCGGCTGCCCCATGCGGGTCATGGTGCGCATGGACACCGCGACGTAGGCGGAGTCGGTGATCTCGACGCCGATCGCGGACAGCGGGGAGCCGAGCGGGCCCATGCAGAACGGGACGACGTACATCGTCCGCCCCTTCATCGAGCCGCGGAAGATGCCACCGTCCCCGTCCTCGCCCTGGAAGATCTCCCGCATCTCGGCGGGCGCCTTCCAGTGGTTCGTCGGGCCGGCGTCCTCCTCCTTCTCGGAGCAGATGAACGTCCGGTCCTCGACGCGGGCCACGTCCGACGGGTCCGAGGCCGCGTAGTAGGAGTTGGGGCGCTTGATCGGGTCGAGTTTCCTGAAGGTGCCCTTCTGGACGAGCTCCTCGCACAGTCGCTCGTACTCGGCCTCGGATCCGTCACACCAGACCACGCTGTCCGGCTGCGTCAGTTCGGCGATCTCGTTGACCCACGAGATCAGTTCCTTGTGGTGGGTGGGGATGACGGGGGGAGCCGCGATGTCGCGCGCCACGATCGCTCCTAAAAGAGGGTTTTCTGACTTGTCGCCCCGTGGGGGCTGCGACCCGGATGCTTCGTAGCCGCTCATCCGGTGCCGACCGCACTCATTTGATCATCCGACGAGAGTGCCCATATGTCCAGGGGGCCGCACAAGTGAGCAGCGTGATGAATCCCACGGTTTCCGCGATTCTTTGCGTCCGCCTTGGGTTCGGCTGAAGGACTTTTTGCGTTCGACGCGCTCTTCGCGGTCACTGTCCGACACTGACAGCCGACTTACCGTGCCGTAGGTACGATGCGCGCATGACTGCGTCCGCCCCCGACACGCCCCTGGACACGCCGGTCGCCGGCCGCGGTCCGGCCGCGCTCTCCCTGCCGCACCCGGTCAAGCCGAAGCTGCGCGGCTGGCTGCACCTCGGCATGTTCCCGGCCGTGCTGGTCGCCGGCCTGCTCCTCACCGCCCTGGCCAGCTCCACCCGCGGGCGGATCGCCTGCGGGGTCTACGCCCTCACCGCCTGCCTGCTCTTCGGCGTCAGCGCGCTGTACCACCGGGGCAACTGGGGGCCGCGCCTGGGCGGCGTCCTGCGCAGGCTCGACCACGCGAACATCTTCCTGATCATCGCGGGTACGTACACCCCGCTGGCCCTGCTGCTCCTGCCCGGCGCCAAGGGTCAGTGGCTGCTGTGGGGCATATGGGCCGCGGCCGTCGCCGGCATCGCCTTCCGCGTCTTCTGGGTGGGCGCCCCGCGCTGGCTCTACACCCCCTGCTACATCGCGATGGGCTGGGCGGCCGTCTTCTTCCTGCCCGACTTCCTGCGCACCGGCGGCATCGCGGTCCTGGTCCTGGTGGTCGTCGGCGGCCTCCTCTACAGCGCGGGCGGCGTCGTCTACGGCATCAAGCGGCCGAACCCCTCCCCGCGCTGGTTCGGCTTCCACGAGGTCTTCCACTCCTTCACGCTGGCCGCGTTCGTGGTCCACTACGTGGGGATCTCGCTGGTGGCGTACCAGCACGCTTAGCGAGAGGACGGGCTCCGCGCGTCCGGTGGCCGCGCGACCGGGGCGTACGCCCTGGTCATGGCCGACGCCGTGGCGGATGGCGGACAATGACCACCATGACGGCCGCACGCTCCACCCCCGCCGAACGTCCCCCGATGGGACTCCGGGAACGCAAGAAGCTCAAGACCCGGCAGGCGATCCGCTCGGCGACGTACGCGCTGGTCGAGGAGCAGGGGTACGACGCCACGACGATCGAGCAGATCGCCGACCGCGCCGAGGTGTCGCCGTCGACCGTCTTCCGCTACTTCCCCACCAAGGAGGACATCGTCCTCACGGACGAGTACGACGAGATCCTGCTGGAGGAGCTGCGGGCCCGGCCCGCGGACGAGCCGTGGACGGACTCCCTCCGGCATGTGATGCACAAGGCCCTGGCGCTGGGCGCGAGCGAGGAACCCGAGGTGTCCCGGCTGCGCGCCCGGCTGGGCGTCGAGGTGCCCGCGGTCCGCGCCCGGATGGTGGAGAGCATGTCGGCCGCCGGCCTGCTCATTCGCCAGGCCGTCGCGGACCGCACCGGACTGGACCGGGACAGCCTGGAGGTGCGGGTCTTCGCCATGTCCCTCATGGGCGGCCTGATGGAGGTCTCCCTGTACTGGGCCGAGAACGGGTGCGAGGGCGAGCTGAGCGACCTCATGGACCGCGCCATGGACGTCCTGGAACACGGGCTGCCCGCCGAAAAGCCCTGACAGGCCTGACAAGCCCTGCCAGGCCCAGCCAGGCCCTGCGGAAAATCCTGAGGTCCCGGCCCCCCGGCCATGCCATCCTGGCCGGGTGAACGGTCCCGAGATCCACGTCGAGTTCGCCCCCGGCCTGCGCCTGTTCGTCCCCCACGCCCGGCGTCGCGGCGCCACCCCGGTCGTCACCGACGGCGTCTCGACGCTCGGTCACGTCGTGGAGTCCCTGGGCGTGCCGCTCACCGAGGTGGGCGCGCTGGTGGTGGACGGCAGCGAGGTGCCGGTGTCGCACGTCCCGCGGGCGGACGAGACGGTGCAGGTGCGTACCGTGGCACGCCCCCAGCAGGTCCCCGGCGCCCCCCTGCGCTTCCTCCTCGACGTGCACCTGGGCACCCTCGCCCGCCGTCTGCGCCTGCTGGGCGTGGACGCCGCCTACGAGTCGACCGACATCGGCGACCCGGCCCTCGCCGCCCGCTCGGCCGCCGAGAAACGCGTCATGCTCAGCCGCGACCGGGGCCTGCTGCGCCGCCGCGAACTGTGGGCGGGCGCCTTCGTCTACAGCACCCGCCCCGACGACCAGCTCCACGACGTCCTCGACCGCTTCCGCCCCGGCCTCGCCCCCTGGACCCGCTGCACCGCCTGCAACGGCCTGCTCCAGGACGCCACGAAGGAGGAGGTGGCCGACCAGCTGGAGCACGGCACGCACCGTACCTACGACGTCTTCGCCCGCTGCCGCGACTGCGGCCGCGCCTACTGGAAGGGCGCCCACCACGACCGGCTGGAGGCGATCGTGGAGCGCGCCCTGGCCGGGTACGCCGACCGGAGGTGACGTACGGCTCCCGTGTCAGCCGCTCAGTGTGGTGTTCAGCGCGGTGCGCAGGCGGTCCGGGTCGGTGGTCGGGGCGTCGCAGGTGAAGTCGCGGCAGACGTAGGCGGTCGGCTCGCCCTGGACGAGGGGCCGGCCGGCGAGCAGGGGGAACTCGTCGCTCTCCGGGGTGCCCCAGGCGACGACCGCGCCGGGGGCGGTGCCCAGAAGTGCCGTACGGTGCAAGGCCCTTGCCGCCGTGTCGTCGAGGGACGGCACCGCGACGGCGACCTCGCGCGGCCCGTCGAGGACGGCCTCGGCGACGGCCAGCCCCCAGCCGATGAAACGGGGGACGCGCGGGCCGAGCGCCCGGACCACGCCCAACGCCCGCTCGGCGGCGGTGCGGTGGGCCTCGGAACCCGTGTGGGCCGCGTAGCCGAGCAGGGCGCCGGCGGCCGCCGTCCAGCCGGAGGGGGCGGCGTTGTCGGTGGGGTCC
>NZ_POTZ01000179.1 GCF_003236365.1 Streptomyces sp. NTH33
CACCCAGGACCCCGACCCCTTGGTGGCCCTGGCGGAGAAGGCGGTGGACGCCGCGGAGCGGCAGGCCCCGGAGCGGCAGGCCGAAACCACCATGGAACTCCTGCTCCCGTCTCCGGCGGGGGAAGCGGCCCCGGAGTCCGCATCCGCCGACGGCGAACAGCCCCCGCAGGGGTCACCCGCACCCGGCCACGAGACCCGCACGGGTGGTGCGAGCGGGCACGACCCGGCCGAGGGTGAAGCCGAGGCGGCCGAACCCGCCCCGCTTCCGCAGGAACCCGCCGAGGCGGAACACCAGCGCACGCCCGACGAAATCCAAGAAGCAGAAGAACACGTCACCGCCAAGGGCCTCCCCAAACGGACACCGAGGATCACCGCCCCCGCCACGGCACCCCGCCAGCGCAGCACCTCCGTCGACGCCGAGGAACTGCGCCGTCGCCTCGGTGGCTTCCACCGGGGTGCGAAGGAGGGACACCGCGACGTGGAGGCGGAGATCGCAGACCAGAAAACGGGGGGCACAGTCGAGGAGGCAAGCAGTTGACCGCGTCCAGCACCTTCGGACTGAGCAGTGAGGCCCGCAACCTGCACTGGCTGCTGACCAACCTCGTGGAGGAGGTCCCCGGCATCCAGTCCGTCGCCGTGGTCTCCTCCGACGGCCTCCTGCTCCTCTCCTCCGATCCGGGCCGGAACGACGAGGCCCGCCAGACCGGCGGAGCGCCCCGCACCGGCCCCCGCGGCTCCGCCGCCGACCTCGCCACCATCGTCTCCGGCATCGGCAGCCTCACCGTGGGCGCCGCCAAGCTGATGGACTCCGGCGCCGTCAAGCACACCATGGTGGCGATGGACGAGGGCAGCCTGTTCGTCATGTCGATCAGCGACGGCTCGCTGCTCGGCGTCCACGGCTCCGCGGAGTGCGACATGAGCGTCGTCGCGTACCACATGGCGCTCTTCGTCGGCCGCGCCGGGCACGTCCTGACGCCGGAACTCCGCAGCGAGCTGCGCAAGTCCCTGGAGTCGGACGAGGCCGGGAGCCCTCAGGGAGCCGCTCGATGAGCAGTGCGCGCAAGAAGCTCCCCGTGCGCGGCGCCGACTGCAAACCGGCCCGGGTCCGCCCCTACTCGCTCACCGGCGGCCGCACCCGCTTCGGTCACGTCCTCCTCGTGGAGACGTTCGTGGCCGCGCTGGAGGCGCCCGAGGAGCGCAAGGAGCTTACGAACGGCTCCCTCGCCACCCGGGTGATGCCGGAGATGCGGGCCATCGTCGAACTGTGCCGCCGCATGCGCACGGTGGCCGAGATCGCCGCGCTGCTGAAGATGCCGCTCGGCGTGGTCCGCGTGCTCCTGAGCGACCTCGCGGACCAGGGAAAGATCCGTGTGTACGGAACCGGAACCGGCCACGGCACGGGCCGGCCGGACCGCGTTCTGCTGGAAAGGGTGCTGAGTGGACTCCGCCGTCTCTGACTCCGCCGTCGCCGACGCCACCGGCGTCGCCCCGCTCGTCGACGAGCGGGGCGAGGAGCTGAAGTCCTGGCAGACGGACCGCACCCGAGCCCCGATCGCCACCAAGATCGTGGTGGCCGGCGGCTTCGGCGTGGGCAAGACCACGCTGGTCGGCGCCGTCTCGGAGATCACGCCGCTGCAGACCGAGGCGCTGATGACCGAGGCGAGCGAGGAGACCGACGACCTCACCGCCACACCGGGCAAGACGACCACCACGGTCGCCATGGACTACGGCCGCATCACGCTCGACGACGACCTGGTGCTCTACCTGTTCGGCACGCCGGGCCAGCAGCGGTTCTGGTTCATGTGGGACGACCTGGTGCGCGGCGCCATCGGTGCCGTGGTCATGGCCGACACCCGCCGCCTGAAGGACTGCTTCCCGGCGCTGGACTACTTCGAGAGCTGCGGGCTGCCGTACGTCGTCGCCGTCAACCACTTCGACGACTCCGAGCGGTTCGACCCGGAGGACGTGCGGGAAGCGCTGACGATCCCCGCGCACATACCTGTCATGGTCATGGACGCCCGGCAGCGGATCTCGGCCATCGAGGTCCTGCTGGCCCTCGTGGCCCACGCACTCGAGGAGACCCCCGAGTAGCACCCGAAGAACCCGCCCCGCACAGTCAGTCAGCGAGTAGCCCAGAAGCCGTAGGAGGCAGCACCCGCATGCGGAGAATACTCGTCGTGGGGGCCGGTCAGTCCGGTCTCCAGCTCGCCCTCGGTCTCCAGTCGCACGGGTACGAGGTCACCCTGATGTCGAACCGGACCGCGGACGAGATCCGCTCCGGCCGGGTCATGTCGACGCAGTGCATGTTCCACACCGCTCTCCAGCACGAGCGGGACCTGCAACTGAACTTCTGGGAGTCCGAGGCCCCCGACATCGAGGGACTCGGCGTCTCGGTCGCCGCCCCCGGCTCCCACGACCCGGGCCCCACGCAGCGCGCGATCGACTGGGTGGGCAGGCTCGACGGGTACGCCCAGTCGGTCGACCAGCGGGTGAAGATGGCCGGCTGGATGGAGACGTTCGCGCAGCGCGGCGGCCAGCTGGTCATCCACGGCGCCGCGGTCGGCGACCTGGACTACTTCTCCCGCGCCTACGACCTCGTCCTCGTCTCGGCGGGCAAGGGCGAGCTGGTGTCGATGTTCGAACGGGACGCCTCCCGCTCCCCGTACAGCGAGCCGCAGCGCGCGCTGGCGGTGGCCTACGTGCACGGCCTGGCCCCGCGCCCGGAGCACCCGGACTTCGACGCGGTGCGCTGCAACATCGTCCCCGGTGTCGGCGAGATGTTCATCATGCCGACCCACACCCTCTCCGGCCGCGCCGACATCCTGTTCTGGGAGGGCATTCCCGGCGGCCCGCTCGACGCCTTCCGCGGCGTCAAGGACCCCGGCGAGCACCTGGCGCTGACGCTGGACCTCATGGAGACGTTCCTGCCCTGGGAACACGCGCGGACCAAGGGCGTCGAGCTCACGGACGCCAACGGCACCCTGGCCGGCCGCTACGCCCCGACCGTGCGCAATCCGATCGGCCGCCTGCCCGGCGGCGGCGCGGTCCTCGGGGTGGCGGACGTCGTCGTCGCCAACGACCCGATCACCGGCCAGGGCTCCAACTCGGCCTCCAAGTGCGCCGCCACCTACCTGGCGGCGATCCTCGAACACGGCGACAAGCCGTTCGACGAGGAGTGGATGCGGCAGACGTTCGACCGCTACTGGGCCACCGCCCAGCACGTCACCAAGTGGACGAACGCCATGCTGGCCCCGCCGCCCGAGCACGTCCTGAACCTCCTCGGGGCGGCCGGTGAGCTCCAGCCGGTCGCCGACCGCTTCGTCAACTGCTTCGACGACCCGGCCGACCTGGAGAACTTCTTCTTCGACCCCGACAAGGCCCAGGCCTACCTGGCCGAGGTCGCCGGGGCGTCCACCGCGTAGAGGCCCGCGTCCGGTCCGGTCAGGGCGCCCGCCGGAAGCCTCGGCGGCACATAGCGCGGCAGCGGCGCCCCGCCCGGATCGGGCCGTACGGCTCCCAGCACCGGGTTGGCCGCGACCGGCGACACCTTCACCCTGGCGCCGGGCCGCGGCGCCTGCACCACCATGCCGTCGCCGAGGTAGAGGGCGACGTGGGTGGCCTCGGGGAAGTAGACGACCAGGTCGCCGGGGCGCAGCTCGCTCAGCGGAACGCGCTTCAGGCGGGCCCACTGCTCCTGACTGGTGCGCGGGATGGGCGTCCCGGCGTGGCCCCAGGCCTGCGAGGTCAGCCCCGAGCAGTCGTACGCCGCCGGGCCCGCCGCGCCCCACTGGTACGGCTTGCCGAGCTGCCGCACCGCGTAGCGCACGGCCTGTTCGCCCCGGAGCGACGGCGGGCGCCGGCCGCTGAGCACCCCGGAGGCCAGGAACGTCCGCTGGGCCCCGGCGATCCCGCTCCTCTCGAACTCGGCGAGCGCCGCGAGCCGCTCGGCGCTGAGCGAGGCCAGCAGCCGCTCCACGTCGTACAGCCGCCCTCGTACGTCGTCCCGGGCCCGCTGCTGCCGCCGGGCGAGGGCGAGCTGTGTGTCGTACGCCGTGCGGGCGGCGCGGGCGAGGTCGTCCGCCTTCTTCTCGTCGGCGGTCAGCCGGTCGACCGCCTCCGCCCGCTCCCGCACCGCCTGCCCGATCACATGCCCCTCGTCCAGGGCCTGCTGCGGGTCGCGCGCCATCAGCAGCCGCAGGTACGAGGACAGGTCGGTGGTGCTGTCCTGGTACTGCTGCCGGGCCAGCCGGCCCGCCTCCGCGCGGCTGCGGTCCAGGGCGAGCCGGGCGCGGGCGAGGGCGGTGTGGAGGCGGACGGCCTCGGCGCGCTGCTTCCTCAGCCGCTCCTCGGTGGCGTTGTAGGTCTCGGTGGCGTGCTCGGCCTGCCGGTACAGCGTCCTGAGGTCCGTCAGCAGCTCGGCCACGGACCGCTGCCCGGGCGCGGGCGGACCGGGTACGGCGGACGGACCGGGTACGGCGGGCGCGACGGGCGCGGTGGGTGCAGCGGGTGCGGTGGGTGCGGCGGGCGCGACGGGTACGGCCATGGCGGCCACCGGTGTGAGGGCGGCCTGCGCCGCCACCGCCGCCGAACACAGCAGGCGCGGCACTCTTCCTGACACGTCATCACCTCCGGTGCGGAGCGGCGTTTCCGCTCCGCACGGTGAGGATTAGACGTATGAGACGTATGAACCGACTGTGTGCGCACGCCTTGCGCCATACGGCGCAACGAGGTCACCCCTCGGTGTCACCCGGCTTGCCGTCGACCCGCGCGTCCGGCTTGGACCACGGCCACTTCAGCCGGGTGCCCGCCGCTCCCTCGGGGTCGAACGCGTACTTCCACCCCCGGGGCAGCCCAAGGCGCTTGCCGTGCCCGCGCGGCACCCGCCGGTAGACGAGCACGGTCGGCGGGCCGCCCGCGGCGTCCGGCACCGGGATGCGGTACGTCTTCGGCGGGTTCCCGGTGGGCCCCACCAGCACGGGCAGCACCCGCCCGTCCATCGGCCCGCCCTCGAACGGGGTGTCTTCGCTCTTCACGGCACCAGTGTCAGCCATCCTCGGAGGCCAGCACACGCCGCACCAGCACGGCGGTCTGCTCGTCCCGGGCGGCGGTCACGCCCATCACGGCCGTGAACTGCTCGACCAGCCAGTCCCGCAGCTCCTCGGCGGGCGGCTGCTTGCCCTCGTCGAGCCAGATCAGGGAGGCGGCCTCCACGGCCGTGATCCACATCCGTACGGTCATGCGCAGCCGCGGGCCGGGGTCCGTGGCCCGGAGGTGGCTGAGGATGTGCTCGGCGGCGGCCCTGCGCACCCCGTCCACGATGGCGGTCGTCCGGGAGGTCTCCGCCACACTGCCGCCCTGGAGCAGCGCAATGAACCCGGCGTCGTGCTGGTCGACGAAGGCCAGGTAGCGGTCCAGGGCGCGGGCGAGGCGGGGGAGCAGCGGGCCCTCGTGCGGCTCGTCGAAGCAGTGCCGCAGCTCCTCGGCAGCGGAGCGCAGGGCGGCCTCGTACAGCTGCTGCTTGCCGCCGGGGAAGTACCGGTACACCAGCGGCCGCGACACCCCGGCCGCCTCCGCCACGTCGTCCAGCGACACCTCCTCGGGCGCCCGGTGCGCGAAGAGGGACAGCGCCGCGTCGAGCAGCTGGGCGCGCCGCTCCTCGACACTGAGCCTTCGGTATGCGGGGGTGGACGGAGCAGGGCTCATGACGTGCAGCGTAACCGTGCCGCCCGCGGCTCGTTACGCCAGCAGCCCCGACGACTTCCACAGCCTCCGGCCGACACCCCGCAGCACCCCGATGTCGTCCAGGAAGTCCGTCAGCCGCTTCGCCCCCGTCCGCATGACCTCCCGCCGGTGCCCGCTCGCCTTCACCTGGGCCATCGCCTCCCGCCTGTCCAGCCCCACGTTCGTGTAGACCTCGGGGTTGACGAAGGCGACGGAGAACACCCGGGCGAACTCGCCCGACGTGATCCGGGTGAACTCCTGCGACCACTTCGGCGCGGTCACCATCTGCCGCCGCAGCTCCTCACGGGCGTACCGGACATGCCGCGCCTCCTCCACGACGTGGATCCGCGTCACGCCCCGGATCAGCGGCTGCACCCGCTCGTCCGGGAACGTCAGCCGCTGCATCCAGTCCAGGACCTCCTCGCCGAGCAGGGTCGCGGTGAAGGAGCCGGGGGTGGTGGAGACCGTCTTGAAGAGCCGGCCGAGGTTGTGGTGCGCCCGGCTCACCGGGTACCAGGGCGTGCCGCCGCGCGAGATCACGCGGGCGAACATCTTCGAGTGCCGGCACTCGTCCTCGATCTCGGTCAGCGCGTACCGCACGTGCGCGCTGGTCGCCGCCTTGTCGTAGATGTGCCGGACGAGCAGCTGCATGAGGATGAGCTCGAACCAGATGCCGAGCGAGGCGAGCGCGGCGGCCTCGTGCCGGGAGAGCAGGATCCGCTGCTCCTCGCTCATCCGCTTCCACAGCGGCGTGCCGTACAGCGACACCAGCTCCGGCGGCCAGAACCACTTGCCCTCCTCGAAGGGCGCGTCCCAGTCCAGTTCCTCGTCCGGGTCGAAGGAGTGCTTGGCGGAAGAGTCGAGCAGCCGCTCGGCCACCTGCTCCCGGTCCTTGAGCAGGCCGAGCGCGTCGCGCACGCCGGCGAGCGCGTCGGCTTCCGTCACGGTCGTCATGGCTGTGTCCACCTCGTCGTACGGGATGTGGCCGGATCGGTCCTCCGACCCTTATGAGACTGCCTGTCAGCAAGCTCGTCAATCCCTTGCACACGACTTGTTGACTCGGTGTCTACGTGTGAACCTGCGGAGTATGCCGACCTACGACCTGTACGCCAGGAATCCGGGGGACCCGCACTGGCAGGTCCCCGCGAGCGGAGCGGCCCGCTTCAGCTGGGAGTACGACGACGGACGTGAACGCCTCCTCGCCCTCTACCAGAAGGGCAAGGACAAGCAGTGGGACGGGCAGAAGCGGATCGACTGGGACCTGGAGGTGGACCCGTACGACCCGCTCGGCACCCCCGAGGAGGCGATGACCCTCTACGGCACGCCGTACTGGGCGAGGATGACCGACCGGGACAAGGGCGAGCTGCGCCGGCACTTCGCGTCCTGGCAGTTCAGCCAGTTCCTGCACGGCGAGCAGGGCGCGATGATCTGCGCCGCGCGGATCGTGGAGTCCGTCCCCGACCTGGACGCCAAGTTCTACTCGGCGACCCAGACCATGGACGAGGCCCGGCACGCGGAGATCTACGGCCGCTTCCTGCACGAGAAGATCGGGATGCTCTACCCGATCAACGACAACCTCCAGTCCCTCCTCGGCGACACCCTGCGCGACAGCCGCTGGGACATGCCGTACCTGGGCATGCAGGTCCTGATCGAGGGCCTGGCGCTGGCGGCCTTCGGCATGATCCGCGACACCACGAACAAGCCGCTGCCCAAACAAATCCTCGCCTACGTCATGCAGGACGAGGCCCGCCACGTGGCCTTCGGCCGCATGACCCTGCGCGACTACTACCGGCAGCTCACCGACGCCGAACTGCGCGAACGCGAGGAGTTCGTCATCGAGGGCTGCTACCTGATGCGCGACCGCCTGCGCGGCGTCGAAGTCCTGGAGAACTTCGGCATCCCGAAGGCGGAGGCGGAGGAACTGAGCGAACGCTCCGAATTCCTGCATCTCTTACGCCAGTTGCTCTTCAGCCGCATCGTCCCCTGCGTCAAGGACATCGGCCTGTGGGGCAAACGCCTCCAGCAGGCCTACGTCGACATGGGCGTCTTCGAGATGGGCGACTCCAACCTGGACCGGCTGATGGCCCAGGACGAGGAGATCGCGGAGAAGCTCGACGCGGAACGCTTCGCGACGGAGGAGCGGGAGCGGGTGGCGGAGGTGGAGAAGACGATCGAGCAGGGAGCCGACGGCTGACGGGCGCCGCCGCTAGGCAGAACAGCCCAGCCTCTCCGGCACCTCGCCGCGCACCGGTTCCGACGCTCCCGGTGGGAACGAGGTCCGGAGGGTGAAGGCGTACGGCGTCGGGCCGTTGGCCCGGAGGTGCAGCAGGCGGGCTTCCGCCTCGGCGACCGTCGGACGGTGACCCGCCGGGACCCACCACAGGGCCGTGACCGCCTCCGCCGGCCGTTCGAACCACTCCCTCCGCCGGGCCGGCATCTCCCGGTGCCGGCCCTGGTGCATGAAGGCCGTCAGGGCGTCGGTGTCCCGCCACACCGACATGTTGACGATCAGCCGGTCGTCGCCGAGGACGGGCACGTCCGTCGCGTTGCCGGAGTCGCTCTGCAGGCGCCGGACGAAGCCCTCGGCGGAGTCCGCGTCGGCGTTCACCGGGTCGAGCGCGTCGACGAAGTCCTTCAACCGCGGTGAATCCAAGGGGGCCTTGAGGCGGGCGATGTTGACCTGGGCGAGTTCGTGCGCGGGCGCCGGAAGCGTCATGACCGAACGGTGGGCGGGCGCCGGCGGCCCGCGGCACCCCCGTCTCACCCAGCGGGCGGCGAGCGCAGCACCGCCTCCATCACCGCCCTCGCGATCGGCGCCGCCGTACCGCCCCCGCTGATGTCGCCGCGTCGCGCCGACGCGTCCTCCACCACCACGGCGACCGCGACCCCCGCCTCCAGGTCGCCGTCGGCCTGGGCCCAGGAGATGCACCAGGCGTACGGAGTGCCGGAGTTGCCCAGGCCGTGCTGGGCGGTGCCGGTCTTGGCGCCCACCGTGGCCCCGGGGACCGCCGCGTTCCGGCCGGTGCCGTCGGTGACCACGCCGGCCATCAGCTCCCGCAGCCGCGCCGCGGTCGTCGGGCGCATCACCTGCCGCACCGGCCGGGAGCCGGCCGCGGACACCGTGCCGCCGCTCCGGCGCGTCGTCCGCTCCACGAGGTAGGGCGCCCGCACCTGCCCGCCGCCGGCGACCGCGGCCGCCACCATCGCCATCTGCAGCGGTGTGGCACGCGTGTTGTACTGCCCGATCGACGACAGCGCGAGCTGCGCCCGGTCCACGTGCGTGTCGAAGGTGCTCGGCGACACCGGGAAGGGAATCCTCAGCTCCTCGTCGTTGAAGCCGAACCCCTCCGCCGCGGCCCGCATCCCGTCCACCCCCACGTCCACCCCCAGCTTCGCGAACACCGTGTTGCACGACCACTCGAAGGCGTGGCGCAGGGACGCGTTCTCGCAGCTGCCGGCCTCGTTGACCAGCCGCGTGGTCGTGCCCGGCAGCCGGTACGGGTCCGGCGAGTCGGTCCGCTCGTCCAGGTCCGTCACCACGCCCGCGTCCAGGGCGGCCGCCGCGGTGACCACCTTGAACGTCGACCCCGGCGGATACGTCTGCCGCACCGCCCGGTTCAGCATCGGCTGCTCCGGATCGTGGTTCAGCCGTTCCCACGCAGCCGCCACCGCCGGCCCGTTCCCGGACAGCTCCGAGGGGTCGTACGACGGCGTGGACACCAGCGCCAGGATCCGCCCCGTCGTCAGCTCGATCGCCGCGACCGCCCCCTTGCGCGAGCCCAGCCCCTCGAACGCGGCCCGCTGCGCGGCCGGGTCGAGCGTCGTCACCACATGGCCGCCCGAAGGCCGCCCCCGCGTGAGGTCCTGCCACAGCGGGAACCCCGCCAGCATCGGATCGGTCCCCGCCAGCACACCGTCCTCGGCGTGCTCCAGGAACGTCGTCCCGTACAGCTGCGAGGCGAACCCGGTGACCGGCGCGTACAACGGCCCGTCCGTGTACGTCCGTTCGTAGCGCAGCTGCTCCCCGGTGTCCTTGGAGCCGGTCACCGGCCGGCCGCCGACCAGGATCTCGCCACGCGGCTGCTGGTAACGGGCGATGGTGGGACGGCGGTTGGCCGGATTCCCGCCGTACGACGGTCCCTGCAGCACCTGCAGCCACGCCGTGTTCACCAGGAGCGCCACCAGCAGCAGGACACAGAAGGCGGCGGCGTGCCGGATGTGCCGGGTCACCGGACGCCCTCCCGCACGCTCATGGGGCCACCCTCCCGTCGTACTGCCTGCGCGCCACATGGCTCACCCGGATCAGCAGGGCCACGATCGCCCAGTTGGTGACCACCGACGAGCCGCCCTGCGCCAGGAACGGCATCGCCAGGCCGGTCAGCGGGATCAGCCCGGTCACCCCGCCCGCGATCACGAACACCTGGAGCGCCACCAGCGAGGCCAGCCCGATCGCGAGCAGCCGGCCGAAGGGGTCGCGCAGGGCGAGCCCCGCCCGGTAGCCGCGCTCGACGAGCAGGGCGTACAGCAGGAAGACGGCGGACAGCCCGGCCAGCCCCAGCTCCTCCCCGGCGGTGGCCAGGATGAAGTCCGACTTGACGGCGAAGCCGACGAGGATCGAATGGCCGAGGCCCAGCCCGGTCCCGGTCACCCCGCCCGCCGCGAACGAGAACAGCGACTGGGCCACCTGCCCCGGCCCCTGACCGGCCTCGATGGATGCGAACGGGTGCAGCCACTCCCCGATCCGGCCGTGCACGTGCGGCTCCAGCCGGCCGACCGTGACCGCCCCGGCCACGGCGAGCAGCAGCCCGACCGCGATCCAGCCGGTGCGCCCGGTGGCGACGTACAGCATGACCACGAACAGCCCGAAGAACAGCAGCGAGGTGCCCAGGTCCCGTTCCAGGACCAGCACGCCGACGCTCAGCAGCCAGATCGCCACCACCGGCCCGAGCACCCGGCCGGTGGGCAGCTGCAGCCGCCACAACCGCCGTCCCGTGTGCGCCAGCGCGCTGCGGTTGGCGGCCAGGTACGCGGCGAAGAACACCGCCAGCAGCACCTTCGCGAACTCGCCCGGCTGGATGGACAGGCCGCCGAACCGGATCCAGATGCGGGCGCCGTTGACGGCGGGGAAGCAGATGGGCAGCGTGAGCAGCGCGAGGGCCGCGACCACGCAGACGTAGGCGTAGCGCTGGAGCCACCGGTGGTCGCGCAGCACGAGCACCACCAGGATGAATAGCGCCACGCCCAGCGTGGACCACACCAGCTGGGCGGGCGCGGCCTCGTCGCCCGGGGTCTCCAGGTCGAGCCGGTAGATCAGCACCAGGCCCAGCCCGTTGAGCAGCACCCCGATGGGCAGCAGCAGCGGGTCGGCGTACGGCGCCCGCAGACGCACCACGAGGTGCGCGAGCAGCGCCAGCGCGGCCAGTCCGGCGCCGTAACCGGCGGCCCCGGGCGGGACGGTTCCGTACCTCGCCACGCCGACGGCGCAGTAGCCGTACACCGGCAGCAGGACGGCGAGCACGATGAGGGCGAGTTCGACACCGCGGCGCCGGGGGAGGCGGACGGCGGGCGCGGGCGGGTCCGCCGCTGCCACGGTGGTTCCGGCCTTGGTCATGTCCGGAACCTACCCAAAAGGCGAGGCTTGTCCGTCCTGACTGTCAGCACCAGCGTGGCGCAGGCCACGTGGTCGCGATGGCGCGCGCCGGGGCCCAGGCCCAGGCGCGGTCCGCGAGCAGGTACCACACGCGGCCGCCGTGCGCGTCGTGCCCCGGCGTCCTGCAGTAGATCCAGACGATCTCGCCGGGCCGGGCGATCCGCAGCACCCGGCTGCGGAAGTCCGGCCGGCTGTGCAGCGCGACCCCGCCGCGGACCGCGACGAAGCCCCGGTGGAAGCGCGGGTCCCGGTCGCCGTGCGTGCCGGCGCGCTGCGCGGCCGCCCTGTGCGCCTCGGCGCCCGGGCTGCCGCCGGAGCCGCCCGGGATCCCGCCACGGCCGTCGCCGGCGGCGGCGGGCGTGACGGCGGCCGTGGCGAGCAGTGCGCCGACGGCGGCCGCCAGGGCCAGCCGGGCGAGAGGGGAGCGCGGGGACGACATGGGGGCACCTCCACCTGAGGCAGCTGAGCCCACGGAAAGTGGGCGAAAGTGACTAACCGCAACACTAGGAGCGGTGTGCGTCGGGCGCCCGTCACGCTGAGCCATCGGAGACACGGGTTCTGAGGAGGCGTCAGCGCCGTGACGCGGGAGCGTACGCACTCCGGGTGAGCCGGCTACTCGGTCAGCTCCTCCAGCAGCCGTGCCGTCGACAGTCCCGCCCGCAGATAGGCGACGAACAGCTCGTTGTGCAGTGCCCAGGGGGAACGGCGAGCCCGGATCAGCCGGATCGCCTCGTCGGCGGAGCGCCCCTGGCGGATCAGGGCGTGCGCGACGACCAGCCCCGAGCGGTTGTAGCCGGAGTAACAGCGCACGAGAACCCGGCGGCCCTGCTCCAGAGCGTCGCAGGCCGCCTGGGCCAGCCGCATCACGCCCGCGAGCTGGGTCCCGTCCAGCGGCCCGTCGGGTATCGGCCACACATGGTGCTCGACACCGGGGTCGGGCCCGTGCCCCGGAAGCCTGAGCAGGGTCTGCACAAGATCGAATTCATCACGCACGACGGCGAGTTCCAGTCGCCCGGCACGCTCCCTGAACTCGTGCCCGCCCATCCACAGGCCGGGCACGATCTCGCTCCACGGGCTGTCCGGAGCCGGTACGTCGGGCTGCTTCCCGCGGGTACGCAACGGCGCCTCCCCAACTCCGCCTCCCACCGTTCCTCAAAGGTAGCCGGGTTCTTGCCCCGGCAGCACCCCGCCTGTTCCCATGGTCAGTGGGGGTGATGGTGCATGAGCGGACACCGCGGACTGCGCGTCATACCGACCTGGCTCCACGGACAGGAACGGCTCTACGTCTGCCGGCCCGACGGCAGGAACGTCGCCTGGTACGACCGTGAGGCCGCCCGCGTCCACGTCCTCAGCGAGGACGAGCGGGAGGACGTGCTGCAGGCCCTGGGCCCCTTCCTCGCGGGCCCGGTGGCGGTGGGCCCGCGAGGAAGGGGCCCAGGGC
>NZ_POTZ01000017.1 GCF_003236365.1 Streptomyces sp. NTH33
AGCGGGACTTGCGGCCGGCCCTCGAGGGCAGGCTCAGCAGGCGGATCGCCATCAGCACGGCGATGCCGATCACCGTCATCACGCCGATGAACTCGATGTACATCTCGAACGGCAGGAAGCCGCCGAGCACCGGCAGTGTCCAGTCGGCCCGGAACAGCTGGCCGTAGGCCTGTGCGAGGGTCGGCGGCAGCGTCAGGAACCCGATCGCCACGAACCAGTGCGCCACCCCGATGACGCCCCAGCGGTTCATGCGGGTGTGGCCGAGAAACTCCTTCACCAGGGTCACGCTGCGCTGGTAGGGGTTGTCGGTCCGGGAGCCGGCGGGTACGGGCTGGCCCAGCCTGAAGTACCGGACGAACCGGCCGATGGCGCGGGCGAGCAGCGCGACGCCGACCACGGTCAGGACCAGCGACACGATGATCGCGGCGAGTTGCATGGGAAACGCCTTCTGTCTCGTGCGGAGGCTCAGCCCTTGCGGGCCTTGATCTCCTCGGTGAGCTGCGGGACGACCTCGAACAGGTCGCCGACCACGCCGTAGTCGACGAGGTCGAAGATCGGCGCCTCCGGGTCCTTGTTGACGGCCACGATGGTCTTGGAGGTCTGCATGCCGGCCCGGTGCTGGATCGCGCCGGAGATGCCGGAGGCGAGGTACAGCTGCGGCGAGACGGACTTGCCGGTCTGGCCGACCTGGTTGGTGTGCGGGTACCAGCCGGCGTCGACGGCGGCCCGCGAGGCGCCCACGGCCGCGCCCAGGGAGTCGGCCAGCGCCTCGATGAGCGCGAAGTTCTCCGCGCCGCCCACGCCCCGGCCGCCGGAGACCACGATCGCGGCCTCGGTCAGCTCCGGACGCCCCGTCGACTCGCGCGGCGTGCGGCCGGTGATCCTCGTGCCGGTCGCCTGCCCGGAGAAGGACACGTTCAGCTGCTCGACGCTGCCGGCGGCCGCAGCCGGCTCCACGGCGGCGCTGTTGGGCTTGACCGTGATGACCGGGATGCCCCGGGTGACCCGGGAGGTGGTGCTGAACGAGGCGGCGAACACCGACTGGGTGGCCACCGGGCCCGCCTCGCCGGCCTCCAGGTCGACGGCGTCGGTGATCAGGCCGGAACCGAGGCGCAGCGCCAGCCGGGCGGCGATCTCCTTGCCCTCGGCGGAGGAGGAGACCAGCACGGCGGCCGGGGAGACGGCCGCGACCGCGGCCTGCAGGGCATCCACCTTCGGCACCACCAGGTACGCGGCGTACTCGGCGGCCTCGTGGGTCAAAACCCGGGCCGCGCCGTGCTCGGCCAGCACTCCGGCGGTGTTCTCGGCGCCGGCGCCGAGGGCGACGGCGACCGGCTCGCCCAGGCGGCGGGCCAGGGTGAGCAGCTCCAGGGTGGGCTTGCGGACGGCGCCGCCTGCGTGGTCGACGTAGACGAGGACTTCAGCCATGGGACTTCTTCTCTCCTGCGTGCGAAGAATTGCGGGGCGACAAAGCGGGCGCGGGCCCGTTAGATGAACTTCTGGCCCGCGAGGAACTCGGCGAGCTGCTTGCCGCCCTCGCCCTCGTCGGTGACGATCGTGCCCGCGGTGCGGGCCGGACGCTCCGCGGCCGCCTCGACCGCGGTCCAGGCGTTCTGAAGGCCGACCTCGTCCGCCTCGATGCCCAGGTCGGACAGGTCCCAGGAGACAACCGGCTTCTTCTTGGCCGCCATGATGCCCTTGAAGGACGGGTAGCGGGCCTCGCCCGACTGGTCGGTCACCGACACCACGGCCGGCAGGGAGGCCTCGAGCTGCTCGGAGGCGGCGTCGCCGTCGCGGCGGCCGGTGACGGTGCCGTCCTCGACCGAGACCTCGGACAGCAGCGTGACCTGCGGCACGCCGAGGCGCTCGGCCAGCAGGGCGGGCACCACGCCCATGGCGCCGTCGGTGGAGGCCATGCCGCAGAGCACCAGGTCGAACCCGGCCTTCTCGATCGCCTTGGCCAGCACCAGCGAGGTGCCGATCGCGTCGGTGCCGTGCAGGTCCTCGTCCTCCACGTGGATGGCCTTGTCCGCGCCCATGGACAGCGCCTTGCGCAGCGCGTCCTTGGCGTCCTCCGGGCCCACCGTCAGGACCGTGACCTCCACGTCGTCGTCGGCGTTCTCGGCGATCCGCAGCGCCTGCTCGATGGCGTACTCGTCCAGCTCGGAGAGCAGCCCGTCCACGTCGTCCCGGTCGACGGTCAGGTCCTCGGCGAAGTGCCGGTCGCCGGTGGCGTCGGGCACGTACTTCACAGTGACAACGATCCTCAGACTCACAACATCTCTCCTGTTTGTTCCGTCGTCTTTCTCATCCATCCAACGGGAGCCACCGCAGCCGCTGGGCTGGGGACGGGGTGCGGCAGGCAGACCCGCCCGGTCAACGCGTACTGGACCGGAACCCAAGCCGGCCCAGTACGCGCTGCGATGCGTCGGCGCCCCACTCACCGATCCCGTCCACTTCGGGACTTCTCAAAGCCCCTGCCCGCGCGATGACCACCTGGCGCACCCTGACCGTCGGCGCCCTGAAGCTGTCCGGCGCCACCAACGTCGTGGCAGGACGACCAGCACAACGCCCGCGACCCCCGACGGCCACTCGCACTCCACGGCCTCGGATGATCACAAACCGGACGTCATCCGACTGCACCGAAGCCCTGCACCAAGTGCCGATGCGCTGTTGCCGACAGCCTTCACGAGGCGCTCGACCTATGCCTCGCTCGTCGCCGTCGGTGCCCGGTCGGATGACTGCTCTGGCGGCTCAGACGCCGGGTCGGGATCGCGCGAACCGGTCATGCCGAAGACGAGGACGGAAAGCGCCGCAAGCACCAGTCCTCCCGCACCGACAACGCACGCCCACATGTAGCTGCCCGACGCATCGCGAATGGCCCCGAAGGCATAGGGAGAGGCCACGGCTGCCACCCCGCTGAGCGCCAGGGCGGTGGAATACAGTGTTCCGAAGTTGCGCGGCCCGTATTCCTTGGCCACGAAATAGGCGCCGATATCCGCCTCGGCGCCCTGACTGAGGGCTACCAGAATCACCGCGATCGCGATGATGAAGATCGGGACGGACCCGGTTGCAATCATCACCAAGGAGCCGAATGCCGCCGCCAGCAAGATCGAGACTGCTACCGCTATCTTCCGCCGAGGAAAGAAGTCAAGCAGAGTACCGCCAAGCAGTCGGCCGGCGATCGTCCCCACGCTGTACAACGTGGTCACTGTGGTGGCGACCGCCACGCTCAATCCGCTATCGAGCAAGATCGGTTGCAAGTGCGCAAGATATCCCGTTGTTGCAGTGGTGACCGCAAATATGCTGAACGAGAAGATCCAGTACCGGGGCGTGCGGAGCACCTGCTTCACACTGCGTGCGGCGTCGGGGCTCTCCGCCGACGAGCCGTGTACCTCGTTGGTGCGCAGACGATCCTGCATGCCGAAGACTACGGCCGGCAGGGAAATCAGCAGCACAAACCCGGCGAGGACCAGGTAGCCTGCCTGCCATCCGAAATTGTAGATCGCAAGCGTCACAATCGGCGTGGCGATCAGGGCCATCACCGCCGAGCCGCTCCCGACCAAACCGAATGCCTTACCCGCTCCTTTGTCGAACCACGAAACGACGGCCCGATTGAACGGAACCATGTACGCGAATGAGCCAATGATCCCACTGGCCAATGCCAGCCCGTAGAATGTCACCTTGTTGATCGGCAGCAGTGCGAACAAGGTGAGAATCACGCTGAACGGGACGAGTCCCGCAATGATCGTCTTCCGGGCACCCCACCGGTCTGCGAGCCGACCCGCGATCGGCCCGCAGGCGGAGAGCAGCAAAACAAGCACCGGCGACACGAGCACTTCGCTGGTACTCCAGCCGGTGGCCTCCATCGTCGGTCTGACGAATACGCTCGCAGTGATGATGAGGAGAACTGGCCCAGCCCCGTACCCGAAGAGGGCGAAGGCCGCCGTTCGACCGCCGTTTTTCCACTCCGCCACCTCGCGGCCCCCAGCCGGTTGTGGTTCGTTGGATAGAGACATGATTGCAACCAATCACTCGTAGAAAATTCGCGTCTGACGCTTAAATGGCGTCCACTTTCTCCAGGAATTCACGAAGGACGCATCCCCGCAACCCATAACAATTGGCGGAGTGAAATCGTCACAGCATCTCCCGTCGAGCCGTCTAAACCGAATCATCTCCTCTTCGGTCCTTCTGGCGACCGGAGCCGCTGGCCTTGTAGCACCACCGAACGGAGTCTCGATCCGGGAAAAACAACTCGTAGATGTAGATCTGCGCCTAGATTCCAGACATGCGGCAATCTGGTGGGTCAGGGAGAGAGTGAGGGTCCAGACTCCGGCGTTTAAGGCCGTAAGACGTGCGACGCCGCAAACCCATAGATCGCGAATTCGGAGAACTCCACGGCCGTGCTCAACACGCTGGACACGACGGTGCGGATACCCTGCTTGTGTGATGCGGTAGTTATGGCATCTCCCCGAACTGTCTCGGTTGGCCGGCCCCGTACGGCGGGCACGTCCGAGGATGTGGCGCCCGTGTCCGCTGACCCAAGGCGCCCGGGCCCCGACTGCCACCGTCAGGGGCGTCCCTCACCACTCGCGTTCATAGATGGAATCGTTCGGGTAGACGTCGCCCAGACGCGCTGTTTCTGGGATGCCGCCGAAGACGGCGCCGAGCTCTTCGGTGGTGGTGAACTGGGCGACATGATCGAAGATCACGACGCGGCGAAGTACTTTCCACTCACCGCCGCGTCGCTCGCAGAGATCGCGGTAGCGTCCGCCCATGATGTCGGTCGGCCCGCCATCTGGTCGGACCATCACATAGATGACAGCGCTCTCCCGCTTCGCGACGTTCCCGTTGAGCTCAATCAGCACGTTGGTGATGTAGTGGTGTGATCGATGCTTGGTGGTCTTCTGGTTTTCGTAGGCCCACTCGCAGAACTCGTGAGCCGATCCGACGAACATTCCATGGTTGTCCGTGGCCTCGGGCCAGAACGTGGACTTCATCAGCTCGAGGTCCTTGCGGTCCTGGCCACGGCAGTAAAGCGCCAGGTTCTCGTACAACTTCTGCTTGGCGATGAGCTCGGTGACGGCGACAGCATCGGCGTCCGGCACGGCCGGCTCCGGGCCGTGAGAGTGACTGGTCAACATGTGCTCCTTCCGGGAACCGCCCTCAGCCCAAGCCGCGGTGCTCTTCCGCTGGTTTCCATGACTACGCCTCTGCTTCCTTGCTCGCTCCTAGGGAAGCGGGATGTAGACGTCTTCTGGTAGACGTATTCCTCGATGCCTGCCCGGCCGCCCTCGCGACCGAAGCCCGATGCTTTGACCCCGCCGAACGGTGCCGTTGCCGCCATGGGCGGGAAGCTGTTCACCCCGATCCAGCCCGCGACCAAACCATCGGCGGCCCGATGTGCGCGCTTCAGGTTGTTGGTGTGGACGTAGGCGGCCAGCCCGTGCTCGGTGCTGTTTGCCATCCCGAGAGCCTGGGTCTCGTCCTTGAACGGCATCATCGCGAGAACCGGCCCGAAAACCTCCTGCTGGGCGATGCTGCTGGTGTTGTCGACGTCGGCGAGGACCGTCGGTCGGACGAAGCAGTTCCCACCCAGATCGGTATCAATTCGCTCGCCGTCGGTGACGACACGGGCTTCCTTCCGGGCCGCGTCAACCATCGACAAGATCCGGTCAGCAGCGTCTTCACTGATCACCGGGCCCATCAGGGCGTTCGGATCCAGCGGGTCGCCGATGGTCGCGCTCGTGGTGACGGCCGCAACCCGCTCGATCACCTCGTCGTACACCGACTCCTGCACCATCAGGCGGGTCGGGAACAGGCAACCCTGGCCCGAGAGCATCACTGCGCTCATCATTGCCGCCATCTGCGCCGCCGCATCCAGGTCGGCATCCTCGAAGATGAGATTGGCGGACTTGCCACCGAGTTCGAGCACCACAGGGGTCAGCGACTCCGATGCGACCGCCATGACGCTGCGCGCGACGGCACCGCCGCCCGTGAACGCGACCTTTGCGACGTCGGGGTGGCGGATGATGGCCTGGCCGGTCTCTTTATCACCTGACAGAACGCTGAGCACGCCGTCAGGCAGTCCAGCCTCGCGACAGATCTCAGCCAGTCGCATGACTCCGAACGGGCTGAGCTCGGGCGACTTGAGGACCACGCAGTTGCCAGCCGCGAACGCCGGCGCCAGCTTCATCGCGGCGTTGGGGATGGGCCCGTTGAACGGGACAAAGACATCGACGACGCCGTAGGGCTCGTACTTCACGTAGTCGAGGGCACTGCCGGGGTAGGTGCTGATGAGCACACCCTCGAACTTGTCGACCCAGCCGGCGTAGTACTCAAAATGGTCGATCGCCATCGCCATGCCACCGACGGCGAGCGGCACCCCCGTCTCCAGTGCGACGATCTTGTTGAGCTCATCCTCGTGGGCTTCGATCGCCCGGGCGATGTTCCACAGGATCCGGCGACGCTCGTCCGCCGCCATCCGCCGCCATGCGGGCCACGCCTTGCGGGCCGCCTGCACCGCCTGGTCGACCTCCCGTTCGCCGGCGATGGGGAACGACGCGAGCAGTTGCCCTGTCGTGGGGTCGATCCGGTCGAGAGTGCCGCGATCGGTGCTGGTGACCGCCGAGCCGGCGATGTGGAGGGACGGCTCGGGTAGCACTTCTGCGGCTACCGCCCGGTGGAGTTCGAGCGCGTTCGTGACATTCACGGCTGTTCCTTGCGGTCGGTAGGTGGTCGGGGTCGGCAGAGCCGCGCACCAGGACGGGACGGGCAGCGAGCGGAATACCCCGGACAAGGAGGGAGTCGAGCTGTACGGTGAACGGGTGACCGGTGCGGTCAGGATCGAGCTGGGAGGACGATCACGCTGCGGGCGAGGCCGCCGCCCTCCAACGCTTCGTAGGCATCGTTGACCTCGTCGAGGACGATGGACCGGGGCACCAGGTCGTCAAGGCTGAGGTGACCCTCTGAGGTAGAGGTCCACGTACAGAGGGATGTCGTGGTAGAAGTCCGATGAACCGAGCCACGCCCCCTGCTGGTACGGCAGGAGCAGGCTCTCGGCGGGAGAAGTGCGGAGGGTCAGCTCGGCGCCCGGTGACATGCTGCCGATGAGGTACACGGTGCCGTCGTGACCGAGGACCCTGAGAGCCGACTCGGCCACGGCCGGGACCCACCGTCACGAAGGCGTGGTGGACGCCGTCGGACTCGGTCAGTTCGCCGATGGCCTCGACCACGTTGACCTGGCTGGAGTCGATGATGTCGGTCGCGCCGAATTTCCTGGCCAGCTCCAGCTTGTCGGGCTGGATGTCGGCGCCGATGATGCGCGTCGCGCCGGCCGGCACTGCTGTTTGGATCGCGTTCAGGTCGACGCGGCCGCAGCCGAACACAGCCACCGATTGACCGGGCTCCACCTTCGCGACGTTGAACACGGCACCGCCACCGGTCGCGACGGCGCAGCCGATGAGTGATGCCTGCTCGAACGGCATTGCGGGGTCGATGGCGACCAGCCGGTTCGCGTGGATCAACGCCTGCTCGGCGAAGCCGCCCAGGCCCTGGAGCTGTCCGATCGAGCCGCTCTCGTCGTGCAGGCGGGGTACAGCGCTCGGGTCGCGGTTGAGCGTGTCCGGGTTCGGGCAGGCCCAGAGGCTGCCCTTCGGGCGCGCTCGGCGCTGGCCGCACGGCTGCACGGCTGCTGCCACGACGTGGTCACCGACGCTGACTCGGGAGACGGCCGATCCGACGGCGGCGACCCCGGCAATCTCGTGCCCCAGGACGATCGGCATGCCAACGCCCATCCCCATCTTGGCGACGGTGGTGTCGCTGTGACACAGACCGGGCGCCCGAACATCCACGAGCACCTCCTGTTCCATCGGCTCGTCGATGGTCACGTTCGAGATCTCGAACTTCTCGCCGCCCTCCCTGATGACTGCAGCTCGCATGAGTTTTCCTTCCTGGTATCGGCCTGTGGACACCTGCCCGCCCGTCCCGAGCGACTGGGATGAGCCCTCGATGCGAGGTGCATCACAAGTGAGGCGCGTGACGGGAATCGTTGTCGGCCGTTCATAGTTTGTCAACCACCTAATTTCTTAAATTTTTTCGATCAGACGTGCCGCCAAGCGTGTGGTCCACCCTCGCGGTAGTTGATGCCTTGTCGATCTGCGGGAGCGGGGGAGGGCGGTAGCCGTCGGTGTGGGGTGCAGGCCGGCGACGCGGCTCCGCCGCTGGGTCGGAAAGCAGCGAGCCCGGTCTGCGTCGCCGAACGTCCCCGGGCGGCGGGCCAGGCGGATCCTGGTGGGTCAACGGACGCGGACTGCGCTCAGCGAGCGCGGACTCGCGGCAGCACCTCGTTGACCAAGAGGTCGTACGAGTGAGCCATTTCAGGAGTTCTTGTGTGCGGCATCCACAAGGTCATCCGCTCGAGGCCCAGGTCCACGAATTCCTTGATTCGGTCGACGCAGGTATCGACGCTTCCCACGATCCCGAACTGATCGACGAACTCGTCGCTCAGTACCTGCGTCTGCGCCGCCGCGTCGCCGTGCTTGTTCATGTCGTAGACCTCGGCGAGCTTGAGCATCGTCTCTGCCTGGTCACTCGTGGCCGGGCCGATGACCTTCTTGTTCATGACCGAGAATCGCGCCATCGTGGCGATCGTCGGCCTCGCGAGGTCACGAGCGACCCGGATGTCCTCCTGCGGCATCGCCACGACGACACATCCCACGCCGACCTCCCGGCCGGCCTCCTGGGCAGCCGTGCGGGCGAGGTCGACGCCCCAGGCGACGCGGTTGATCTCGGCCGCGAGCCCCAGGATGACCGTCTCCGCGGTGCGGGCCGACGACGCGATCGCCTTCGGTCCCGTCGCGAACGACTCGACCGGGACCTTGGGCAGGTCGTAGTCCGCCAGCCACCTCAGGCTGCTGCCGGCCGGCCCCGCACCGATGGCCAGGTCGTGACCCCCGCCTTGGCGTTCACGACCATGGCACTGGCGTCCTCCATGTCGACCATCTCGCCACGGAGACAGGTCTGCAGGACCTCGAGGTAGTGCTCGAACGCCGAGATCGGCATGGATGACGCGCCGACGTAGGCCAGCGCGGAGTCCCCTCGTCCGACCCCGAGGACGGCGCGGCCGTCCGAGATCATCTGCAGCGACGCGGCAGCGGCCGCCGTGACTGACGGATGCCGGGTGATGGGGTTCGTGACTTCAGTGGCCAGCTTCATTCGGCTCGTCGCCTGGGCACACACGGCGAGACAGGCCCAGACCTCGGGGAACATGCATGGGGAGTCGACCATCACCGCACCGTCCCAGCCGTCGGCTTCGAGCTTCGCCGCCTCGGCGAATGCCTGGCGGGGATCCTTGGAGGTGAGGTTGGTCCAGAACTCGGTGTATTTCTTCATGCAGGTCGCCCTTCTCCCAGGATCCGTGGTGATTGCCGGTGCCGCGGATTCCCGACCGGGCGCCGCACGTCGGGAGGGGTGACGCGGGGCCACGGGCCGCGCGTCGGCCAGGACCGAGCCCCAGGCCGCTTCATTGCCGAGTTCAGCTCACCACTGCTGTCGCTTCGTCGGGCCAACGCCATTGCCAACGCCACACGTCGTGGCGGCCCAGGAAAGCCGACAGGTGGAAAGTTTGTCAACCAGCAACCCTGCTTCCCTGCGGGCGTCGGCAGAGACTGCGGCGATCGTCGAAGGAGCGAGCGAGGGGGCTTGCTGTCGTTAGAGACAACAGCTAGAGTCGGCCAAAATTGCTAGTCGACAAACTATGAATGTGGGGTCGCTCGTGAAACACCCGCTGGTCGATCCGCGGCCCAGGATTCCGCTCGCCTACCGCACCGAGGAGCGCGAGTCCATCCAGGAGATGGCCCGTGACTTCGCCATGCGCGAGGTGCTCCCGGTCGCGAACGAGCTCGATCCGGAGCGCGGGCTGATCCCCGCCTCGCTGCGTGCCAAGATGGCGGATCTTGGCTTCTTCGGGATCCTGATCCCGGAAGAGCACGGTGGCCTGGGCCTCGGTGTCTTCGAGTACGCGCTCATCACCGAGGAGCTTGCCCGGGCCTGGATGAGCGTCGCCAGCATCATTACGCGCTCTGGCATCGCCGCCGCTCTGGACCCCACCCAGCGAGCTGCGATCCTTCCTCGGGCCGCGCGTGGCGAGTGGCTGGGGGCATTCGCGATGAGTGAGCCCGGCGCGGGTTCAGACATCGCATCCATCCGCACCCGGGCCGACAAGGTCGAAGGCGGTTGGGTGATCAACGGGCAGAAGATGTGGTGCACGTTCGCCGACCAGGCCGACGGGATCCTCGTGGTCGCTCGGACAACGCCGTACGACCCCGCGCGCCGGCGCGAGGGGATTCGCCGGTTCATCGTTTACAAGAACCCCGGCGAGTTCCCGGCGGGTTGCACGGGGACACCCGTCCGCAAGATCGGCTACCACGGATGGCACACCTTCGAGCTGTCCTTCGACAACTGCTTCGTGCCGGACGACGGCCTGCTCGGCTACGAGCAGGACGCCAACGGCCCCGACGGAGGCTTCAAGCGCGTCGCCGACGGCATGCTGACGCCCCGCATCCACACAGCGGCACGTTCGATCGGCCTGGCGCGTGGCGCGCTGGAGGATTCAATCAGATACGTCCAGGAGAGGGAGCAGTTCGGTCACGCCATCGGTGACTTCCAGGCAACTCGCTTCAAGATCGCGACCATGGCCTCCGAGATCGAGCTGTGTCGCGCGCTGATGTACGAGGTGGCCACCGACGTCGACGCCGGCGAAGCGTCCGACATGCGAGCCGCGATGCTGAAGTACACGGCGGCGGAGATGTCCGAGCGCGTGACGTCGGAGGCACTGCAGCTGCACGGGGGCGCCGGATACACCACCGACTTCCCAATTGAGCGCTACTGGCGCGACGCCCGCCTCACCAAGATCTTCGAAGGCACCTCCGAGATCATGCAGCGACTGATCTCCGACCGGCTCCTGCCCCCCACTCCCTTCCGATGAGCACAGGATGCCGACGAAACGCCGTTACCCGAGCCGACCGAAGCGGTCTTGATGTCCAAAAAGCTGTCCTTTTTTGTTGGTCAACGAACTAGCATTGTGGCATGGAAACCGATCAGGCACTGAACGGTCATCAGGTCCGTTCCGAACGTTCTACCCGTCTCCTCCTCCGCGCTGCTGGCGACCTTGTGGCCGAGGGCGGGTATCAGTCGATGACCCTGGCCACGGTTGGCCAACGCGCCGGGTACAGCCGCAGTCTCGCGACTGCCCGGTTCGGCTCCAAGGGCAAGTTGCTCGAGGCACTCGTCGAGGAGATCGTCGTCCGCTGGGACGTGGAGAAGGTAGAGCCAGAGCTGCACGGGCTGACGGGTCTCGACGCGCTGCGCGTGCTGTTGACCGAGATCAAGGACGCGTACGAGAAAAGCCCCCGGTCTCTGGCCGTTCTCTACGCACTGATCTTCGAAGCCGTCGGCCCCGTTCCCGAGCTGCGGGAGCGATTCGTCGCCTTCCACGAGAAGCAGCGGTCCCGCATCGCCAACTACATCAGAAACGGCGTGAAGGACGGTTCCATCGTCCACGGCGTCGACCCCGAGCAGCAGGCAGCGGTCATCGTCGCGCAGCTGCGGGGGGTGGGGTACCTCTGGAAGCTGGACCCGGACAGTATCGACTCCGGCGCCGTGCTCACCGCGTTCATCGATCAGGTGCTCCGCAACCTGGCGGGCACGCCAGCAGCCACCCAAGGGTGACTTCGCCGAGGACCGCCTCCACACCTGGGGCCCCAGGCTCGCCTGAGGCTCCAGGCTCGGAAGATCAGACCGCACACCATTCAACCCGCGAGATTTATCGCCTCCGGGCGGATCGAGGTACGTCATGACAGGACCGCTGACCGGTCTCCGCGTCGTCGAGCTGGCCAGCATCGGGCCCGGCCCGCACGCCGCCATGATCCTTGCCGATCTCGGCGCCGACGTGGTCCGTGTCGAGCGTCCAGACAGGCCCTTCGGCTTGGGCGCGCAGGGTCGCAACGAACAGCTGCGTGGACGACGCACGGTAGCCGCCGATCTGAAGTCGCCCGCTGATCGGGCAACCGTCCTGGAACTGGTGGCCCGCGCGGACGTGCTCATCGAGGGATACCGCCCCGGCGTTGCCGAGCGACTCGGGCTCGGACCCGAGGACTGCTACGAGGTGAACCCCCGCCTCGTGTACGGCCGGATGACCGGATGGGGACAGGACGGGCCGCTGGCGAGCCGGGCGGGACACGACATCAACTACCTCGCGATCGCGGGCATCCTCAACGCGGTCGGGCGCGCCGGCCAGCGCCCCGTGCCACCGTTGAACCTCATCGGTGATTACGGCGGTGGCTCGATGTTCTTCCTCACCGGAATCCTGGCGGCGCTGTGGGAGCGTGAGCGCTCCGGGGCCGGCCAGGTCATCGATGCCGCGATGATCGACGGCGCGAGCATGCTCGCGCACATGCTGTGGTCGATGTACGGCGGCGGGGCGTGGAACGACAGGCGTGGCGAGAACTTCCTCGACGGAGGCGCTCCCTTCTACGACACCTACGAGTGCGCCGACGGCGGCTACATGGCGGTCGGAGCCGTCGAGCCGCAGTTCTACCAGCGACTGCTGGAGGGAGTGGGGCTGGCCGGGGAGGACCTACCCGACCAGCACGACCGGTCCGGGTGGCTGACGCTCCGCGCCCGGTTGACCGAAGCGTTCCTGGCCAAGCCACGCCAGCACTGGACGGATGTCTTCTCTTCGATCGACGCGTGCGTCACGCCCGTGCTGTCCTTCGACGAAGCCAGCCAGCACGAGCACGTCGTCGCCCGGCGCGTCGTCACCAACCTAAACGGCATCGTCCAGCCCTCCCCCGCACCGCGGTTCTCCCGCACCGACCCCGGTACTCCCGGCGCGCCGCCGAGCCACGCCATCGACACCAAGATCATCGTCGCCGAGTGGAGCGAGCAGCAGGCGAGCCTGGACTGACTCGCCGATGGCGCCCGCTCTCCAAGGGCACTACGCCGGATCGGGTCCGATCTCGATCGGATCGAGCAGATCACGACCTCGTAGACGTCGCCCAGCATGGTCACGCCGGTCCAGGTGAGCCGCGGCGCCGGCACGAGCAGTCGCCGCTCCACGACCTCGCGCTCGGCGAACGCGGCGATCACCGGCCGCTTCCCCGTCCGGCCAGCACCGGGCGCCACCGAGACGGTGCCGCGTCCGCCGGCGGCCACATACACCCGCGGATCACGGAGCTCGACGGCCAGCACTCCGCCATGACCTCTGTAGGTGAGCGTCCCGCGGAACGCGTGGAAAGACGCAGCAGCATCGATTGCTTCCTCCCCCGCCTAGAGGTGGGGGATTCCAGCGGTCACCCGCTGGACTTCCTGCTTCACCGACGACCGCCCCGTCCGGGAGGACTCCCGCTGAGGTCTTACACCGTCTCCACAGGCAGACGCCGCCAGCCCGGCGGCCAGGATGTTGCGTGCCGCGTTCACGTCGCGGTTGTGCACGGTGCCGCAGTCGCACGTCCACTGGCGGACGTTCAGTGGCAGCTTCCCACTGACCGTTCCGCAGTTCCCGCACAGCTTGCTGCTGGGGAACCAGCAGTCGATCACGACGAGTTCGCGTGACGATGACCTTGGTGTCCGGCCCGACGTTGACGCGGAACCGCACGGTGTCCTTGAGGGTGCGCAGCTCGTGCACCCCTGGCAGTTTCATGCCCGGGAGGTCGATGCGCACCGGGTCGGTGCCGGTGGCCCGCACGAAGCGGGCGTAGGCGAACCGGTCGCCGTGCGAGGTGACCACCACGTGTGCCTCGGCGTCGATCGTCGTCACGTGCTGGCCGAGGAGCAGAGTGACCCCGGAGTCCTGCCAGAAGGTCGACGGTCGGAGCAGGAGCCCGGGCGCGGTGACGTCGCCGGCCAGGAACCCCTTGGTCAGAGGCGGTCTCTCGTAGGGCTCGCACCGCTCGGCCGACAGGAGCCCGGTGCTGCCTTCGAAGGACGAGGCGAGGATGGCCGCCACTTGGACGCCAGCGTGTCCCGCGCCGACGGCAAGGACGTCGAATTGGGTGCCGGGCCGGTGATCTGCCTGGGCTGAGCCGCTCATTGCGGGCCCTCGACGACCACCTCGGCGGTTGCCTTGGTCAGTTGATGTACGTCTCGTGGGGACCATCACCTTGCGGCGGAAGGTGCACACGAGCGTGCCGTCCTGCTTGTAGCCCCGGGTCTCGACGTGGACGATGCTGCGGTCGTCCTTCGACTGGGACGGCCACCTGTCGAGGACGGTCGTCTCGCCGTAGACCGTGGCGCCCACCTTCCACGGCGACACGGTCTACGGCGACTCGATCTCCAGGTTGGCGATCGCCTTGCCGGAGACGTCCGGCACCGACATGCCGAGCAGGAGGGAGTAGACGTAGTTCCCGACGACGACGTTCTTGCCGAAGTCCGTCGTCCTCTCCGCATAGTTGGCGTCCATGTGGAGCGGGTGGTGGTTCATCGTCAACAGGCAGAACAGGTGGTCGTCGTACTCGGTGACCGTCTTGCCGGGCCAGTGCTTGTACACCGTCCCGACCTCGAACTCCTCGTAGGTCCGTCCGAACTGCATGCCGCTCAGCCCTCCGGGATCTCGAACGTGCTGGTGCGCCGCATGCCGGCCGCGCGGCCCTTGCCCGCGATGACCAGCGCCATCTTCCGGCTGGCCTCGTCGATCATCTCGTCGCCGAGCATCGCCGAGCCCTTCTTGCCGCCCGCCTCGGAGGTGCAGTACTCGTACGCGTCCAGGATCAGCTCGGCGTGGTCGTAGTCCTCCTGGGAGGGCGAGAAGACCTCGTTGGCGGCGTCCACCTGGCCGGGGTGCAGCACCCACTTGCCGTCGAAGCCGAGCGCGGCGGCCCGGCCGGCCACCTCGCGGAAGCCGTCGACGTTGCGGATCTGCAGGTAGGGGCCGTCGATCGCCTGGAGGTCGTTGGCGCGGGCGGCCATCAGGATCTTCATCAGGATGTAGTGGTAGGCGTCCGCCGGGTAGCCGGGCGGCTGCTCGCCCACGACGAGGGACTTCATGTTGATCGACGCCATGAAGTCGGCCGGGCCGAAGATGATCGTCTCGATGCGCGGCGAGGCCTGCGCGATGGTGTTGACGTTGTTCAGGCCCTGCGCGTTCTCGATCTGCGCCTCGATGCCGATCCGGCCGACCTCGAAGCCCATGGTCTTCTCGATCTGGGTCAGCAGCAGGTCCAGGGCGACGACCTGCTGGGCGTCCTGCACCTTGGGCAGCATGATGCAGTCCAGGTTCGGGCCGGCGCCCTCGACGACCGTCACCACGTCCCGGTAGGTCCACTCGGTCGTCCAGTCGTTGACGCGGACCACCCGGGTCTTGCCCGTCCAGTCGCCCTCGTTGAGGAACTTGACGATGGTGTGCCGCGCCTCCGGCTTGGCCAGCGGCGCGCACGCGTCCTCCAGGTCGAGGAAGACCTGGTCGGCGGGGAGGCCCTGCGCCTTCTCCAGGAAGCGGGGGTTCGAGCCCGGTACGGCCAGGCAGGAGCGCCGGGGGCGAAGGGAGCGACGTGCAGTAGTCATAGCTGTGTCCTCTTACGTCAGAAGTGAAGTTTCACGGGATCGGCCGAGCCTGCTGGTGTCGCGGAGGTCGTCGACCAGCTCGAGGAGGTCCTCCTCGTCGTCGTAGTGGCCGACAGGGCCGGTCCGTGGCTGCGGTCGGCACCACAGTGATTCTCGGATCAGGTTATTTGCTTGCCGACCCGCAAATCTTTTCGGCCGCACCCCCGTCGGAGAGCAGCGGCCACAGGCCGTCGGGGCTGGCAGCTGCCGCCAGGGCTCCGAGTTCCACGGCCCACTCGCCCACGCTGCCGCACTCGTCGCGCCAGCTCCAGATCCTCGTGGTGCACCGTCGTAGGTCGTGCTCCTCGGTGAAGCCGATCGCGCCGTGGATCTGGTGGGCGATCCGGGCCACCGTTCCGGCCGCGTTCCCGGCGGAGACCTTGGCTGCGGCGACCGCGAGCTCCCAGGAGGTCCCCTCGTCGAGGGCCCGCGCGGCCGACTCGGCGGCCACCTTGCACAGCAGGACCTCCCCGGCCATCGCGGCGATCTGCTGCTGGACCGCCTGGAACTTGTCGAGCGGGCGTCCGAACTGGTGTCGCTCGGAGGCGTAGGCGAGCGACATCTCGAGAGCCCGGCGAGCTGCGCCGGCCATCAGCGCCAGGCGACTCACCGCGCCGCGCGCGGTGAACAGCCGTACCCCGACTGCAGATTCCTCGGGAAGGGTGTGGACCTGGTCCGCGGGGATCACGAGACGGTGGAAGACCACGTCGTCGCGCGGCTCGCCGGCCAGATTGGTCCCGGGCCGCAGGTCGAGCGTGTCGCGCCGGGTCGTCACGACGTGGCGCCCCACGAGCAGCACCAGGTGGTCGGCGTGGCGGGCCCACGGCACGCGGGCGAGCTCGCCGTCCAGCACCCACGCACCCGACTCCTCGATCAGACTGAGCCGGGGGCCGCCGACTGCGGCCGCCATCGGCCCGGCCGGGATCGGCGCGTCGCACTCGGCGAGCAGCCAGGCCGCTTGGAGCGCGGTCTCGGCGAGCGGCACCGTGGCGGAGTGCTCCCCGAGCACTTCCAGTACCGCGGCGGCGGTGAGCAGGTCGCCGCCCGGTCCGCCCCGCTCTTCGGGGACCGTCAGCAGCGCGATCCCGATCTGGTCGAGCGCGGACCACAGCGGGGCGTTCCACTCCGCAGCCTCCGCGGGGTCTGCCGATGACGGATGCCGGCCGCACGCGTCGGTCACGGCCTGCGTGAGTGCCTCGGTGATGTCGTTCATGAAGCTCCTACTGCCTTCGCCACGATCCCGCGCAGGATCTCGTTCGTGCCCCCACGCAGGGTGAACCCCGGACTGTGCAGGACAGCCTCGGCCAGCATCCGCGGGAGCCGGTGCAACGAACCGAGGTCGGGCTCGGCCCCTGCCATCATCCGGACCGCGTCGATCAGGCTGCCCTCGAACTGCGTGCCGAGGTCCTTGACGATCGCCGCGGCGGTGGCGGGGTCCTCACCCTGCTCGAGCCGCCCGGCTACCGAGAGCGACATCTGCCGCAGGGCCCACAGCCGCGCGACCAGCTCCCCCAACCGAGCCTGGTCGATGTCCACGCCGTTCTCGGCCATCGTCCTCAGCGCCACCACGAGCAGCGGGAAGGTGGACAGGATCCGCTCCGGGCCGCTGCGCTCCAGGGCGAGCTCGCTCGTGACCTGCTTCCACCCGGCGCCGGGCTCACCCAGTACGCGGGAGTCGGGCACGAAGGTGTCCTGGAACACCACCTCGTTGAAGTGGTGCTCGCCGGTCAGCAGCTTGATCGGTCGCACCTCGATGCTCGGGTCGGGAAGCTCGACGATCACCTGCGTCAGGCCGGCGTGTCTCGACTCGCCAAGCGCCTCCGTCCGGATCAGGGCGATCATGGCGTGGGCGTGATGCGCACCGCTGGTCCAGATCTTGGTGCCGTTGAGCTTCCAGCCACCGTCGACCCGGGTGCCGCGGGTGCGGACCGAGGCGAGGTCCGAGCCGGTGTCGGGCTCGCTCATCCCGATGGCGAAGTAACACTCGCCCCGGGCAATGCGCGGCAGGAAGGTCTGCCGCTGCTCCTCGGTTCCGAAGTTGATCAGCGCCTGTCCCGACTGGCGGTCGGCGATCCAGTGGGCGGCGACCGGCGCGCCGGCGGCGAGCAGCTCCTCGGTGACGACGAATCGCGCCAGCGCCCCCTCTGCCGAGCCGCCGTACTTCGTGGGAAAGGCCATGCCGATCCAGCCTCGCTCGGCGAGCCGACGGCTGAAGCCCGGGTCCCAGCCCGCGAGCCACTGGTCGCAGTGCGGGGTGATCCGGCCCGCCGCGATCTCGTCCTGCAGGAACGCTCGCACCCGGTGCCGAAGCTCCACCAGCCGCTCCGGCAGCGTCACGGGTGACAAGGTCAGGAACTCCATTGATGCCCTTCCATGATCGGGCCACGCCCCGTCATCGCACGGCCCAGCGGCCGGTGTAGTGAGGAGGGTCGGTCTTGTCCAGGAACGCACGGAACGCCGCGGGCGCGTCCTCGGTGGCGAAGTTGACGGCCTGGGCGGCGGCCTCGTTGCGGATCGCTGCGGGTAGGTCGATGCCGACGCCCTCGTTCAGCAGTGCCTTGGTCTGCTCGAGCGCGACCGGCGGCAACGCCGCCAGCCTCTGCGCGACGTCGGCGACGAAGTCGTCGAGCTGGTCCGCGGGCCGCATCCAGGTGACCATGCCCAGGCGGTGAGCCTCGGCCGCGTCGATGACCTCCGCGAGCAGCGCCAGCCGCTTCGCCTGCTGGAGACCGACGACACGCGGGAGCAGCCACGAGCCACCGAAGTCGATCGACAGCCCACGGCGGGTGAAGATCTCGGTGAACCGGGCCCGGCTGGAAGCGACGACGACATCGCAGGCCAGGGCCATGTTGCAGCCGGCTCCCGCCGCGACCCCGTCCACCTTGGCGATCACGGGCATCGGCAGCTCGAACAGTGCGAGCGCGACGTCCCCGATGCGGCGCAGCCGCGGAATGGGGTGCTCGTCGTGCGTGCTCTTGGCGACGTCCGCACCGGCGCAGAAGTCGCCCCCGGCGCCCTGGAGGACGACCACCCGGGTGTCGGCGTCGTTGCGGACGTGCTGGAGCATCTCGGTGAGCGTGCGCCACATCGACTCGTCGATGGCGTTCTTGCGCTCCGGGCGGTTCAACGTGATCGTCGTGATGCCGAGGGCCGAGGTGAGAAGCACCGGCTCCTGCGAGTTCATGAAGAGAACCTGCCTTCATCTGCCTTCGAACGACGGCGTTCGTCGCTCACGGAGGGCGGCGCGAGCTTCCTGGGAGTCCCTGGTTCCGTGCACGACGGCCAGGTGGGACGAGATGAGGTCGAGCGCGGTGCGCAGGTCGGCGTGGACCGACTGCTGCGCGGCCCGCTTGATCATCGCGACGTTGATCGGCGGCTGCTGAGCGAGCCGGCACGCGAAGGCCCGGTAGGCACCCATGAAGTCGGCGTCGGCGTGGACCTTGGTCGCCAGGCCGATCCGCAGGGCCTCGTCCGCGTCGATGAAGTCGCCGGTCCACAGCAGCTCCAGGGCCTTCGACATGCCGACCAGGCGGGGCAGGTAGTAGCACCCGCCGTCGCCCGGCACCAGGCCGACGCGGATGTAGCCCTCCGACATCCGGGCCGACTGCGCCAGCAGGCGGATGTCGCACATGAGGGCCATGTCCATGCCGGCGCCGACGGCGACGCCGTTGACGGCGGCGATGACGGGCTTGGACAGCTCGTCGACGGCGCGGGCGACCTCGTGCACGCCCTCGGTCAGCATCGACTTCAGCGCCAGCGGCTCGTCGCCGACGGCCTCGAGGACCGACAGGTCGATGCCGGAGCAGAAGGCGTCACCGGCGCCGGTGACCACGACGACCCGCACGTCTGGATCGGTGCGCGCCGAACGGAGCGCGGCCGCCCACGCCTCGATCATCTCCAGTGTGAACGCGTTCTTCGCGTGTGGACGGTTGAGCAGGATGGTGCCCACGCCATCGCGAACGGTGTACTCCAGGTCAGCCATCGGAGCCCTACCGAGGTGCCATGCGAAGAGCGCCGTCGAGGCGGATGGTCTCGCCGTTGAGGTAGGCGTTCTCCAGGATGTGACACGCGAGCTGGGCGTACTCGTCGGGCAGCCCGAGACGCCGCGGGTTCGGGACGCTGGCGGACAGGCTCTCCCGGACGTCCTCGCGGAGGCGGCCGAGCAGCGGCGTGTCCATGATGCCTGGCGCGATCGAGCACACGCGGATGCCCTTGCTGGCGAGGTCGCGGGCCGCGGTGAGGGTCATGCCCACGATGCCGGCCTTGGAGGCGGTGTAGGGGATCTGCCCGATCTGACCCTCGTACGCCGCCACGGACGCCGTCATGATGATGGCGCCGCGCTCGCCGCCGACCGCCTCGTGCTTGGCCATCCGGGCGGCTCCGAGCCGGAGCGCGTTGAAGCTGCCGACCAGGTTCAGCCTGATGACGAACTCGAAGTCCTCGAGGGATCCCGGGTTGCCGTCCTTGTCGAGCAGGCGGAGCCTGCGACCGCTCCCGGCGCAGTGCACGATCCCCTTGAGCGGCCCGAGGCGCTCGGCCGCGTCCAGGGCCGCCCCGAAGGACGCCTCGTCGCTCACGTCGCCTGGCGTGAACAGGGCGTTGTCACCCAGCTCCTTGGCCGTTGCCTCGCCGGCGGAGGTGGGGAGGTCGACCAGAGCCACCTTGGCGCCGGCGTTGATCAACCGCTGCGCCGTGGCCAGGCCGAGACCGGACGCTCCGCCCGTCACCGCGATGACGGATCCGTTCACCTGCATGCTGTTCTCCTGTCAGTGGGGCCCGGCGCCGCGGGCACCGGATCTGCGATCCCCCACGGGATGGGGGTGAGGCCGCCCAGGTGGGCGGGCGGCGGAGCCGCGTCAGAGCAGCTCGAGGATGGTGGCGTTGGCCAGGCCACCGGCCTCGCACATCGTCTGGAGCCCGTAGCGGATCCCGTTGTCGCGCATGTGGTGCACCAGTCGGGTCATCAAGATGGCGCCCGACCCGCCGAGGGGATGACCGACGGCGATGGCGCCGCCGAGCGGGTTCAGGCGGTCTTCCTTCGCACCGGTCTCGGCCAGCCAGGCCAGGGGGACCGGGGCGAACGCCTCGTTGACCTCGAAGGCGCCGATCTCGTCGAGTGCGAGTCCCGACTTCTTCAGCGCCAGCTCGGTGGCCCGGATCGGAGCCGTCAGCATGATCACCGGGTCGTCGCCGGCCACAACGGCGGTGTGGATCCGGGCGATGGGTGTGAGGCCGTTGGCCTGGGCGATCTCCGAAGTGGTCAGCAGCAGCGCGCCCGCCCCGTCGGAGATCTGAGAGGCGTTGCCGGCGGAGATGACGCCGTCGCTCTTGAAGGGGGTCGCCAGCGTGGCGAGCTTCTCGAGCGAGCCGCCCCGCCGGATGCCCTCGTCGGCCGCCAAGCCGCCGAGCGGCACCAGCTGCGAGGCGAACGCACCGGCGTCGACCGCGGCGGCGGCCAGCTCATGGGAGCGAAGGGCGTACTCGTCGAGCGTGGTGCGGGACAGCCCCCACCGCTCGGCGATCATCTCGGCACCGATGCCCTGGTTGAATCCGTCCACGCCGTAGTGCTCGAGCACGGCGGTGGGCACGGTCTGGGCCCCCTGCGCGGCGCTGCCCATCGGCACGCGGGTCATCGACTCGACTCCGCCGGCGACGGCGAAGTCGTACTGCCCCGCGATCACACCCGCTGCCGCGAAGCTCACGGCCTGCTGGCTCGAGCCGCACGCCCGGTTCACCGACGTGGCGGGCACGCTCTCGGGCCAGCCGGCCGTCAGCACCGCGTTGCGGCCGATGTTGCTGGCCTGCTCGGAGACCTGGCTCACGCAGCCCCAGATCACGTCGTCGACGAGAGACGGCTCGAGGTCGTTGCGCTCGGCCAGGGCGCGCAGCACGGTCGCCGAGAGATCTGCGGGGTGGATGTCCGCCAGGGCGCCGTTCCGCTTGCCGATGGGTGTCCGTACGGCGTCGACGATCACCGCATCTCTCATGAGTTGCTCCCTACGCTAAATAGATTGTCGGTTGACCAACTAATTTTCTGCCTCGATGGGACCACATGTTGCGAGTCGGCACAAGAGCTGCTTCCGAAATGACCCTGAAGGTCACCGGCCGGAGGATCGGCGTCGTGCGTCACCATGCGCGAGGTCGCTCGGCTGCCGCCTCCCCGGCTCCAAGCCGGTGGTCTTCCGGACGTGCCAAGGTGCATTCCGCGGCGCTGACGTCCGGCAATAGCCGGCGTGCGGGGCCGAGGACCACGTCCTGGACGCAGGTGTCTCGGACGGTCATTGCTTGGCGGTCTCGCCACCGTCGATCACGTAAACGGCCCCGGAGACGAACTTCGAGCTCGTCGACGACAGGTAGCAGACCAGGGGCCCGATCTCGTCGGGCTCCGCCATCCGCCGCGCGGGGATCTTGCGTACCCGCTTGGCCAGGATGTCCGGGTTGCTCGTGACGTAGGACTGGGCCTCGGTGGCGAATGCCCCAGGAGCGATGGCGTTGACCTGGATGTCGTGACGCGCCCACTCGGCCGCGAGTGCCTTGGTCAGCTGGATCGCTGCGCCCTTGGAGGCCGAGTAGGCGGCCAGCGTCGCCTTGCCGAGGATGCCCGAGGTCGACACCACGTTGATGATGCGGCCGCCCTGTTCCGCCTCGACGAAGTGGCGCGCGGCGGCTTGGGAGAGCACGGCGATGGAGGCGACGTTGACTTCCATGACCTCGTCGAAGAGGGACATGTCCATCTCGAGGAAGTTCGCCGCGGGTGCGATGCCCGCGTTGTTCACGACCACGTCGAGGCGCCCGAGCCGCTCCACGGCCACGGCCGCAAGGGCCGCGACCTGCTCGCGGTCACGCATGTCGCACACGTGGGGGTGGATTTCGCCGGCGAAGCTCTCCGCGGCCAGCTCCTTCAGGCTGGCCTCTGTCCTCGCGACGGCCAGGACGTTCGCGCCCTCGGCGGCCAACGCACGCGCCGCGGATCGTCCCAAGCCCTTGCTGGCGCCGGTCACGATGACCCCGCGGCCTGTCAGGTTCAATTCCATGCTGTCTTCCTCATCAGATCGAGTGCGCTGTCGCGACTCACGAGCCTGTCCACACCGGCGCGCGCTTCTCGGTGAAGGCACGCGCACCCTCGACGGCGTCCGCCGACGACCGCACGGGCTCGGTCAGCTCGGACTGACGCTCGAACGCCTCGGCCACTGGCCAGCTGGGACTGTCCTGCAGGATCTTCTTCGTCGCTGCGACGGCCAGCGGGCCACAGGCAGCCACCTCGGCCGCGAGCTCCGTGGCCGCGGCCACCGCGGTGCCCGGCGCCACCACCTTGTTGACCAGGCCCAGACGCTCGGCCTCGACCGCAGAGATCTGCTTGCCGGTCAGCGCCAGCTCCATGGCCAGGTGGTAGGGCAGCCGTCCGGGCAGCCGCAGCAGGCCACCGCCGGCGGCGACGAGACCGCGCTTGACCTCGGGGAGCGCGAAGAACGCGTTCTCGGCGGCCACGATCATGTCGCAGGCCAGGACGATCTCGAAGCCACCCGCGACGGCCGGCCCATCGACCGCCGCGATGATGGGCTTGCGCGGTGGCTCCTGCACGATGCCCGCGAACCCGCGCCGTGGCGTGATCGGTCGCTCTCCGCGCAGGAAAGCCTTCAGGTCCATGCCGGCGCAGAACGTGGGTCCGTTCGCCGCCAGGACCGCGACCGTGAGATCGCGACGCTCGTCGAACTCGGTCAGCGCCTCGTCGATCGCCATGGCCAGGGCGAGGTTGACCGCGTTGCGCGCGGCCGGTCGGTTCAGCGTGAGGGTGCGTACGCCGTTGTTGTCGGAGACGAGCAGCGGTCGCTCGGCGTTGGTGTCGGAGGAAGTCACGGTCAGTTCCCGGGGAGTCGTGAGGCGGCGTCGAGACGGATGGTTTCGCCGTTCAACATGGGGTTCTCGATGATGTGGGCGGCCAGCAGCCCGAACTCGTCGGGGCGGCCCATGCGGTCCGGGTGGGGGATGGATCCGGCGAACCGTTCGAACGTCGAGGCCGGCAGCCAGGTGTCGAACAGGCCGGGGGGCGATGGTGCAGGCCCGGATCAGGTGGCGAGAGAGGTCGCGGGCGACTCGATTCGAAGCAGTCGCGCCAGGTTTCCGCCGAGGATCCCGCTCTCCTCCTCGGCGGTCAGGCCGAGGGCCTTGATCGCCGCGATCTCCGTCGCGGGGTCGGTCATGGGCCAGTCCGACCCGAACACGACGCGATGGGACCCGTGGCGGCGGATGATGCTCGTGACCCGCTCGGGCGGGAGCGTGCCCATGCTCGGCGGCCACGAGGTCTCGAGATGGACGTTGCTCCCGACCGACCACTGCTCGGCCTCGTCGAGGACCTGGTAGCCGCCGTAGTGCGCCGCGATGAGACGCAGACCGGTGATCTCGGTCATCATCGCGTGGAGGCTCTTCGGGGCGCCCCGCTCGTTCTGGTGCGCGTCGCCTCCGGAGCCGACGTGCGCGATGACCGGGATGTCGTTCTCGGCCAGTGCGACGAGGATCTCGCGCGTCCTGGCGTCGGCGAAGGCCACCGACTGGAACAGCGGGTGCAGCTTCACGCCGACGACGCCGTTGTCCCGGAGGGCGGCGAGGTTCTCCTCCACCGACAGGTCGGGATGGACGGTGCCGAAGGGCACGAAGCGGGACCGGTCGACCCGGCCGATGAACTCGTTGGTGCGCTGGACTGTCCGGCCCGCGTTCGCCACCGCGAGCGTCATCGCCATGTCGATGCCGGCGGCGTCCATCGTGCGTCGCAGACCGTCCAGGGTGCCGTCGTGCACGGGGTCCAGGCCCACGGGACGGTCGGCCAGGACCTTTCGGGCGATCTCGTCGGGCCAGACGTGGCAGTGGGCGTCGATGATCACTGGCGGTGCCCCCTGATCAGTTGCTTGGAGAGCGCGTCGAGCAGCACCTCGGTCGCGCCTTCGTATACGCGCATCGGGCGTGCCGCCCGGTAGAGACGCTCGATCCGGCTCCCGCGGACCAGCCCGAACCGGCCCATGACCTGGACACTGCGATCGACCACGCGGCCGGCGACCTCCGTCGCGCCGATCTTGGCCATCGACGACAGGTGAAGGCTCCCGGTCGGGTCACACGCAGCCGCGCGGGCGACCTGGTAGGTGAAGCTCCGCGCCATCTCGATCTCGGTCCACGACATCGCCAGCATCTGAGGAACCGGACCCAGCCGCGCCAACGGGGTGCCGAACTGTTCGCGTCCGGTCGTGTGGGTGAGCGCGTCGTCGAGCGCGGCCTGCGCCGTACCGATGGCAGCACCGGCGACGGAGACCCGGAACGTGGCCAGCGTGGCGAGTACCAGACCGAACCCCTTCCCAGGTGCTCCGAGCCGGTGCGACACCGGCACGCGCACTGCGTCGAACTCGATGTCACCCAGCACGTGGGGAGCCATGATCTGGTGGGGGCGGCTGGTGGTGACCCCCAGGGTGTCGGCGGGCACGAGGACCAGCGAGTAGCCCACGCCGTCGCCGACCTCCTCCTTGCCGAGCACGCAGTAGTAGCTCGCGTCGCCCCCGTTGGTGATGAAGCTCTTCGTACCGGTCACGACCACCTCGTCGCCGTCGGCGACGATCGTGGTGGTGAGCGCCTTGAGGTCCGAGCCCACGTCCGGCTCCGTCAGCGCCAGCGCGGCGATCGCGTCCATCGAGGCCACCCGCGGGAGCCAGTGCTCCTTGACCTCGTCCGAGCCACCGACCGAGATCGCGTAGCTCCCGATCCCCTGCATGGCGAAGAGCGAGTCGAGGTGGCTGGAGGACGCCGCGAGCTGCTCGCGCACGATGGTGACGGCGAGCGAGTCGGGGCTCTCGAAGTGGCCTCCGTACGCGGCCGGGACCTGCACCGCCGCCAGCCCGCTGTCCTTCAGAAGCTTGAGCACGTCGGCGTCGATGCAGTCGCTTTCGTCGGCGCGCTCCGCGTGCGGCAGGCACAGCTGGGCCAGGTCACGCGCGCGGTCCTGCAGGGCGACGTGCTCGGCCCCGAGTGGGGAGAACTGGCCGCTCACAGCTTCACCGCCACGAACTTGGTCTGCGTGTAGTGGCGCAGCGCCTCCATGCCCTTCTCCCGGCCGTAACCGCTGTTCTTGACGCCCCCGAACGGGCCCTCGACCAGTCCCGTCAGCCACTCGTTGACGTAGACCTGGCCTGCCTCCAGCCGAGCCGCGACCCGGTGGGCACGTGCGATGTCGCTGGTCCAGATGCCGGCGGCGAGTCCGAACTCGGAGTCGTTGGCGATGGCGATGGCCTCGTCCTCGGTGCTGAACCGGAGCACGGCGAGCACGGGCCCGAAGATCTCCTCGCGGGCGATCGCCATGGTGTTGGTGACGTCGGTGTAGACGGTCGGCTGGACCAGCCACCCCTCTCCCGTCACGGCGCCGCCGGCCGCGAGGGTCGCGCCGTCCTCGCGCGCGACCTCGAAGTAGGACTGCACCTTGGCGAACTGGTCCTCGGTGGTCATCTGGCCGTAGGACTCCCCGGGCTGGACGCTCTTGACCCGTTCGAGCAGCAGGTCGACGAACTCGTCGTGGATCTCGTCGGCGACCAGCAGGCGGGTGCCGGCGCTGCAGACCTGGCCGGCGTTCGCCGTGAACGCACGCACTGCCCCCGCCGCCGCCTCGGGCAGGTCCGCATCGGCGAAGACGATGTTGGCCGACTTGCCCCCGAGCTCGAGGGTCAGCGGCAGCACGCGGTCCGCCGCGACGCGACCGATCTCCCGGCCCGCCCGGAGCGAGCCGGTGAACGCCACCTTGCGCACGTCGCGGTGCTCCACGAGCGGCTGCCCGGCTTCCTGGCCGGTGCCCGTCACGACGTTCAGTACGCCGTCCGGCAGACCGGCCGCGGTGGCGATGCGGGCCAGTTCGAGCGTGGTCGTCGAGGTGAACTCCGACGGCTTGACGACGACGACGTTCCCGGTCAGCAGCGCGGGAGCGACGGCGCGGGCCGCCTGGTTGAGCGGCGCGTTCCACGGGGTGATCACGCCGATGACGCCGTACGGCTCGTTGGTCGTGTAGCCGTGCATGCCCGGGCCGAGATCGATGACCTCGCCGGACGGGATGTTGGAAAGCCCGGCGTAGAAGTCGAAGTAGGCCGCAGCGGCGTCGACCTCGCGCAGCGACTGAGCCGCGGGCTTGCCGGCCTCGGCTCCTTCGAGGTCGGCCAGCAGCGCGCGCTCGGCGCGGATGCCGTCCGCGATGTCGGCCATCAGGCGCCCGCGTGCGCCCGGCTTGAGGGCGCGCCATGCCGCGAAGGCGGCCGATGCCGAGGCGACGGCCGCTGCGACGTCGGCGCGGTTCCCCGCCGCGATCTCCGCGACTGCGGATCCCGTCCACGGGGACGTTGAAGCGATGTGCTCGCCCGACCCTGGAGCGTGCTCCTCACCGCCAATCCAATGACCGTACCTCTTCACGGAGCCACCTTCTGCTCGGCATCCCACCACGTGCTTTTCATGCTCACAGCATGCCCTTGAAATATTTTTTGTCAACCAACAATCTTCCTCTTCCCTTCGATGGCGAAGTGGAGTAGGACTGTCCGCGGGCGATCACGTTCCCTCGCCGGCACGTCGGACGCCGGGGGCGCCACGACAACCCGCGCCGCGTAAGCCGACCGTCGTGCTGGCTGCGGCTGCTCAGCAGAGAGACGATCAATGGACTTTGACGACACCCCGGACCAGGCCCGCCTCCGCGCTGAGGTGCGCCAGTTCCTGGCCGACCACGACAGCGAGCTCGCCCACGGCGACGGCGCCTACCTCGAGGAGCCGGGGACCGACCGGGTCGACGCGCTCCGGCGCACGCAGGCGATCTTGTTCGACGCCGGCCTGATCGGGCTCACGTGGCCCGAGGCCTACGGCGGTGGCGGCGGCACGAACGCGCAGCAGGCCGTCGTCAACGAGGAGCTGCACCGCGCCCGCATCGCCGGACCGATCGGGCACGTCGGCCTGGGCATGTGCGGGCCCACGATCCTCGGGCACGGCAGCGAGGACCAGAAGCAGCGCTACATCCGCCGGCTGCTGCGTGCCGATGACCTGTGGTGCCAGCTGTTCAGCGAACCCGGCAGCGGCAGCGACCTGGCCGCTGTGCGCACCAAGGCCGTGCGCCACGGCGACGGCTGGCACGTGCGGGGGCAGAAGGTGTGGACCACCCTGGCCCAGCACTCCCGCTACGGCATCCTGCTGGCCCGCACGAACCCCGACGCCCCGAAGCACCGTGGTCTGACGATGTTCGTCATCGACATGACGTCCCCGGGAGTCACCGTCCGACCGCTGCGCCAGATGAACGGTCACCAGAGCTTCAACGAGGTGTTCCTCGACGACGTCGTGATCGATGACTCCGAGCGGCTGGGCGACGTCGACGACGGGTGGCGGGTGGCCCTGACGACGCTGATGAACGAGCGGATGGCCGTCGGCGGTGGCGGCGGCGAGCTCGGGATCCGCAGCGACGCCCTGGTCGCGCACGCGGCGCGCCGGCTCCCTCAGCTCAGCGACGACCGGCGCACACTGGCCGTCGAGGCCCTCGGGCGTGTCCTGGTCGAGTCGCTCGCCGCGCGGTACACCGGCTACCGCCTCCAGACGAGCCTGGAGAAGGGCGGACGGCCCGGGCCCGAGGCCAGCGCCGGGAAGCTGACGGCCGTGCGGATCGCGCACGCCACCGCGGACCTCGGCCTGCGGCTGCTCGGCGAGGACGCCGTGCTGGCTCGCTCGCGTGAGGGTGACTGGCGTTGGGCGACGTCCCAGGCCTCCACCCCGGGCATCGCGCTGGCCGGTGGCACCGACGAGATCCTCCGCAACATCCTTGGCGAGCGCGTGCTGGGCCTCCCGCCGGACTCCGCTCGCGTCCCCGCCCGCACGACGCCGCCTTCTGAGAACAGGTAGAGAACCGTGAACTTCGACCTCGACGACGAGCAGCGGAACTTCGCTGAGCACGCACGCACGTTCTTCTCCAAGCAGGCCGGGCCCGGACTGGCCCGCACGCTCCTGGACGAGCGGGGCGAACCGGCCCCCGGACGCGAGGTGCTCACCGAGCTCGGCTTTTTCTCCCTGACCATCCCCGAGGAGGCCGGCGGCGCCGGGGCCGGGCTGCTCAACATGGCGATCGTCGCGGAGCAGGCCGGCAGGCAGCTGGCGGGGCCCTCCCTCGCCACCGCGGCCCGGGTCGCGGTGCTGCTCGAGGGCGACGAGGCCCGGCTGCGCGACGTCAGCGAGGGACGCACGGCGATGGCGGTCGTGGACGGCTCTCCCACAGGCTCGAATCCCTCGATGGACGTGCTCAGCGCGACCCACTTCCTCGCCCTCGACGGCGAGGACCTCGTCCTCGGCGAGGGGCGGGCCACCCCCGGCGAGGCCATCGACGCCACCCGCGGGCTCGGCTTCGTCGAGCTGACCTCGTCCGAGGTCGTCGCCCGGGGCGCCCGCGAGCGCTGGGAACGGGCCAAGCAGGCGGCGTGCGTCGTCCTCGCGGCCGAGGGCCTCGGCGCCGCGGACCGCGTCGTCGAGCTCGGCATCGAGCACGCACAGCAACGGGAGACGTTCGGACGCCAGATCGGCGCGTATCAGGCGGTCAAGCACCGGCTGGTGGACGATTGGGTGGCGGTCGACCAGCTGCGGTCCCTCGTGTGGTGGGCCGCGTGGGCCGCCGACCACGCACCCGAGCAACTCCCCGTCGCCGCCTCGGCGGCCAAGGCCTACTGCGCCACGACCTTCGAAACGGCGTGCGAGACACTCATCCACGTGCTCGGCGCCATCGGGTTCACCTGGGAGCACGACGCACACCTCTACTGGCGCCGCGCCAAGGTCGACCGCCTGCTGCTCGGCGACGAGACCGAGCAGCTCGCTCAGGTGGCGCTCCGGAGCATCTCGGCTGCCACGCGAGCGGTCGACGGTGACACCGAGGCCACGGTGGCCAGGGCTTCGGCGTAGTCGCCTGACGTCCGGCTCGCAGCGATCTGCCGGCTCGGCGGGGTTCCGGGAATGTGACCGGCACGGTTCCAAGATCATGGAGTTCTCGGCGCCCCGTGAGCCGAGTGGAAGACTGTGCCTGCCGACGCATCATCGCCGATCCCGCCTGCCTTTGACCAACTCAGCGAGCAACCCGGGGCGGTACCCGAGGAGATCCCGGGCCTGCTGGAGCGACTGGCCGAGGTGCCCGACCCGCGCGGTGTACGGCACGCCCTGGTCGCGGTACTCGCGCTGACCGCGTGCGCGGTGTCGGCCGGAGCGGTTTCCCTGCCGGCGGTTGGCGAGGGGACCACAGACACCCCGCCGTCCGTCCTGGAACGGCTTGGCGTGCGGCCTGATCCGCTGTGCCCGAAGCGTTGTCTGCCCGCGGAGACGACGGTACGGCGGCTGCTGGCCCGCATCGACGGCGACGTGCTGGACCGGGCGGTGGGCCGCTGGCCGGCAGACCGACGCGCAAGCAGCGGCGGCCGGCTTCGCGGGCCGGCGGTCGACGGCAAGAGCCTGCGCGGAGCGGCTCGGGCCGAGGGCCGCAAGATCCATCTGCTCGCTGCCTGCGACCACGTCTCCGGCCTGGTGATGGCCCGGCTCGACGTGGGAGAGAAGACCAACGAGATCACCTGCTTCCAGCCACTGCTGGTGCCCCTCTCCGGCCTGGCAGGTGTGGTGGTGACCAGCGACGCGATGCACACCCGGCACGAGCACGCCGACCACCTGCTCAGCCGGGGCGTGCACTACATCGTGAGCGTGAAAGGGAATCAGAAGAACCGGATCGTGACCGGGCAGGAGCTGTGACATTAATAGTTGGTCAGCAACTATTTCGAGTGAGTGAACTACCCGCCGCCCGGCGGCACTTCGCTGAAAGGACGCCCAAATGCCACTGGACGCCTGCATCATCGGTATAGGCACCAGTCACACGATTGGCCTCGATCTCGAGCGGACACCTTTGACGCTCCAGTCCGAGGCCTTCCACGCGGCGCTCGACGACGCCGGTCTCGAAAAGAGCGCGATTGACGGGTTCATCACCGCACGGGGGGCGCCGTACGGCGTGGATTACGACGAGTTCGTCATTGCGGCCGGGCTCGACGTGCGGTGGGTCAGCCAGCTGTGGTCGCACGGTCGTTGGACGGCGTCGGCGATCTCCCAGGCGGCGCTCGCGGTGTCGGCGGGAGTGGCCGACTGCGTCGCCGTCACCAATGCCCATGTCTCGGAGCGTGGTTACGGCCGGCACTTCTCAAGCATCAACAACCGACTCGACGAGAGCTATCGCGACGGGGGCGGCCCCTATGGCGGCTGGAGCGTCCACGGGAGCCCTGGCGCGGGCACGGGCGCGGCGATGGTCGCCCAGCAGTACCTGGACCGCTACGGCGCGACCGCTGCCGACCTCGCGGCCGTCGCGGTCGGGCACCGTCGGCACGCCGCCCGCAACCCGCTCGCGCTCCTGCACGACACGCCCCTGACCACCGAGGAGTACCTCGCCGAGGCAGAGGTCATGGGACCGCTGCGCAAGTCCGACATCTGCCAGATGATCGACGGGGCAACCACGCTGCTCGTCACGACTTCCGAACGCGCGGCCGACCTCGACGTACCCTTCGTTCGCATCGCCGGGATCCAGGGGATCCACGCCGGCCGCGACAACTACGTGTTCTTCTCCCGTCCCGGCCTCGGCTCGGGGGTCAGCCCCGAGTACGACTACGTCGCGCCACAGAGCTCGCCCGTCTACGCCATGGCCGGCATCAGTCGTTCCGACATCGACGCGCTCTTCCTGTACGACCCGTTCGCACACATGGTGTGGATGGCGCTCGAGCGGTGGGGTTTCTGCGGGGCGGGCGAGGCCGCCGCGCTCGTGCGCGACCAGGGGATGGACATCGACTCCCCGCTCCCGATCAACACCAACGGCGGTCTGCTGGCCGAGGGTCACCTCTTCGGCTACGGGCACATCATCGAGATGACGCGCCAGCTGCGCGGCGCGGCTGGCGACCGGCAGATCGACGGTGTAACCGCGCTGCAGTGGGCCAACGGCTGGGGCGACTCCTTGATCCTCACGAACGAGAGGGCATGACGATGGCCACACACGTAAGCGACACCGGGCTTCCGGGACATCTGGGACTCCTCCCGCTGACCGGTCGAGGCCGCGGTCTGGCGCCGCTGGTGCATCCTGACAACGAGTCGTTCTGGAACTCCATCGCCGCCGGGGAGCTGTCCCTGCAGCGGTGCGGGTCGTGCCAGACCCTACGGTTCCCCCTGGCACCGGTCTGCCACCAATGCCTCAGTCCGGAGTTCACCTGGGAGGCGATCGACACCCGGGGGAGCGTCAACGTGGTGATCGAGAATGCTCGTGCAACCGACGGCATGCCGCGTATCGGGCTCGAGGCGCCGTGGCCGGAGTTGACGCCCTACTTCACGGGCGCCGTGGATCTGGACTGTGGTCTCCGCCTGCCCGGCAGGATCGTCTGCGACTGCGGCGAGGTGCGCTCGCGCGGCGTGCGGGTGCGGGGTGTCAGCCTGGAGACCACCTGCGACACCCGGGTCCACGGGTTCGTCCACGCGTGTGTCGTCGGCCCGTTCGAGTAGGCCGGTTACGGCCTACCGGCCGAGCACGTCACGCAGCGCCGCGGTCACGGGACCTGTCCCCGAGTGGTGGACACCTCTGAGCCCGGCCCCGGCAGGGGTCGGGGAGGAGGGGTCTTTTATGGTGATGAAGGTCTACTCGCCCGAGTGCAAGGCGGACGCGGTCGCGCTGTACCTGTCGGGCCCGAGCCACACCTTCGAGGGCATCGGCAAGGACCTGGGGATCAGCCGGGAGACGCTGCGCAACTGGGTGCGGGCCGAGCGGGCCCGCCGCGGTCAGAGCGGCACGGCGAGCACGAACATGAAGGACGTTCCGGTGAGCGAGGCCACGAGAGAAGAGCTGGAATCCGAGATCGCGGCCCTGCGCGCGGAGCTGAAGACCGTGCGCAGGGGGAACCAGAAACTGGCTACCGAACGGGACATCCTGCGCAAGGCGACGAAGTTTTTCGTACAAGAGATGACCTGGTGAGGAGCCGTAAATCAACTACTGCTTGAGTTGATCTCGTTGTCATGCTGCTCGATCACTCGTTGCAGGGCCTCGATCGAGCGCGGTGGGTGAGTGCGGCGGGTGACGAGTACCGTAGTGAGCTCGGGACCGGCGAAGGCCAGCAAGGGCTTGGTCCGCCCGGCGTGGTAGCTCAGCACGTTGCGGTGGCGGCCGAGCAGTTGGCCCGCCAGCGTCAGGGTGACGGTGTTGCGGCTGCTCAGGACGGCGGCCAGGACGCGGTGGCGGTGATCGAGAGTGCCGAAGCCGGGGTTGCGGCCGCGCCCGTCGCGGTCCTCGCGCCGGCGCTCGGCCTCGGTCAGGAGTTGGCGGCAGGGTTCGAGCCGGAGTACGAGTTGGTCGAACTCGTCGCGGGACATGCCGGTCAGTGCCGGGTGGGTGAGGAGGAAGGTGGCCTCGGCCGGAATCGGCGGCCCCGACTCCTCCCGCGCATCCTGTGGCGGCTGGTGGCCGGGGTCTTGCGGGGCGATGGTGTAGTTCCACTCGCCGTGGAAGCTGTCCCGTGCGGTCCGCTGTTCGATGCTCTTGCGTTCAGCGCGGGTGAGCACGCGCCCGGTGGGGTAGTCGTTTTCGTCCAGGGTGGCGCTGACGGTCAGCCCGGTGGTGGTGCGGGTGGCCGAGATGGTCTGCAGCAGGATCTCGTAGCTGGTCAGCGGCCGCCCACGCAGGCTGTGGGTGATCCGGGAGAACAGCCGGTGCTCGACCTTGTTCCACTTCGACGTGCCGGGCCAATGCCGTTGTTTGAGGTAGTCAAGCAGTGCCCGTGACGGGTCGGTGGTGCGGTCGTTGGGCAGGTCATGCATCCGTGGGTGGGGTTGTCCGATGATGTGCGGCTGGGGGTGCTCACCGAGTGGGTGACGCCGGAGTTGGTTGA
>NZ_POTZ01000180.1 GCF_003236365.1 Streptomyces sp. NTH33
CACCTTCATCGTCGGCGTCCCGCACACCGGGCACGGCACCGCGACACCCCGGGTACGGGCCGTGACCACGACCGCGTCCCCGCCGTCCGTAACACCCTCGATCACCACCCCCGACAGCCCGGAAAACACCGTGGCGACAAGCGAGTTGACATCCATCACAAGATCATGATCGCTGATGGCTACCCGCCGTCACCACCGACTACGGGCCAGACCCGTTAAATTGACACACCCGATGCACAAAGCAGCTGACAGGACAGAACTGAGTGCACGTGGCGCGCAAGCACGAGACGCCTTGGAAGACTTCCTGAAACTCGCAGCGTCTGACGTGCGGTAGCAACGCGGGAGCTCCGGATCTCTCCGGGGCTCCCAGGTGATGTGCCCCGGGTCTGGTGGAGTCACCTTGCTGGGCAGATGATGCTCCAGATACTCAAGGAGGCTCCATTGCCACGCAGTTACCCGCCCGAATTCCGGCGCAAGGTGCTCGGTCTCGTCGACGCCGGTCGGCCGATCCGGAAGATCCGGCAGGTCACGCTCGGTCACTGAATCAGGGCGACGACTGCTGCCTCGATGGGGTCGATGTCCGGATCACCCTCATCTGAGGTGTCGACTTCAACGACGGCATCGGCTCCACCCGGCGGATCGAAGATCGACCGCTTCATCTCGCCTCGCTGGAACTGGGATGAGAGCTGTCGGTCGACTGCCCCGCCTTCGGCCGCCCGGGCGCGGGGGCGCTCGTCGATGACCGGTTCGCGGGCGACGACGTGAACAGCGAGCACTCGCGCGTCACACGCGAGTAGCGCATCCAGCAGCTGGTGCGACAGCACGGAGGACTCCACGACGAAGCTCACTCCTGAGGAGGCGAGCAGCCGGGCTGCGTCGGCCATCACGGCCTCGGCGCGGAGGCTCAAAGGACCGCCGGCGATGTGGAAGTCCGGGTCGAGCTGAACACCGCCGTCCTTGGCGACGGAAGCGGAGGACAGCCCGAGACCGGCCTTGATCTCGTCCCGGGTCAGGAACGGCACACCGAGGCGGCGCGCCGTCGCGCAGGCAACGGTGGTCTTCCCGGCCCCCGGGACCCGCATACGGCGACCACCACCGGCCGTTCCCACCTCGACATCCGCCGATCCTGCCGGATCTTGACCGTGCTGTCCACGAGCCGATCGTGGTCGGACGAGCAGCCTTCAGCGACCGCACCGCCCGTGGTTCGCGTCGAGGGAGCCCGAGGCACGGTCCCGTGGCCGTGTCGCTCTCGTGCCAGAACGGACGGGGACCCACGGGGAACCGGGTCCGCGGGGAGCCGGGTGCGGTCGGCCGGTGGTCATCGCCGGCTCCTCCGGCTTCCTGGCTCCCCGCGACCCGGCGCGGCGTTCAGTACTGCTCGGTCTCCACGAAACCCGTGCTCGCGTTGTCGTCCGCGTCGAAGGCAGCGGCGGTGGGGTCGAATCCGGGCGGGGAGTCCTTGAGGGCGAGCCCCATCCCCGCCAGCTTCGCCTTGACCTCGTCGATGGACTTCGCACCGAAGTTGCGGATGTCCAGCAGGTCCGCCTCGGAACGCGCCAGGAGCTCACCCACCGAGTGGACGCCCTCACGCTTGAGGCAGTTGTACGACCGAACGGTGAGCTCGAGCTCCTCGATCGGCAGCGCCATGTCGGCGGCCAGGGCGGCGTCCGTCGGGGACGGGCCCATGTCGATGCCCTCGGCGTCGATGTTCAGCTCGCGGGCGAGACCGAACAGCTCCACCAGGGTCTTGCCCGCGGAGGCCACGGCGTCCCGCGGACGCATCGCCTGCTTGGTCTCGACGTCGACGATCAGCTTGTCGAAGTCGGTGCGCTGCTCGACACGCGTGGCCTCGACCTTGTACGTGACCTTCAGCACCGGCGAGTAGATCGAGTCGACCGGGATACGGCCGATCTCCTGGCCCACCTGCTTGTTCTGCACGGCGGAGACGTAGCCGCGACCGCGCTCGACGGTCAGCTCCATCTCCAGCTTGCCCTTGCCGTTGAGCGTGGCGAGGACGAGGTCGGGGTTGTGCACCTCGACACCGGCCGGCGGCGCGATGTCGGCGGCGGCGGCCAGACCCGGGCCCTGCTTGCGCAGGTACATCACCACGGGCTCGTCGTGCTCGGAGGAGACGACCAGCTGCTTGATGTTGAGGATCAGGTCGGTGACGTCCTCCTTGACGCCCGGCACGGTGGTGAACTCGTGCAGGACGCCGTCGATGCGGATGGACGTGACCGCCGCACCCGGGATCGAGGAGAGGAGCGTACGGCGCAGGGAGTTGCCGAGGGTGTAGCCGAAGCCCGGCTCCAGCGGCTCGATCACGAACCGGGAGCGGAACTCGTCGACGACCTCTTCGGTCAGTGACGGACGCTGAGCAATCAGCACGAGGTATGGCCTCCAGTGTGTGGCGCCCGCTATGTGACGCCGTAGACACTACGAAGAGTACGGGCGGTTCGGCCGCCTATGAAGCAGAACCGCCCGACCCCTCCCGTCTGTCTGCCTGCCGACCGGTGGGCAGGCCGGCAGGCTCAGCTCTTGCTGGAGTGGAGTCCAATGATCAGCCGCTCCTGCCCCGAGAGCCTGCCACCAGCGCAGTTCGTGTGTGCATACTGGAGGCGATGACAAAGTCAGCTGCACCGAAGCGTCATTTGCCTACCAGCCCCTTCAAGGCCCCGGTCACGCCGGCTCCCAAGCACTTCGCCGTGGGCGACCAGGTCACACACGACATGTACGGCCTCGGCCGGGTGATCGGCGTCGAGGACGGAATCGCGGTGCTCGTGGATTTCGGCTCGGCGCAGATGCGGATCCTGAGCCCGTACGCCAAGATGACCAAGCTGTAGGACCGCTGGTAGGACCGCTGTGCCCGGTCACGGCACGCCAGGCCCCTTCGGGGACCTGTAACGAAAGGGAGACCTCCCATCGATCTGACGTCGCTGTTCTCCGCCCTGGAAGGGCAACCCCGCTGTGCCACCGCAGCGTCGCCGCCTCCGACGACGAACCCCTTCCAGGCCCCGGACTTCGGGGAAGACGAGACCTTCCTGCTCGAGGAGGTACAGGAGCCCGCCTCGGGCATGCGTGCCGCGCGGCCCAAGGCGGCTTAGCTCCCACGAGTGCGGTGGTCTCGACAGTCGGCCGCGGGCCGTCTCCGGCGCTGCGGTGGAGTATCCGTCCAGGTCGGCCCCGGTAAACGGGAGCCTGTGACTGTCGGCGGCAGCCGTGCGCAGCCTGTCGGCCGAGGTGATCGCTACGGCTGGCCCGTCACCGTCCTTCCCTTGGACGGTCCTCGGCGGGGCGTCGCACGGTTGATCGAAGACAGGTGGGAGTCGGTGATGCGGGTGCCGCTGCGCGCTCCTTCCGGAGGGCCGAAGCGGTGCTTGCCCTCAGTGGGATGCGGCGGTCACGCGCTGCGGCGGCGCAGGGTGAGCCATGTGCGCCTTGACGCCTTGCCGGGCTCCTCCGTGGCCCGTAGCTCGACCAGGTCGGGGAACCGGGCGCGCAGCTCCGACTCGAGGCGGGAGTGGAGGGTGAACCCGGCGGCCGGGCAGTGCGTGCAGGTTCCCGCCATCCGCACCTCCGCGCGCCGGTCGCGGGCGGAGACGATCGTCACCTCGCCGCCGTGGGAGCGGATGTAGTCGCCGGCGGATCCGTCCAGGACGTCCTGCAGTGCGGCGCGCAGCATGTCGTCCTCGGTGACCACGTCGGCCGGCCGCCACCGCTGAGGGTGCCGCAGTGCGGCGCTGAGCGCGTCGCGCACCCGCGCTCCGGTGCCGGACCAGTTCTGGCCGTCGGCGAGCCGGATCACCACGGCCTGTGTCTCCACCTCGATGGAGACGACGTCTTCGGAGTGGAGCATTTTCCCGAGTTCGTCCGGTGCCTCGGCGATCTCCCCGACGACCGGCAGCGTGCCGGCGGGAATCACCCAGCGGACGGCCTGCGGGTCGGCCGTGGCCTCGGGGTGCATGGGGACGACGGTCATGCCAGCAGTCCTACGAGGGTGTGCGTCAGGAAGGCCATGGTCCAGGCCAGTACGAACATGTAGCCGAAGGCGACCGCGGGCCATCTCCACGAGCCGGTCTCACGGCGCATGACCCCGATGGTCGACATGCACTGCAGCGCGTAGAGGAAGAAGACCAGCAGGGCGGCCGTCGTGGCCGGGGTGAAGAGCTTCTCCCCCTGGTGCGGCCCGTCGGTGTAGGTCATGTGTGTCAGGGCCTCGGCCGGCTGCTCGGGATTCTGGGCCGCGGCGACCTGGCCGAGGGTGGCGACGAACACCTCGCGGGCGGACAGCGATCCCAGCACACCGACGTTGATCCGCCAGTCGAAGCCGAGGGGTGCGAAGACGGGTTCGATGGCGTGACCGATGTCGGCGGCGTAGCTGTGGTCGACCGCATAGGCCGAGACCGCGGTCCGGTCGGTCGGGTCGACTCCGGCGGAGCGCAGTTGCGCGTCACTGTGCATGGGCAGGCTGAGCAGCAGCCACAGCACGACGGTGACGAGCAGGATGATCCGGCCGACCTTGTGCAGGAAGCCCTTGCAGGCGCTCCAGATGGCGTCGGCCACCGACCGCAGCCGCGGCAGCCGGTAGGACGGCATCTCCATGTAGAACGGCAGCACCGGCCCACCCCGGCTGCTGAACCGTTTGAAGACCCAGGCCGTCGCCATGGCCGAGAGCGCACCGACGAGGTACAGGGTGAACATGACGATGCCCTGGGCACCGAAGGGACCGACCCTGGTGTCCGGGCTCACCAGCAGGCCGGTCAGCAGCACATAGACCGTCAGGCGCGCCGAGCAGGTCATCAGCGGCGCGCCCATCATGGTCGCGAAGCGGTCCTTGGCCGACGGCAGGGAGCGGGTGGCCATGATGCCCGGGATGGCGCAGGCGAGGGAGGAGAGCAGGGCGACGAACGCCCGGCCCTCCAGCCCGGCCTTGGCCATGAGCCGGTCCATCAGGAATGCCGCGCGGGAGAGGTAGCCGCTGCCCTCCAGCAGCGCGATCATGAGGAACAGCAGGGCGATCTGCGGGAGGAAGACCAGTACGCCGCCCACGCCGCCGATCAGGGCGTTGCCGAGGAAGCCGGAGACCAACGGGTTCGAGACGTGCTCGGTGACCAGCGTGCCGAGCCGGTCGAAGAGGCTCTGCACCGCCTCCTGCAGCGGTGCCGCGACGGTGAAGATGATCTGGAAGAACGCGAACATGGTCGCGAAGAAGATGAGCGTGCCCCACAGCGGGTGCAGCAGCACGGCGTCGATGCGCCGCGTGCGGCGATCGATCTCGGGCACCTCGTAGTCCGCGCTCTGCAGCAGCGACTCCACCCAGGCCCGCCGCTGCGAGGGGTCGGTGGGCGGCGGGACGACCGGCCGCTCCCAGGCGGCCTGGTCGAGCAGCATGGACTGCAACTGCGCCAGGTCGTTGCGTGACCCGCTGGTCACCGCGACGACCGGCACGCCCAGCGCACGGCGGAGGGCCGGGACGTCGAGGGTGCCGCCGCGGCGGGCCAGCTCGTCGCGGAAGGTGAGCACCACGCAGATCGGCAGGCCGGTCTGCATGACCTGGGCGAGCAGCCCGAGGGAACGACGCAGCGTCGTCGCGTCGATCGTGACGAGAATGCCGTCAGGTGTGCCGATGCCCGGGTTGTCCGGGTCGAGCGCATCGGCGACGACCTGCTCGTCCGGGCTGATCGGGTCGAGGCTGTAGGTGCCGGGCAGGTCCTCGATGACCACTTCGTGCTCGCCGACACGCGCTGTCCCCTCATAGCGCGCGACGGTCACTCCGGGGTAGTTGCCGGTCTTGGTCCGCAGACCGGTCAGGGCGTTGAAGAGCGTGCTCTTGCCCGAGTTCGGGCTGCCGACCAGAGCCAGACGGGTCTTGCCGGTGACTGTCCGGGCCACCGGGCCGCAGTGCGCGCTCACGCGATGCGCCGTACGTGGATGCCAGCGGCCTGCGCTTTGCGCAGTGCCACCTCGTACTCCACGACCTGGAAGACGACAGGGTCACCGAGCGGCGCCCTCCGCAGCACGGTGACCTCCGCGCCGGGGGCGAACCCCAGGTCGAACAGTCGTCGCGCGGTGCTCGGCTCGACCGACTCGTCGATGTCGATCACCTGGCCGCTCATCCCGGGTCGCAGGTCGGCCAGCCGTGCAGCCGGCACGGAATCCACCGGCGCGGAATCCACCGGCACGGACGGACCGCTCTTCCGGCGCGCATCCCCTTGCACTGAGCCCATCGACATCCTCAACCACGGAATCACCTGAGTAACTAAGGGAAGGCTAACCTTTTGTCCCGATAACAGCAATATCGGGTCCGTCCCACTGCCGGATCCCGGGGAAGGCCGCGGATCTGCGGGAGCCCAAGCCGATGCCGCATGTGATCACTCATACTCGTGCAGCAACTCTTCGATCTTGCGGTCGGCGATCTCCTGCCGCCCGTCGACGCACTTGGCGCAGCGGCCCTCGAGCCTCAGAGCGCCCACCAGCAGAACAGCCGGAGCCCCGCCGATCGCGCCCGGTCGGCCAGTCCGCCGAGCTGGACCAGCGCTTCCAGCGCGGTCTCGGGGGCGACTCCGAACTGCCGCAGTTCATCGGTTTCGGCCCAACGCCCAGCGACGTCGGTCAGGGACGTGTGCGATGCCGACGCCAGCGCCTCCTGCAGGCTGTCGGAAACACTGAGGACGAACGCGCTCTCGGCTTCCGGAGACGACAGCAACTGTCCGGAGCGAGGTCGCTCCGAGGCCTCTTCGTCCGTGCACCCGGTGAGGATCGCCTCCAGGCAGGCCATCACCACCACCGGATCGAACCCTTTGAGCGGGACCACATCGAACGCGGACCGGTGGGGGCCGCCGGGCTGGTCCAGCACTCGGACGGCGGCATCGTCGTCGGAGGCCGAGAAGTACTCGCACATGACCACGAGGCGATCGTCGCACGCAGAGCCAGCCGCAGAGCCGGCGGAACGACACGCCGACGCCTTGGCAGGGAGTTCACCCCCCCGTCCCCGACGGGGCCATCGAGCGGCTGGGCTGGATGACCGGTGCGTTGAATGACTCACTGGGCAGGGCCAAGTCTGGTGGGCGGCCATTCCTGAGCCGACCCTGGGCCATTCCCGGGCCAGCCCTGGGCCGTCCCTTTCTCCGAGCGGGTCGGCTTCGTCAACGGGCAGGGCAGGACCGGGCCGGGCAACGCCCTCAGGGTGGCCGCCGTTCCTTTGGTCCTCGCCGGTGGGCGGCCGGTGGGGGCTAGAGGAGGCCGAGGTCGCCGAGTTCCTTGTGCAGGTCCGCGCGCGGGGTGTCGGCGCGTGCCTGTGGGGCCTCGGTGTCGCCGTCGGAGCGGGTGGTTCCGGCGGCCCGTGAACGCCGCCGGTCCCGGAAGAGCCAGGCTCCGGCCAGACCGCCGATCAGCCCTCCGAGGTGTCCGAGCCAGCTCACCCCCGGCGTCCCGGGCACGGCGACGGTGAGCATGTAGGCGAAGGAGGCCGCCATGACGATACCGATCAGCGTGTCGATCAGGTGCCGGTCGAACAGTCCGCGGACCACGACGTAGCCGAAGTAGCCGAAGACCAGGCCGCTGGCGCCCACCGTCTCCACGCCACCCCGTTCCAGGAACCACACCGTGAGCCCGCTGGTCACCGCGACGAGCAGACTCACCCCCAGGAAGCGGACCACGCCTCGGTAGGCGGCAAGGAACCCGAAGACGAACAGCGGGCCGGAGTTGCTTTCGATGTGCGCCCAACTCCAGTGCAGAAAAGGCGCGGTGAGGATGCCGGGCAGCGCGCCGAGGTCGCCGGACACCACCCCGTAGTCCCGCGAAAGGACGTAGTCGCTCGCGTAGTTGGCCAGCTGCGCCAGCCAGACCAGCACAAGGAACCCGAACATCACGAAGAACGCCTTCCGCGCCTCCGCGATCATCTGCTCCGGGTCGACCGGCCTCCCGACGGCTCGGTTCTGACGTGACCTGCCCATGTGCCGTTCCCCTCCCCCTGCGGATCCGTATCGACGCCACCGCGCACTCTATGCACCTGCCCCGGCCAGGGACATCCGCAGGAGCACCCGAGCCGGACCGGCCGGTACTGTCACGTCCGTGCTGCGGTCGCCCGGCTCCGTCCGGGCCGGTCGTTGCCGGAGAGGAGTGTCACCTGAGGTGCGCCGCTGCGGGGGTGTGCGGTGATGTGCGCCTCTACGCGGTAGACCTCGGCCAGCAGGGCAGGGGTGAGGACGTCCCGCGGGGTGCCGTGGGCGACCACGCGGCCGGTCTCCAGGACGCAGAGCCGGTCGCAGAACGACGCGGCGAGGTTGAGGTCGTGCAGGGCGACGACGGCGGTGACGCCGAGCCGGCGGACGAGGCGGAGCGCGTCGAGCTGGTGGCGCAGGTCGAGGTGGTTGGTCGGTTCGTCCAGCACCATCGTCCCCGCCCGCTGGGCGAGCGCGCGGGCGATCAGCACGCGCTGCTTCTCCCCGCCCGACAGCCGGTCGAAGGGCACGTCGGCGAGGCCGGCGACGTCGAGTTCCGTCAGCGCGGCCGTGACGACGGCGCGGTCGTCGGCGTCGTCGCCCGCGAAGGGGCGCTTGTGCGGGGTGCGGCCCATGGCCACCACCTCGTACACGGTGAGCTCGAAGTCCCCGGCGTGCTCCTGCAGGACGGCCGCCAGGTGCCGGGCCAGGCGCTTGCCGGGCATCCGCCAGACGTCCGCGCCGTTCAGCAGGATCCTGCCCGAAGTGGGGCGCAGTGCGCGGTAGACGGTGCGTAGGAGGGTGGACTTGCCGGCGCCGTTCGGGCCGACGAGGCCGACCACTTCTCCGGGGGACACCGTCAAGGAGACCCGGTTCACCAGAGGTCTGCCGTCGACGGTCACCGAGACGTCATCGATGTCCAGGGTTCCGGGTTCTGTTGTCCCGGGTCCTGTTGTTCCGGGTTCTCTTGTCCCGGGTCCTGTTTCAGGGTGGCCGGCCGTCATCGCGCCCTCCTTCGCATCAGCCAGAGGAAGAACGGCCCGCCGGTCAGGGCGGTGAGGATGCCGACGGGGATCTCCTCGGGGCTCATCAGCGTGCGCGCGGCCAGATCGGCGGCGATCAGGAAGGCCGCGCCCAGCAGCGCGGCGGCCGGGAGCGCACGGCGGTGGTCGGCGCCCACCAGCAGCCGTACGACGTGCGGAAGGATCAGGCCGACGAAGCCGATCTGGCCGCTGACCGCGACGATCGTGCCGATCACCAGCGCGACCAGGGTGAACAGCGCGGCCCGGAAGCGGTGGACGTCCAGGCCCAGGGCGGCCGCGGTCTCCTCCCCGGCCAGCAGCAGGTTCAGCGGACGGCACACGCCGAGCAGGACCGCCGTGCCGAGCAGGACCGCGCCGGCGGGGATCCACACCATCGTCCACGTGGTGCCGGCCAGTCCGCCGAGCATCCAGCGCAGCGCCGACTGCGTCTTGTGCGGATCATTGGAGGTGACCACGAGGAAGCTGGTCACCGCCGACAGCACCTCGGCCGTGGCCACGCCCGCCAGTACCAGCCGCAGCGTGGTCATCCGTCCGCCGGAACGGGCCAGGAAGTACACCGCGACCAGGGCGGCCAACGCGCCGCAGAACGCCGCCAGCGGCAGTGAGAGGGCGCCGAACAGCGTCATGTGGAAGACCAGGACCAGCACCGCGCCGACGCTCGCCCCGGACGACACCCCCAGCAGCATCGGATCGGCGAGCGGGTTGCGCACCAGCGCCTGCAGGGCCATCCCGGCCACCGACAGTCCCGCGCCCACCACCGCGCACAGCACCACCCTCGGCAGCCGTACGTCGGTGACGATCGTCTCGCGCACCGGGGACCACGTAGGTTCGGCCAGGGCGGGGTGGACCTGGTGGAGCAGGATGCCCCACACCTCCCCCGCCGGGATGTCGACCGAACCGGCCGCGATCCCGAACGTCGCCGCCACCGCCACCAGGGCGCCGAGTCCCGCCAGCACCAGGGCGTAGGGGAGCCTGCGGCGACGGTCGGCGGCTCTCGGAGCCCCGGCCGGGGAGCCTGTTGGAGAGCCGCCGGCCGTCTCGGCCGGGGCGGCCGTCTCCGTCACGTCGGTCACCGGAAGCGGTCCGGGTGGAGCTGGCGGGCCAGCGACTCCACGGCCGCCGGCACCCGCACGCCCAGCACGGTGGACGACAGCGGCAGCACCGCGAACCGCTTGCTCCTGATCGCGGGCACGTCCTTCAGCGCCGGGTGGGCGAGCAGGAACCTCTTCTTCTCCTCGACGCTCTGGTCGCCGTAGTCGTAGATGACGACGGCCTCGGGCGCCCGCTCGGCCACCTGCTCGAACGACACGTCACCGAACGCCTTGTCGACGTCGGCGAAGAGGTTCACCCCGCCGGCCCGCTCGATCATGTCGTTGCCGATGCCCGCGCCCCCGGCGGTGAAGGCGGTCCTGTCGCCGCTGTCGTAGACGAAGAGCTTCACCGGCTCGACGCCGTCGAGCTTCTCCCCGACCTCGTCCAGCGTGGCGTGCAGCCGCTTCAGCTGCCGTTCGGCCTGCTCGGGAACGCCGAAGACCTTGGCGACCTCGTGGACCTCCCGGTCCATCGTCGCCATCGTCACCGGCCCCGAGGGGCACTCCTCGATGTTGAGGCGGGTGTTGATCCCGGCCCGGGTGAGAGCGTCGCGGGAGCGGCCCTCCTTCTCGTCGAAGGCGGAACTCCAGCCGCCGTAGACGAAGTCGGGCTCGGCCGTCAGCAGCGTCTCGTAGGACGGATACTCCTTCGCCAGCAGCTCGATCTTCTTGTAGGCGGCCTGGTACTCGGGAAGGATCCCGTTGTCGGGGTAGGCCGTGCCGACCATCGACTTCTCCAGCCCGAGCGCCAGCATCACCTCGGTCGCGTGCTGGTTCAGCGACACCGCGCGCCGCGGTGGGCGCTGGTACGTCGTGGTCACCCCGCAGTTGGACAGGGTGACCGGGAAGCCTTCCGCCGCGCCGGCGTCGGTGTCGGCGCCGGAGCCGGAGCCGGCGTTCTGGTGGGCGCTTCCGCCGCAGCCGGCGATCAGCAGGGCCGAGGCCGTGGCCAGCAACAGGGACAGTGGGCGTCTGCCCGTCGTCATGGGGTGGTTCCTCTCACCGGCGTGTCCGGAGTGGTCACCGGACAGGGTGGACGGTCGTCGAGACGTGCCGCGGCCGGGTGTCGGGGTCGCACGAACCGTCACCGACCCCCGACCGCAGCGGCGGGAACGGCCGGAGCGTCACAACTCGCCGCGGGACGACGGCCCGGACGAAGTGCGCCGTCGTGGCGGGGTAAAGACGTACAGATCGAGGATTTCCGGCTGTCGGGCGACACCGGGACCGCCCGCCCGGATCCAGGCGGCGACGTCCTCGGTCGCGGCCGGGTCGTTGACCACCGAGCCACACCGGCTGGGCACCGGCGGCCCGCCCGGCGGCGGACGGCTGAACGACGATCACATTGGCCTGGTCGCACACGTCCAGGCACGTCGAGACGCGTACGGGCGCTTCCTCACCGAGACGCGCGGTCTGTGCCGCGTGGTCGGTGGCGGTCACCTTGGAACTGCCGCAGCAGCAGTCCCGGCACACGACGATCCGGCAGGGCGCCGCATCGACCGGCCCTTTGACCGGCTCGCTCACCGCTTCGTCGGCTGTCCTCCCGGCCGGCCTCCCAGGCATGCCGCACCACTCTCCTCTCCGGGGAAATCCGCCCCGGTTGACGTCGAGGAGGCGACCGCGTGAGTCTCCTGGCTCTCGGGTCCAAGCTTGTCCCGCCTTCCCACCCACCTTGGGGCAGTGGCCAGTTGGGGATTCGCTCGCCGATCACAGTGGCGGGACCGCGCCGGATTCACACCGGCTTCCTCGTTCCGCCGTCGCCTTGTCGCCCGACATCATCGCATCCGGGGCAAAGTGCCGTCACCAGCGCGTCGTACCCTCCGCTCTCAGGGACCAGGTCAGACACAGGGAGGAAGAACAGGTAGGGCCCGCCGGCCGCCCGGCGCGTCCCGCGTTCGTCGGCATGGGCCGGTCCGGGCACTCCGACACGTCCGCCCGCGCGGACGAGATCCTGCGGGAGACAGGGTTCGGCGAGTGATCGTGGTGGGAACGGCCCCATCGCCGCCCTACTCGTCCACCTCGCCCACCAGGGCAGGCCTGCCGGACGCGCCGGACGCGCCGCCGTCCGCCATCAGCGCCGACCCATCCTGCCTGCGCCGCCAACGGTTCGCCAGTCACCGGATCCGGTCGGGGGATTCCTCCCCGGGAGTTGCCGGTCCGATTGCAGCCGAGGAGTCGTCACCTTAGCTTCAAACCGTCGGATTTCTTCCGATGAGCCTACATAGCTCCTTATGTCGGCTTTCCCTCGCAGCATCGAACGGAGCATCCATGTCGGTGATGACCGGCCCCCCTCCCCTGCAGCAGCCCGGCCAGCAGATCGGCGCCCCGCAGGGTCCGATCGCGCAGATCGTCCAGCAGACCATCCAGCAGGCGTGTCAGCAGGCTAGCCAGCAGATCGCGCAGCGCATGCAGGAGCAGCTCCAGCAGATCCAGCAGGTCCAGCAGCAGCTCCAGCAGCAGGGCATGTCCCACCAGGCGCACCCGTACCTGGCCATCGCGCTGCACAGCGCGCCTCGTGCCCGTACATGCTCAGGATCGACTGGCTGTGACCGGCCGACGTCCAGCCGGTGAGCAGGTCCACCGCTCCCTCGGGCTCCGTAACTCCTTGACTTGAGCGGTGTGTCGAGCGTGTGGTGGGGACTCAGCCCTTGCCGGCCATCGAGCGGACGAAGAAGCGCAGGTTCGCCGGCTTCTCCGCGAGCCGCCTCATGAAGTAG
>NZ_POTZ01000181.1 GCF_003236365.1 Streptomyces sp. NTH33
CCACGGGGGCTTTGCCATGACACCACGCCCACCCCCGGCGCGAACGTCTGGTGAACGCCGTTCGACACGCGCCCGTGCGGCGTCCAAGGGATCGATGATTGGTCTTGACCAAGGGTGGGGGCCGCCCTATGGTCGCAGATAAGTGCAACAACCTTTAATAAACAAGGGCGCCAAAACGTCGGCGGACCACAGCGATCGCGGAGGACAGGGTGGGGACCACGCAGCTGGAGTCGGTGCCGGAGCCGAAGTACTGGCATCTCAGGACCGTGCTCAGTGAGGCACTGGACTCCGAGTTCTCGGTGGGCGAGATCCTGCCCAACGAGCGGGAGCTCGCCGCCCGCTTCGGCGTGGCCCGCGCCACGCTCCGTCAGGCCCTGGAACAGCTGGAGCTGGAAGGACGGCTGCAGCGCCGCCGCGGTGTCGGCACGACCGTCGCGCCCCCACGCGTGGGCGTGGCCGTCGGCACCGAGCAGCACGACTGGCCCGGGACGGCCGGTGACGCCTGGCAGAGCGTGGACTGCGCGCACGCGGTCCCGCCCACCGCGATCGCCGACGCCCTGGAGAGCGGCCGCGAGGAGGCCGTGCACATCGTGCGCCGGTCGCGGACGAGCCACGGCCAGCAGGTCGCCGCCGAACTGCTCTACGTTCCGGCCGCGTCCGTACCCGACCTGACCGCGATCGACGCACCGTCCGGACCCGCACGCGCGCGTGCCGTACTGCGCGAGCTGCAGCGCCTCGAGCTGGAGGGCCAGGAACGCTCCGTCGAGCTGGGCTCGGCCCGCGCGGACGACGCCAAGGAGCTCGACCGGCTGCCGGGCGCGCCCGTCCTCGTCGTCACCACCCGCTTCGTCGCCCAGGGGCGGACCGCCGCGATCTCCGTCGCCACCTACCGCGCGGACACCTGCCGGCTGACCTTCGGGGACCCGGGCGGCATGGAGATCCACCACGGACCGGAGCGCCAGGCCTCGTAACGCCCCGGCACCGCTCTCAGCGGCGGGCCGTCACCGTGCCCTCCACCGCGAACAGCTGCTCTTCGACGTGGTCGAGGGCCAGCCGCAGCGCGCCCGTCGCCACGGCCGCCTCGCCGAGCACCGAGAGGGTCACCCGGGGCGGCCGCAGGCAGTAGCGGGCCAGCTCGCGCCGCAGCGGCTCCAGTACGCCGTCCAGACCGGCCGCCCAGCCGCCGACGACGACCAGTTCGGGGTCCAGGGCCAGCACGAGCGCCGCCACGTCGTGGACGAGCCGCTGGATGAAGCGGTCCACGGCCGCGCGGGCCCGCCGGTGGCCCTCGCGGGCCAGCGCGAAGACCTCGGCCACCGCCTGCTCGTCCAGGGGGTGCAGCGGCTGGTCCGTGGTGGACAGCAGCGTCTCGGGCGTCTCCCCCCGGCCCAGCAGGTGCAGCGCGCCGATCTCGCCGGCGGCCCCGCCGTACCCGCGGTGCAGCCGTCCGCCGATCAGCGAGCCGGCGCCCGGACTCAGCCCCGCCAGCACGAAGACCACGTCGTCGGACTCGGTGGCCGCTCCCTTCCAGTGCTCGGCGACCGCCGCGGCGTTCGCGTCGTTCTCCACGAGCACCGGGCACTTGAAGGAACGGCTGAGCCGTTCGCCCAGACGCAGGCCCGTCCACCCGGGCAGCGCGGTGCCCAGCCGCACGGTGCCGTCCGCTTCCACGATGCCGGGCGTGCCGACCCCGACGGCCCGCAGCGAGCTGCGCGGGACGGCGGTCCGGCGCAGCAGTTCGGCGACCGCGCCGCGCAGCCGCTCGAGTCGCTCGTCCGCCTCGGCCTTCTCCTCCACGTCCTTGGCCTGGGCGCCCACCACGCGGCCGTCCAGGTCCGCCAGCAGCGCGGCCACCCGGTGCGCGCCGATCTCCAGACCCAGCAGGTGTCCGGCCTCGGCCCGGAACCGGAACCGCCGTGCGGGCCGCCCCTGTCGCCGGGCGGCACCCTCCTCGGCCGCCTTCTCGACGACCAGTCCCGCCGCGATGAGGTCCTCCACGACGCCCTCGACCGTCGGCCGGGACAGCCCGGTCACCCGGGTGATCTCCGTGAGCGTCGCACAGTCCGTGGCACGCAGCGCGTGCAGCACCACCGCGGAGTTGATCCTTCGCAGCAGCGAGGGATCCCCGCCGGTCAGCCACCCCACCGTCCGTCCTCCCCGCTCGTGCGCGTGTTGGGCGGATCGTACTCAAACCGGGCCGGGGCGGCGAGTGCCGTTCCGGCTGCCGATGGTCGTCACCGGCACGGACCCTCCGTGAGCGGCTACGGCGCCTGCGCGGCCGCCCTCAGCCGTGCGAACTCCTCCGCCATCGTCCCGGCCGTCCAGTGCGCGTTCAGCCCGCTCGGATTGGGCAGCACCCACACGCGCGTGTCACCGATCGTCCGTTCCTGCGGCCCCACTTGGGCCTTGCGGTCGCCGAACGCCGCGCGGTACGCGGTGACGCCGACCACGGCCAGCCACCCCGGCCGCAGCCGTGCCACCTTCAGCGCCAGCAGACGCCCGCCCTCGCGGTACTCCTCGGGCGTCAGCTCCTCGGCCCGGGCCGTCGGCCGCGCCACGACGTTCGTGATGCCCAGCCCGTACGACAGCAACTCGCCCTGCTCCGACGGCTTCAGCAGCCTCGGGGTGAACCCCGACCGGTGCAGCACCGGCCAGAACCGGTTGCCCGGCCGGGCGAAGTGGTGGCCGGTCGCGGCCGACATCAGACCGGGGTTGATCCCGCAGAACAGCACGCGAAGACCGTCCGCGACGACGTCCGGCACCGGACGGTCGCGGGCGGCCTCCAGTTCCGCCGGGGTGAAGCGGGTCAGAGGATCGCCCCCGGGGTGTAGGCCGCGGCCTGAGGGTGCTGCTTGACGATTTCTTCGATCCGGCCCACGACCACGCCGACCTGGTCGGCCGCCGCTCCGGTGAAGGACAGCTTGTCCGCCATGAGCTCCTCCAGCCGCGCGCGGTCGAGTGGAAGGCGCTCGTCGGCGGCGAGCTTGTCGAGCAGGTCGTTGCGCTCGGCACCCTGCTCGCGCATCGCCAGCGCGGTGGCGACGGCGTTCTCCTTGATCGCCTCGTGGGCGACCTCGCGGCCGACCCCGGCCCGCACCGCACCCATGAGCACCTTGGTCGTGGCCAGGAACGGAAGGTAGCGGTCCAGTTCGCGGGCGATCACCGCGGGGAAGGCGCCGAACTCGTCGAGCACCGTCAGGAACGTCTCCAGCAGGCCGTCCAGCGCGAAGAACGCGTCCGGCAGCGCGACCCGGCGCACCACCGAGCAGGACACGTCGCCCTCGTTCCACTGGTCGCCGGCCAGCTCGCCGGTCATCGAGGCGTAGCCGCGCAGGATCACCATCAGGCCGTTGACGCGCTCGCAGGAGCGGGTGTTCATCTTGTGCGGCATCGCCGAGGAGCCGACCTGGCCCGGCTTGAAGCCCTCGGTGACCAGCTCGTGCCCGGCCATCAGCCGGATCGTCTTCGCCAGCGAGGAGGGCGCCGCCGCCAGCTGCACCAGCGCGGTGACGACCTCGTAGTCCAGCGACCGCGGGTAGACCTGGCCGACCGAGGTGAACGCCCGCGAGAAACCGAGGTGGTGGGCGATGCGCCGCTCCAGCTCCGCGAGCTTGGCCGCGTCGCCGCCGAGCAGGTCCAGCATGTCCTGGGCCGTGCCGACCGGGCCCTTGATGCCGCGCAGCGGGTAGCGGCCCAGCAGCTCCTCGACCCGCCCGTGGGCCACCAGCAGCTCGTCCGCCGCGGTCGCGAAACGCTTGCCGAGGGTGGTGGCCTGAGCGGCGACGTTGTGCGAGCGGCCGGCCATGACCAGTTCGCCGTACTCGGCGGCCAGCCTGCCCAGCCGGGCCAGGACGGCCACCGTGCGGTCCCGCATCAGCTCCAGCGACAGCCGGATCTGCAGCTGCTCGACGTTCTCCGTCAGGTCGCGGGAGGTCATGCCCTTGTGCACGTGCTCGTGCCCGGCGAGGTCGTTGAACTCCTCGATCCGCGCCTTCACGTCGTGCCGCGTGACCTTCTCGCGCTCCGCGATCGAGGCCAGGTCCACCTGGTCGAGGACCCGCTCGTAGTCGGCGATCGCCTCGCCCGGGACCTCGATGCCGAGGTCCTTCTGGGCGCGCAGCACGGCGAGCCAGAGCTGCCGCTCCAGCCTCACCTTCTGCTCGGGCGACCAGAGCGTGGCGAGCTCGGCGGAGGCGTAGCGTCCGGCGAGGACGTTCGGGATGCGGGGCTTGGCGGGCGCTGAAGTCACGTGTGCAGAGTCTACTGGCGGTTCGTGCAGGCCGGCGCCGCGGGGGTGTTCGTCGGAAACTACGAGAGACCGCGAGAGACCGCAAGAAACCGCGAGAGAGCGAGAGAGACCGCGAGGGACTACGAGGAACTACGAGAGCTCCGCGTCGGCCGACGGCTGGGCGAGGCCCTCGTAGGGCAGCAGCTCGGGCCGCTTCGGCGGGCGGCCGTCGCCGGAGGAGCGGCCGGTCAGCCGCCGGCCCATCCAGGGCAGCAGGTGCTGCCGGGCGAAGCGGACGTCCGCGGCCCGGCGGGTGAGCCAGCCCGGTGGCACGCTCGCCGGCATCGGCGTACGCCACTCGGGGTCCTCGGGCTCATGGCCGAGCGCCTGCCACACCGCCTCCGCGATTCGGCGGTGGCCCTCCGCCGTCAGGTGCAGCCGGTCCACGTCCCACAGCCGCGGGTCGCCCAGCGACGGCGCCCCGTACAGGTCGACGACGAGCGCGCCGTGCCGCGCGGCGAGCTCGTCGACACAGGCGAACAGCTCCTCCATGCGCGGCCGGAAGCGCTCCAGGACGGGACCCTGCCGGCCGGGGCTGCGCATCAGCACGAGCCGCTCGCACGACGGCGCCAGCCGCTCCACCGCCTCGGTCAGCAGACCCTTCACCCTGCCCATGTCGCACTTCGGCCGCAGCGTGTCGTTCAGGCCGCCCACCAGCGTCACCACGTCGGCCCGCATGGCCGCCGCCGCCTCCACCTGCTCGTCGACGATCTGCCCGATGAGCTTGCCCCGCACGGCGAGGTTGGCGTACCGGAAACCGGGCGTGCGGGCGGCCATCCGGGCGGCGAGGAGGTCGGCCCAGCCCCGGTAGGAACCGTCGGGCCGCAGGTCCGACATGCCCTCGGTGAAGGAGTCGCCGACCGCGACCAGGCTGGAGTATGCGGGATTCTTCTGCATGGCGTGAGCGATGGTATCCCGGCGTGCCACTCGCCATACCATGCGGTCGGTCGGTTCCCGGGCGCCCCGGCGTCCCGCTCACACCTGCTGGCCGAACAGCTCCCGCAGCACGTCCTCCATCGTCACCAGGCCCGCCAGCCGTCCGTCCGCCCCCAGCACCGCCGCCAGGTGCGTACGGCTGCCCCGCATCGCGGTGAGCACGTCGTCCAGCGGCGTTCCCTCCCGGACCCGCGCGATGGGACGCATGTCCCGCAGCCGGAACGGCACGCCGTGCGGCGAGGCGTCCAGGGCGTCCTTCACATGCAGGTAGCCGACGATCCGGCGTCCCTCGTCGACCACGGGGAAGCGGGAGAAGCCGGACTCGACCGACAGCCGCTCCAGCTGCTCCGGCGTGACGCCCAGGCTCGCGTACACCACGCGTTCCAGCGGAAGCACCACGTCGCGCACCGGCCGGCTGCCGAGCTCCAGCGCGTCGTGCAGCCGCTCCTGCGCCCGGTCGTCGATGAGGCCGGCCGCGGTGGCGTCCTTGACGATCTCGGCCAGCTCCGTGTCCGTGAAGGTCGCCGAGACCTCGTCCTTGGTCTCCACCCGCAACAGTTTGAGCAGGGTGTTCGCGAACGTGTTCACGGTGAAGATCACCGGGCGCAGCGCCCGGGAGAGCGCGACCAGCGGCGGGCCGAGCAGCAGCGCGCTGCGCACCGGCTCCGCGAGCGCGATGTTCTTGGGCACCATCTCGCCGAGCAGCATGTGCAGATACGTCGCCAGGGTCAGCGCGATCACGAACGACACCGCGTGGCCCGCGCTCGAGGGCATGCCCACCGCGTGGAACACCGGCTCCAGCAGATGCGCGATCGCGGGCTCGGCGACCACACCGAGGACCAGCGTGCACAGGGTGATGCCGAGCTGAGCGGCCGCCAGCAGAGCGGACACGTGCTCCAGGCCCCACAGCACGCTCCTGGCGCGCCGGTCGCCCTCCTCGGCGTACGGCTCGACCTGACTGCGGCGCACCGAGATCAGCGCGAACTCGGCGCCCACGAAGAAGGCGTTGACGACCAGGGTCGCCAGACCGATCAGGATCTGTACGGCGGTCACCGGTCGGCCCTCTTCCCGTCGTGCGCCTGCGGCTGTCCGGCCCGCCGCGCGTGTTCCCCGCTCCGCTCCCCGCTCTGTTCGTCGTCCAGCGGCGCGTGCAGCAGCACGCGCGCGGCCCGGCGTCCGCTCGCGTCCACCACGTCCAGCCGCCAGCCGGCGACCTGCAGGATGTCGCCCGCCTCGGGAATCCGGCCGAGCTCGGTGGCGACGAGGCCGGCGAGCGTCTCGTACGGCCCCTCCGGCACCCGCAGCCCCACCCGGGCGAGCTGGTCCATGCGCGCGGAGCCGTCCGCCGAGTACAGGCCGCGTCCCTCCTCGTCGGCCCCGGCCGGGGCGAGGTCGGGCGTCTCGTGCGGGTCGTGCTCGTCGCGCACCTCGCCGACGACCTCCTCGACGATGTCCTCCAGCGTCGCCACCCCCGCGGTGCCGCCGTACTCGTCGATGACGACCGCCATCGTGCGCGTGCCGGACAGCCGGTCCAGCAGCCGGTCGACGGTCAGCGACTCGGGGACCAGCAGCGGCTCGCGCATGATCTCGGAGACACGCACGCGTGTGCGGCGCTCGGCGGGCACCGCCAGCACGTCCTTGACGTGGGCGGTGCCGACGACCGAGTCGAGGCCGCCGCGGTAGACGGGGAAGCGGGACAGCCCGGTCGCCCGGGTCGCGTTCGCCACGTCCTCGCAGGTCGCCTGGGCGTCGAGGGCGACGACCTGGACGCGGGGGGTCATCACGTTCTCCGCGGTCAGGTCGGCGAGGTTGAGCGTCCGCACGAACAGCTCGGCGGTGTCCGCCTCCAGGGCGCCCTCCCTGGCGGAGTGCCGGGCCAGGGCGGCGAGCTCCTGGGGGCCGCGCGCGGAGGCGAGCTCCTCGGCGGGCTCCACCCCGAGCCGGCGCACCACACGGTTCGCCGAGTTGTTCAGGTGGGTGATGAAGGGCCGGAAGGCGGAGCTGAACAGGCGCTGCGGGTTGCCCACCCGCCGGGCCACCGCCAGCGGTGAGGAGATCGCCCAGTTCTTGGGCACCAGCTCGCCCACCACCATCAGGAACACCGTGGACAGGGCCGTGCCCAGGACCAGCGCCACCGAGGTCGCGGCGGACCGGGAGACGCCGAGCGCCTGGAGCGGGCCCGCCAGGAGCCGGGCGATCGACGGCTCGGCGAGCATGCCGACCACCAGGTTGGTGACGGTGATGCCGAGCTGCGCCCCGGAGAGCTGGAACGTCAGGTTCCGTACGGCCCGCAGAGCGCCCGCCGCGCCGCGCTCGCCGCGCTCGGCGGCCCGCTCCAGGGCTTTGCGGTCGACGGTGGTCAGCGAGAACTCGGCGGCGACGAAGGCACCGCAGGCGAGGCAGAGCGCCACCGCGACCAGCAGCAGGAGCACTTCGGTCATCGGGTCACCCCCGTCCCATGGTCGGACAGGACGGGGACGGGCGCGCCATGTCGCGCGCGAGGAGGCTCGCCCATGGGCGGACGCTCACACCTTTCATGTAGAACCGAGTGATCCCCCAAGAGTAAAGGATGGGCAAAGAAGGGTCGGGGTCAGTCCGCGAGGGGCTTCACCCAGCGCCGCCAGTGCTCCTCGGGCGCGTAGCCCGCCGTGCGCCAGGCGTGGTGCGCGCTCTCGTTGCGGGTGAGCACCATGGCGTCGCCGCGCCGCCCGCCGAGCCGTACGAACCGCTCCTCGGCCGCCGCCAGCAGGGCCGAGCCGATGCCCTGCCGCCGCCGGTCCGGGTGCACGGCCAGCCGGTACAGGTGGCAGCGCCAGCCGTCGAAGCCCGCGATCACCGTCCCGGCCAGCTCGCCGTCCGTCTCCGCCAGCAGCAGCGCCTCCGGGTCGCGGGCGACCAGCCGCGCCACCCCCTCCCGGTCGTCGCTGATGCTCGTGCCCTCCGCGGACGTCTTCCAGAAGGCCAGCACGGTGTCGAGGTCGTCGGCGGTCGCCGGCCGTATGCGCAGATCGGTCATGTAGTGATCAGAGCAACGCATGGCCGCGTGCGGGGCGGAATTCCAGCATCCGGACACTGCCGGCCCCGCGCCCCGCAGGGCCTCCCTCACTCGTGCGCGATGGCCGCCAGCACGTTCATGCGGGAGGCGCGCAGCGCGGGCAGCAGGGCCGCCGCGACGCCCACGACCGCCGAGCCGACCACCACCGCGGCGATCGTGCTCCAGGGGATCGCCAGCGTCGTGATCCCCTGCAGGGCCAGCACCCGCTGAGTGCACACGCCCCACACCAGCCCCAGCGCCAGACCGAGGACCGCGCCGAAGACCGCGATCACCACCGACTCCAGCCGGATCATCCGCCGCAGCTGGCGCCGGGCCAGCCCGATGGCCCGCAGCAGACCGATCTCCCGGGTCCGCTCCACCACCGACAGGGCGAGGGTGTTGACCACGCCGAGCACGGCGATGACGATGGCGAGCCCGAGCAGCGCGTACACGAGGTAGAGCAGCACCGCGATCTGGTCGTGGACCAGCTTCTTGTAGTCCGCCTGGTCGCGCACCTGCACGTTGGGGTACGCGGCCAGGGCCTTCTCCAGGTGGGCGCGCAACCGGCCGGCGCCCGTGCCCGGGGCCGCGTTCACGTACAGCGCCGCGTCCGGGGTGCCGGGCACGTACTTCTCCACGGTGCCGATGCCGAAGTACACGCCGCCCTCGATGCCGAACCCCTCGGCCGCGTCCTGGTCGGTCAGCGCGCCCACGGTCAGCCGCGCCCGCCGTCCGCCCTGGAACTCGACGGGCAGCACGCTGCCGGGCAGCACTCCGTGCTTCGCGGCGAAGCCGGCGTCCATGGCGATGTGCCCGTCGGCGAGCGCCGTCGCCGTGTCGCCGCGGACGTAGTTGATGTGGGCCACGGAGTCCAGCCGCCGGTCGTATCCGGAGGCGGTGGTCTGCACGCGCCTGCCGTCCGGCAGCGCCACCGCGACCGCCGCGAACCGCTGTCGTACGACGGTGCCGACGCCGGGCGTGGCACGGACCTTGGCCGTGACCTCCGGCTGGAACGGCTGGAAGTTGCGATTCTGCACGACGAAGTCGGCACCGAGCGTCTTCTCGATCTGGCGGTCGATGGACCGGGTCATGGAGGCGCTGGCCACCGACATCCCGCCGACCAGGGCGAGGCCCACCATCAGGGCGGCCGCGGTGGCACCGGTGCGGCGCGGGTTGCGCAGCGCGTTGCGCTGGCTCATCCGCCCGATGGCGCCGAACAGCGCCGGGAAGGCCCCGCCCAGCACCCGGATCAGCGGGCGCACCAGCAGCGGTCCCGCGATGACGGTCGCGACCAGGGTGAGGACGACGCCGGCGCCCAGCAACGCGACGGCGGTCGCGGTGCGCTGCGCGGCGGCGCAGCCCGCGAGCGCGGCCACGCCGGCCGCCCCCACCAGCGTGCCCGCCACCGCGCGCACCCGCAGCGGCCGCCCCGTACCGGCGACCTCGGTGTCCGTCAGGGCCGCCATGGGAGACACGGCCGCCGCGCGGCGGGCCGGGAGATAGGCCGCCACGAAGGTGACGCCGACGCCCACGACGTACGCGGCGACGGGCGTGACCCAGCCGATGGCCATCTCCGCGGTCCTCAGGTTCATGCCGAAGGAGCTCAGGAGCCGGATCAGTCCGGCCGCCATGCCGATCCCGGCCGCCAGGCCCAGCGTGGAGCCGAACAGGCCGAGCAGCACCGCCTCGGTGAGCACCGAGCGGCGCACCTGCCGCCGGTCGGCGCCCAGGGCGCGCAGCAGGCCCAGCTCACGGGTGCGCTGGGCGATCAGCATGGCGAAGGTGTTGACGATCAGGAAGACACCGACGAGGACCGCGATCGCGGCGAATCCGAGCATCACGTACTTGATGATCCTGAGGAATCCGCCGAGGCTCGCGGCGGCCGACTTGGCCTGCTCGCCGGCGGTTTTCAGGTCGTAGGCGCCGGTGCCGACCGCCTGGCCGACACGGTGCTTGAGCCGGGCGTCGGTCACGCCCCTGGCCGCGTCGACCGAGATGCTCGTCGCACGGTCCGCGGAGCCGAGCAGCCTGGTCTGCGCGGTCGGCGTGTCCAGGAGGAGCAGGGCGGCGCCCGGGTTGGTGGTGGTGAACGTGGCGATGCCGACGACGCGCACCCGGAAGGTGCCCGGCTGTGCGTGCACGGTCAGCGTGTCGCCGATCCGCACGTCCGTGTGCCGGGCCGTGTCGGCGTCCAGCACGACCTCGCCGTCGCCGTGCGGGGCGTGACCGGAGGTCAGCCGGACCGGGCTGTGGTCGGTGACCTCCCAGTTGCGGACGGTGGTGGGGGCGTCGGTGGTCGGGCCGACCGGTCGACCGCGGCTGTTGACGACCACGGCGTTCTGGACGGCCACGTCCACGTGGGCCGCGGCCACGCCGTCGATCTTGGCCACCCGCCGGGCGAGAGAGGCGGGCACCGTCCGCACCACGCCGGTGGGCACGGCGGACCTCAGGTCCTGCCGGGGGCCCACCGTCACATCGGCGGAGGTGGAGGCGAAGAGCCGGTCGTAGGTGCGGGCGACGGTGTCGGAGAAGATCAGGCTGCCCGTGACGAAGGCCACGGACAGGAGGACGGCCAGGGCGGAGAGCAGCAGCCGCCCCTTGTGGGCGAGGAAGCTGCGCAGGGTCGCCCTGAGCACGGGCTCAGGCCTCCTCGACGGTGATGCCGTCCCCGCCGAATCCGTCGCGGACCACCTCCAGGCCGGGAGTCCGAGGGCCGCCCCCGGCGAACAGGCGCATGCGCTCGAGCACCGCCTCCGCGGTCGGGTGCTCCATCTCGTCCACGATCCGCCCGTCGGCGAGGTAGAGGACCAGGTCGGAGTGGGCGGCGGCACCAGGGTCGTGGGTCACCATGACGACGGTCTGCCCGAGGCTGTCGACGGCGTGGCGCAGGAAGCCGAGCACCTCCAGGCCGGCCCGGGAGTCGAGGTTGCCGGTCGGTTCGTCGGCGAAGATCAGCTCGGGCCGGGCGGCCAGGGCCCGTGCGCAGGCCACGCGCTGCTGCTGGCCGCCGGAGAGCTCGGACGGCCGGTGCGTGAGCCGGTCCCTCAGCCCCAGCGTGTCGATGACCTCGTCCAGCCACCGCTCGTCGGGCTTCCGGCCGGCGATGTCCATGGGGAGGGTGATGTTCTCCAGCGCGTCGAGGGTGGGGACGAGGTTGAACGACTGGAACATGAAGCCGATCCGGTCCCGCCGCAGCCGGGTCAGCTCGCGGTCCTTCAGCCCCGTGATCTCGGTGTCGCCGATCCAGACCCGGCCGGCCGAGACGGTGTCGAGGCCCGCCAGGCAGTGCATGAGCGTGGACTTGCCGGAGCCGGAGGGGCCCATGACCGCCGTGAAACGGCCGCGCGCGATGTCGACGTCCACCGAGTCCAGCGCGAGCACGGCGGTCTCACCCGACCCGTACGCCTTGGTCAGCCCACGGGCGCGGGCCGCGATCCCGTCGGCCGACGCCCGGCCCGGCGCCGCAGCAGCAGTGGACACGACGGCCTCCCTGGAGGGCTTCGCCCGATACGTCCCGGCTCATGACTGTTTTGTTCCCCGCCGAGCGTAGTGTGAGCGGGCCCACAGCCGGTATCCCCCGTCGGGCCGAGCACGGGCTCCCCCGCAGGCCGGGTCCCGGGTACAGGTGGAAGGGGCACCCTCCGCCCGGTCAGCCGCGCTCGGCGGAGACCGGACGCCAGGCGGTACCCAGCGCGCAGTACGAGGTGGGCAGAGCCGGACCCCTCTCCGGCAACAGCATCCGGCGGTAGGGGCCGAGCTCGAAGCCGGCGTCCCGCAGGGCGGCGACCGGGTCGCGGGCCAGATGGCAGCCGCCGGCCAGCAGCGGCCACACCGTGCGGTCCAGGGCGCGCTGGGTGAGGGTCATCGCCCGGCCGCCGCCCCTGCCGTGCTCGAGGAACCGCACCTCGCCGCCCGGCCGCAGCACCCGCCGCGCCTCGGCGAGCGCACGCGGCAGGTCGCGCACGCTGCACAGCACCAGCGAGAACACCACGGCGTCGAACGCCTCGCTCTTCACCGGCAGCGCCTCCGCGCAGCCCGGCACCACGTCGACCGGGACCCCGCAGCGCAGGGCGGCCTCCACGGCCCGCCGCCGCAGCAGCCGCTCCGGCTCGATCGCGACGACCTCCGCGACGGCGCCCGGATAGTGCGCGAAGTTCAGCCCGTTCCCCGCGCCGATCTCGATCACCCGCCCGGACAGCCCGCCCAGCAGCCGCCGGCGCACCCCGGCCATGCCCATTCTGCTCTCCGCGGCCACGCTGGCCCGGGCGTAGTAACGGGCGAACACCGGATGACGGACGGCGTCCCGCGCGGACCGCGACACCATGGCAACCTCCCGGACGGACGGGTCTACCGGGAGTGTCCCCCCTGCGGGCCCACGGCACGCACACGCGTGCCGGACGCCGTCGTGGCCCTGCGGTGAGCCGCGGGGCTCGGCACGGGCCCGCCCGCCGACTACGCGAACGGTGCCGGTGCCTCCCGCGCCGTGAAGGCCTCCGCGTCCCAACCGCCGTTCAGGCGGGGGG
>NZ_POTZ01000182.1 GCF_003236365.1 Streptomyces sp. NTH33
CTCAGGACGGAGCCGCTCCGGCGGCATGGGGGGCTGCCTGGGCGTCAGCGCCTGACCACGTGCAGGTCGGCCTCGATCCGGGCCACGGTCGCAAGGAGCGAGGGCAGCAGATCCCGGCGTACGGAGTCGACGGAGTTGCGGCTCGCGTGCACGGGGATGTTGGCAGCGGCGACGACGGTGCCATTCCCGTCACGGACCGGGGCCGCCACGGTGCGCAGCCCCACCTCGAGCTCCTGGTCCATGATGGCGTACCCCTGCTTGCGGATCCGCTGGAGTTCGGCGCGCAGCTGCGGTGGGGAGACGATGGTGCGGGGGGTCAGCGGGCGCAGGTCGCATCTGGCGAGGTGCTGGTCGAGCTGCTCGTCCGGGAGGTGGGCGAGCAACACCCGTCCGACCGAGGTGACATGGGCGGGGAAGCGGGTGCCGACGGTGATGGTGGCGGTCATGATGCGCGTGGTGGGCACTCGGCTGACGTAGACGATGTCGTCGCCGTCGAGCACGCAGAGGGAGGAGGACTCGCGGACCTCGGCGACCAGCTTCTCGAGATGGGGCTCGGCGATGTCGGGCAGCGAGGAGCCGGCGAGATAGGCGTAGCCGAGTTCCAGGACGCGCGGGGTGAGGCGGAACAGCCTTCCGTCGGTGGTGACATAGCCGAGGTCGGCGAGGGTGAGCAGGAAGCGCCGGGCAGCCGCGCGGGTCAGGTCGCAGATGCGGGCGACGTCGCTGAGGGTCAGTTCGCGATGCTCGCCGTCGAAGGCGCGGATGACTGCGAGCCCGCGCTCCAGGGACTGTACGAAATGGGCTTCCCGTTCTTGATCACCCATCGGCGGCCTCCCCCGTTTACATGCCGAACGTCGGTGCGGTGGCAGAACGGTATGGCGGCGGCCGGTGGCCGTCAACTGGTACCGGACGGCGACGGTCAGCAGGGCCGTGCCGGGCGGAAATCGCTCATCACAGGGGCGGTTCAGAGTTGTTGAAAGTTGTCCTTGTCAAAGGGTTGACCCGCCGTGAGGCGAACCATAGGTTCCCCGCAAGAACTTTCGTTCGGTCTGCGCACACATGTTTGCGCACACATCGAGAAGTGCATCTTCTGGGGAGGCCTTGTGCGTCGTCTGTCAGCCGGAGTCGCTGCCGTCGCATTGCTCACGCTCACCGCGACGGCTTGCGGTTCGTCCGATTCCGGGTCCTCCGGCAAGTCGTCCGACGGCACCACCGCCGTGAAGGTCGGCGTGATCCCCATCGTCGACGTGGCCCCGATCTATCTCGGTGAGAAGCAGGGCTTCTACAAGAAGCGCGGCCTCGACCTCACGCTGGAGTCCGGCCAGGGCGGTGCCGCGATCGTGCCGGGCGTGGCCAGCGGCCAGTTCCAGTTCGGGTTCAGCAACACGACCTCGCTCATGATCGCCCAGAGCCAGAACGTGCCGGTGCGGGGCGTCGCCAACGGCGTGGCCTCGACCGGGAAGGAGGGTGCCGACTTCGGCGGCGTCGTCGTCAAGGGCGACAGCCCGATCAAGTCGGCCAAGGACCTGACCGGGAAGAAGGTCGCGGTCAACACGCTGAAGAACATCGGCGACACCTCCGTGCGCGAATCCGTGCGCAAGGCCGGCGGCGACCCCGAGAAGGTCCAGTTCGTGGAACTCGCCTTCGACCAGATGCCCGCCGCGCTGCAATCCGGACAGGTCGACGCGGCCTGGGTCGTCGAGCCCTCACTCGCCGTCGTCAAGGGCGAGGGCGGCCGGGTCGTCGCCTCCAACTTCGTCGACATCTCGCCCGAACTCACCGTCGCCCTCTACTTCACCTCCGACAAGGTGGCCCAGCAGGACCCGGAGCTGGTGAAGAAGTTCGCCGAGGCGACCCGTGAATCCCTCGCCTACGCCAACAGTCACCCCGACGAGGTCCGCGAGATCCTCTCCACCTACACCAAGATCCCCGAGAAGACGCTGAAGGCCATGACGCTCCCCAGCTGGCCCGAGGAGCCGAACCGCGCCTCCCTCGAGCGGCTGGGCGAACTCGGCCAGAAGGACGGCCTGTTCAAGAAGGCCCCCGACCTGGACAAGCTGCTGCCGTGACAGAGTCATCCGTGAAGACCGACGCCCCGGGCGCGCGCCGCCCGGGGCCGGGCAACGCCCTGCTGGGTCTCGCCGGCCTCGGCGGCTTCCTCGCGCTGGTCGAGGCGGTGCCCCGCCTCGGCCTCGTGTCCCCCGACTACCTGCCGCCCACCAGCACGATCGCCGCCGCCCTGGTGGAGGAGATGTCCGACGCCGCCTTCTGGGTGGCGCTCGGCGACACCCTCACCGGCTGGGCTCTCGGGCTGCTCATCGCCACCGTCGCGGGCGTCGCCGCGGGAGTGCTGATCACCGTGGTCCCGTATCTGCGCGAGGCGACGGCCAGCACCGTCGAATTCCTGCGGCCGATCCCCTCGGTGGCGCTGATCCCCCTCGCCGTGCTGCTCTTCGGCACCGATCTCCGCTCCACGCTGCTGCTGGTCGTCTACGCCGCCTTCTGGCAGGTCCTCGTCCAGGTCCTGTACGGAGTCCAGGACACCGACCCCGTCGCGGAGGAGACCGCCCGCTCCTACGGCCTGGGGACCTGGGCCCGGATCCGTCATGTGCTGTGGCCGACCGCCCTGCCGTACGTCATGACCGGCGTCCGGCTCGCGGCGGCCGTCGCGCTCGTGCTCGCGATCACCGCCGAACTCATCATCGGCACGCCCGGCCTGGGCTCCCGCATCGCCGTCGCGCAGACCTCCCACGCCGTCCCCGACATGTACGCGCTGGTCGCCGTCACCGGGCTGATCGGCGTCCTGATCAACCTGGGCGCACGTGCCGTCGAGCGCCGCTCGCTGGCCTGGCACCAGTCCGTCCGGGGCGAGGTGACCACATGAAACGCCCGACCCTGCGCACCGCGGCCCTGCGGCTGCTGCTCGCCGTCGGCCTGCCCGTCCTCCTCGCGACCGCCTGGTGGTTCGCCTCCGCCGGCAGCACCGACGTCTACTGGCCGCCGCTGAGCACCATCCTGGAGACCGGGCGCGAGGTGTGGACCGCCGAGCGCATCGCCGCGGACGTGGTGCCCAGCGTCACCCGGCTGCTCCTCGGCTACGCCGGCGCGGCCGTCCTCGGCGTGGCACTCGGCATCGTCATCGGCTCCTTCCCGCGCGTGCGGGCCACCGCCGAACCGGTGCTGGAGTTCCTGCGCGCCGTGCCGCCACCCGTCCTGGTGCCCGTCATCATGCTCTTCGCCGGGATCGGCGACACGATGAAGATCGTCGTCATCATCTCCGGATGCGTCTGGCCGGTGCTGCTCAACACCGTCGAGGGCGTACGGGCCATCGACGGCGTGCTGGCCGACACGGCCCGGTCGTACGGCATCGAGGGCCCCGCGCGCCTCGGCCAGCTGGTACTGCGCTCCGCCAGCCCGCAGATCTTCGCGGGCCTGCGGCAGGCGCTGTCGATCGGCGTCATCCTGATGGTCATCAGCGAGATGTTCGCGGCCAGCAACGGACTCGGCTTCGCCGTCGTCCAGTTCCAGCGCAGCTTCGCCATCCCGGGCATGTGGAGCGGCATCCTGCTGCTCGGACTGCTCGGCGTGCTGCTCGCCCTGGTGTTCCGAGTGGTCGAACGCCGGGCCCTGGCCTGGTACCACGGCCTGCGCCAATCCCGGAGGGCGTCATGAGCAAGGAAAGCGGCGTGAAGGCCGGAAAGGGACAGCACATGCTCGACGTGAGAGGCCTGCGGAAGGTCTACGAGGGACACGGCCGGAACGTCGAGGCGGTGCGCGACCTCACCTTCTCCCTCGACGCCGGCGAACTGGTGTGCCTCGTCGGCCCGTCCGGCTGCGGCAAGACGACACTCCTGAAGTGCATCTCCGGCCTGCTCGAACCCACGTCCGGGGAGGTCCTGCTGCAGGGCAACCGGATCACCGGCCCGCCGCCCGGCATGGCCGTCGTGTTCCAGGAGTACGGCCGCAGCCTCTTCCCGTGGCTGCGGGTGCGCGACAACGTCGAGCTGCCGCTGCGCCAGAAGAAGCATCTGACGAAGGCCCGCCGCAGTGAGCTGGTCGAGCACGCCCTGCACGCCGTCGGCCTCGGCGACGCCGCGGGCGCGTACCCCTGGCAGCTCTCCGGCGGCATGCAGCAGCGCGTCGCCATCGCCCGAGCCGTCGCGTACGAGCCCGAAGTGCTCCTCATGGACGAGCCGTTCGCGGCCGTCGACGCCCAGACCCGCGCCGACCTCGAGGACCTGATCCGGCGGCTGTGGCAGGAGCTCGGTGTGACCGTCCTCTTCGTCACCCACGACATCGACGAGGCCGTCTACCTGGGCGAGCGGGTCGTCATCCTGTCGTCGTCCCCGACAGTGGTCCAGGAACAGCTGGAGATCGACCTCCCGGCCGACCGCGACCAGCTGCACACCCGGGCGGACCCGCGCTTCACGGAACTCCGCACGCGGGTGTACGAGCAGATCCAGACGGCGAAACGGGCGACGGGCGCCCTGCCGCTCCAGAAGACGGGCACGGACGCGGACACCGTGCCGCCTGCCTCGGTACCGGACCACAAGGCCTGACCGTGCTCGGCTCCGGTGACGGGCAGGGGCCGGGCCCGGGCGTGCGGGGGCCCGCACGGTTGTCCGCGGCGGGACCCTCGGTCACGCTCGGGCCCTGCCCGTCACCGATGCGGCATCAGGTCCCTGACCGGGTCGGCCTGGGCCGGGTCGGGTGCTTGGGCAGGATCTCCATGGCGGAGCTGATCGCGATGCGGCCCGGGACACGGGCCCGGCTGTGCTACCGCATCCGGGTCCACCGCGGCCGCCGGGGCGAGCGGCGCAGCCTGTCGGAGGACGACTGCATCCACCTGATCGACGGCACCCATCAGATGCTGAAGGCTCCGGTCGTCCTGGTCCGGGACCGGCTGAGCACCCGCACTTCCCGGGCAATGCGGCAGTTGGTCACCGCCCGCCCCTGGCCGACCGCCTTCCTGCTGCCCGCATACGCACCGGAGTTGAACACGGTGGGGGGCATCCGGTCGCAGTGCAAGCGGAGTTCGGCCGACCTCACTGCCGGAACGGCCGGCCGACCGCATGTGGCGGTGCGCTGCCGCTGCGGTCAGGGCGCCTTGAAGAGAGCCGGGAAGCGGGGAGCGAGCCAGAACTTGCGGCCCCGGGCGAAGACACGGCCCTGGGCGGCGGCACTCCACTGGTCGCGGCGGCCGAGTGCCATCAGGAGGAAGGTGACCGGCTCGGTGAGGATGGTGCAGTCCGGGCGGGTCGGCGGCTGCGAGCCGACAGACACCGCGCCGTCGGGCGCACCGCGCCGTCGCCCGGCCCGGGTCGTGTCCCGCGGGGGATGCTGCGGGCGGATCCGCCGACGGTGCCCGGGACCGTTCCCGGGCACCGTCGGCCGTTTTCACTCGGCGTGGACCGCCTCCCCCGCGACCAGCGTGAGCACCGAGCGGGTGCCGGCCACGTCCGCGTCCGGGGCGAACAGGTCCCGGTCGAGGACGGCGAGGTCCGCCGCCATGCCCTCGCGCACCAGGCCGGCCTCGTCGTCGTTGCCGTTCACCCAGGCCGAGCCGGCGGTGTAGGCGCGCAGGATGTCGGTGAGGTCCAGCCGCTCCCCGGGCCCGAACGGGCGGTCGGCGCCCGGCCAGCCGGAGTGCGCCGAGCCGGGGGGTTCGGTGCGGTGCACGGCGACGTGCATGGCCTGCCACGGGTCGGCCGTGGTGACCGGCCAGTCGCTGCCGCCGGCGAGCCGGGCGCCGCTGTCCAGCAGCCGGCGGAAGGGGTACTGCCGGCCGGCCCGGCCCTCGCCCAGCAGCGGGTTGGTCAGCTCGTCGGTCTGCTGGTGGTGGGTCGCCCACAGCGACTGGACGTTGGCCGCCACCCCCAGTGCGGCGAAGCGGCCGATGTCCGCGTCGTCGATCAGCTGCACATGGGCGATGTGGTGGCGCCTCTCGCGCGTCCCGTTCGTGTGGACGGCGGCCTCGACCGCGTCCAGGCACTCGCGCACCGCCCGGTCGCCGATCGCGTGGAAGTGCACCTGGAAACCGGCCGCGTCCAGCCGGGTCACCGCTTCGGCGAGCAGGCCGGCGGGCACGTTGGAGTGGCCGAGGTTGCCGGTGGCGCACCCGCAGGAGTCCAGGTACGGCTCCAGCAGGGCGCCGGTGCCGTTCTCCAGCACGCCGTCCTGCATGATCTTCACGGCGGCGGCCCGGAAGCGGCGGCCGGGCTCGCCGCGGCGGGCCACCAGGTCGTCCAGCTGCTCCAGGCCGCGGTCGCGGTCCCACCACAGGGCTCCGGTGACCCGGGCCTTCAGCAGGCCCTCGGCATCGGCCCGCCGGTAGGCGGCGAGGGTGTCGCCGGCCCCGCCGTAGGCGCCGACGATGGCGTCCTGCCAGCCGGTGATGCCGTACCGGAAGAGGTGGTCCTGCGCGTGGCGGAGCGCGGCGAGCTGCTCCTTGGCGGTGTCCGGCGGGAGCAGCCGGGCCACCAGGTCCATGGCGCTCTCGTGCAGCACCCCGGTGGGCCGGCCCGACGCGTCGCGCTCGATCCGCCCGGCCGGCGGGTCCGGTGTGCCGGCGTCGATCCCGGCCCGCTCCAGCGCCGCCGAGTTGACCCACGCCGAGTGGTGGTCGGCGTTGGGCAGGAAGACGGGCCGGTCCGGGACGACCGCGTCCAGCGGCTCGCGGGTGGGCCAGCCGCCGGGGAAGCAGTCCATGGTCCAGCCACCGCCCAGGATCCACGGCTGCCCGGGGTGGGCGGCCGCGTACTCCCGGACGGCCGCGACGCAGCTCGCGGCGTCGGTGGCCCCGGTGAGGTCGCAGCGCAGCGCCTCCAGGGCACCCCAGACGGGGTGGATGTGCGCGTCCTGGAGGCCGGGTACGACCGTGCGGCCGGCCAGGTCGAACGTTTCCGCCGACCGGCCGGCGGCCCGGCGCACCTCGGTGTCGGAGCCGACGGCCGTGATCCGGCCGCCGTCCACGGCGACGGCGGCCGCGTGCGGCCGCAGCGGGTCGCCGGTCCACACCCGGCCGCCGTGCAGGACGAGGGTCATGCGCCCGCCTTGTGGGTGCGCAGCACGTACACCTTGCGCAGGGTCTCGTGGACCTCCCAGGTGCCGCGCCAGCCGGCCGGCATCGCCAGGGTGGAGCCGGGGCGCAGCTCGACGGCCTCGCCGCCCTCGGTGCGGATGGTGGCGGATCCGGCCAGCACCTGGCAGAACTCGTCGTAGCCGTCGCGGGTGGCGGTGAAGTGGCCGGGGTCGCACTCCCAGACGCCGACCTCCGCGAGCCCGTCGGGGGACTGCCACAGGGTGCGGGTGGTCTCCTGCTGGCCGGTGGTGCTGGTGGGCTTGGGGCTCGCGGGGGGCAGGTCGGCGGTCGCGGCGTCGGCGAGGAAGGCGACGGAGGGGACGGAGGGGACGGCGGGGACGACGGTGGTGGTGTCCATGAGCGGGTGGTTCCTTTCAGCGGCCGCTGATGACGTTGGCGACGCGTGCGATGACGGAGGTGCGCTCCAGGCCGGAGTTCTCGTGCCGGTCGGCGGCGCGGTAGGCGACGTAGAGGCTGCGGACGCCGAGCCAGCGCAGCGGCTCCGGCTCCCAGCCGCGCACCTTGCGGCCGACCCAGGGCAGCCGGGTGAGGTCGCTCTCCTGACGCAGGATCAGGTCGCGCAGGGTGCGGCCGGCGAGGTTGGTGGTGGTCACGCCGTGCCCGACGTAGCCGCCGGCCCAGCCCAGTCCGGTCTTCTCGTCCAGGTGGACGGTGGCGCACCAGTCGCGCGGCACGCCCAGCACGCCGGACCAGGTGTGGTCGATCGCGACGCCCTCGGTGGCCGGGAAGTGCTGCCTGAGGATGGCCTGCAGCTGCAGCTGGGTGGCGGCCTTGGTCTCGCCGCGCTGGTCGACGTGGGAGCCGAACATGTACGGGATGCCGCGTCCGCCGATGGCGATGCGGCCGTCGGTGGTGCGCTGGATGTAGCAGTAGGAGTTGGCCTCGTCGCCGATGAGTTCGGCGCCGCGCCAGCCGATCTCCTCCCACGCGGAGGCGGGCAGCGGCTCGGTGACGATCATGCTGCTGTTCATGGGCAGCCAGACCCGGCGGTGGCCGCGCAGCCCGGCGGTGAAGCCCTCCAGCGCCCGGATGACGTACGTCGCCCTGACCGTGCCGTGGGTGGTGACCGCCTCGCGCGGGCGGATCTCGGTGACCTCGGTGCCCTCGTAGAGGGCCACGCCCATCCGCTCGACCACGTCGGCCAGGCCCCGCACCAGCTTGGCGGGCTGGATGCGGGCGCAGTGCGGGCTCCACTGGGCGTAGCGGGCGCCTGCCACGCGGACCCGCTCGGCGAGCTGGTCCGCGTCGAGTTCGATCAGGTCGTCCTCGCCCCAGCCCTCGGCGCGCAGCGCCGGCAGCCGCTCGCGCAGCCGTCGCTGCTGCGCGGCGTTGGTGGCGACGTGCAGCAGGCCGTCCTTCTGGATGTCGGCGTCGATGCCCTCCTCGGCGGCGACGCGGATGACCTCGTCGACGGAGGAGAACATCTCGCGCTGCAGGGCGACGGCCGACTCCCAGCCGTGCGCCTTGGCGTAGCGGCGCATCTGGCCGGGCGGCTCGGAGCTGAGCCAGCCGCCGTTGCGGCCGGAGGCGCCGAAGCCGGCGAACTCCTTCTCCAGCACGGCGATCCGCAGGTCCGGCGCGGCCTGCTTGAGGTAGTAGGCGGTCCACAGGGAGGTGTAGCCGCCGCCGACGAGCGCGACGTCCACGTCCAGGTCGCCGGAAGCTGGTGGGTGGGTGGTTCCGGAGGTGTCGTCGAGCAGGACGCCCCGCTCGACGTCCCAGACGACGGTGACCTCGTCACCGCGGCGGACGCCGGACAGCCGGTCGGCCTGCTCGCGGGCGAGCAGCACGGTGCCGTCGGGCAGGGCGAGTTCGAGCTTGCGGCCGGAGCCCAGGTAGATCTCCTGGGTGACCCGGGCGGGCAGCGCGTTGGCCCCGGGGGCGACCGGATCGGCGGCCGGCCGCACCCTCAGGTGCTCGGGGCGGACGACGACGGCGGCCGCGCCGCCTCCGGCCGGCCGGCCCGCGGCGCGCACGGTGCGGTCGCCGACCCGCAGGCAGGAGTCGTCGCCGTCCGGCTCGACGTGTCCGCGGACGGTGGAGGACTCGCCGAGGAACTCGGCCACGAAGAGGCTCTGCGGCTTTTCGTACAGCTCGCTCGCCGTGCCGACCTGCTGGATGCCCCCGTCGTTGAAGACGGCGATGCGGTCGGAGAGGACCAGCGCCTCCTCCTGGTCGTGGGTGACGAAGACGAAGGTGGAGCCGACCTCCTGGTGCACCCGCTTGATCTCCAGCTGGAGGCTCTCCCGCAGCTTCTTGTCGAGCGCGCCGAGCGGCTCGTCCATCAGCAGCACGCTCGGCTCGTACACCACGGCCCGCGCCAGGGCGACCCGCTGCTGCTGGCCGCCGGACAGCTCGCGCGGCCTGCGGTGGCCGTAGCCGCCGAGCCGCACCGTCTCCAGGGCCGCCTCGACCATCTCGGCGCGGCGGGCCTTCGGCACCTTGCGCTGCTTGAGCGGGAAGGCGACGTTCTCCGCCACGGTCATGTGCGGGAAGAGCGCGTAGTGCTGGAAGACCATGCCGATGTCGCGCCGGTGCGGCGGCAGGTCCTGCATCTGCTTGCCGCCGATGGTCAGCGTGCCCGAGGTGGCGGCGGTGAACCCGGCGATGATGTTGAGGGTGGTGGTCTTGCCGGAGCCGCTGGGGCCCAGCAGGGTCATGAACTCGCCCGGTTCGATGACCAGGGAGACGTCGTCGACGGCGACGAAGTCCGCGTACTCCTTGCGCACCTGCGCCAGTTCGATACGGGCTCCGCGCGCCTTGATGAGGCTGGTCTCAGCGGACACGGTTCCTCCTGGCGGTGGTGAAGGTGGCGGCCAGCACGAGCACCGTGGTGAAGACGATGATCAGGGTGGCGGCCGCGGCGATGGTGGGGTCGGTGTCCCGGGTCACGCTGGCGAACATCTTGACCGGCAGGGTCTGCAGGTAGGGGCTCTGGATGAACAGCGAGACGACGACCTCGTCGAAGCTGGTGACGAAGGCGAACAGGGCACCGGAGACAACACCGGGGGCGATCTGCGGCAGCGTCACCTGCCGGATGGCGCCCCACCGGGTGGCGCCGCAGATCAGTGCGGCGTCCTCCAGCCGACGGTCGAAGCCGCGCAGGCTCGCCGTCACCGGGATGATGACGAACGGCAGGGCCAGCACGGTGTGCGCGGCGACGAAGCCGAACAGGGTGCCCAGCAGGTTGTACTGGAGGAAGAGGGCGTAGACGCCGATGGCGACGACCACGGTCGGCACGATCATGGGTGCCAGCAGCAGCCCGTACGACCCCTTCACCCAGCGCGAGCCGGACCGGGTGAGCGCGATCGCGGCGGCGGTGCCCAGCACGGTGGCCACCACCGCGACCAGGGCGCCCACCTGGAGCGAGGAGAACAGCGCGTCCAGCCAGCGGGGGTCGCTGAAGAAGTTGGCGTACCAGCGGGTGGACCAGCCGCTCGGCGGGAACACCAGGGACGCCTTGTCGGTGAAGCTGAGCGGGATCACCACCAGCGTCGGCGCGATGAGCCAGAGGCCCACCAGGGCGCTGAACGCCCACAGCGCGATGCGCGCGGGTCCGGCTCTCATCGGGCACCTCCCCGGGTCCGGGTGATGCGCAGGACGACGCCGACCAGTCCCAGCAGGACCAGCGTCACCGCCAGCAGCACCACGCCCATCGCTCCGCCGCGGCCCCAGGCCAGCAGCCCGTTGACCTGGGTGAAGATCTGCTGGGAGATCAGCGCCTGGTCGGGCGAGCCCAGCAGTGCCGGGGTGACGTAGAAGCCGAGCGAGGTGATGAAGACGGTCAGCGCGCCGGCGCCCACGCCGGGCAGTGACAGCGGTACGAAGATCCGCCAGAACGCGACGGCCGGGCGGGCGCCCATGCCCTGCGCGGCGTCCAGCAGCCGACGGTCGATGCCGTTCATCACGGCGTACAGCGGCAGCACCATGAAGGGCATCAGCACCTGGGACATGCCGATCACCACCCCGGTGGGGGTGCGGATCAGCTGCAGCGGGCCCAGCCCCACGGTGCCGAGGAGCTGGTTGACCACGCCGCTGTCCTGGAGCAGCACCACCCAGGCGAAGGTGCGCACCATCAGGCTGGTCCAGAAGGGCAGCAGCACCAGCAGGGTGAGCCAGATCCGCGCGCGGGCGCCGACCACGGTCATCAGGTAGGCGTACGGGTAGGAGAGCAGCAGGGTCACCAGGGTGACGACGGCGCCGACGGTCAGCGTGCGGACCAGGGTGGCGAGGGCGACGTCGCTGGTGAGGAACCAGGAGTAGTTGCCCGCGCCGGGCGTCGGCTCGGTGACGCTGCGCCAGGCCATCAGGCCCAGCGGCACCAGGAAGAGCACGGCCAGCAGGACCAGGGCCGGCAGCAGCAGCCAGCCCCACCGGCCGCCGGCCCCCTTGCGGGGCCGGCCGCCGGAGGCCGGGGAGGCGATCTCGATCAGGGCGGTCATGGGTTACCGGGCCAGCCAGTCGGACCACTTCGGGATGACCTGCTCCTGGTTCTTCGCCCACCAGGCGTTGTCGAGCTCGAGGGCCTGCTTCTGACGCTCCGGGGTGGAGGTGAGGTACTCCGCCGCGAGCTTGTCGACCTTGGGCTTGGCGTCGGAGTTGATCGGCGAGTACGAGGTCAGTTCGGTGAGCTTGGCCTGCTGGTCGGCGCCCAGGTAGTAGTTGATGAGCGCCATGGCGGCCTTGGGGTTCTTCGCGCCCTTGGGCACGGCGAGCGAGTCCGCGACCGGCATGAACTGGTTCCACTGCGGGGCGAACTTGGCGCCGTTCTTCACGGCCGAGTAGGCGCGGCCGGTCCACACCATCGCCATGGAGACCTCACCCGACTCCAGCAGCTGCTGGGAGCGGGCGCCGGTGTCCCAGAAGACCAGCGAGGAACGGACGCCGGTGAGCTTCTTCAGGGCGCGGTCGACGTCGAGCGGGAAGAGCTGGTCGGGTGCGACTCCGTCCGCGATCAGCGCCGCCTCCAGCGGGCCGGGGGCCGCGTCCGAGGGCACACCGGGGATGGCGCGCTTGCCGGGGTACTTGACGGTGTCGAAGAAGTCCGCCCAGTCCTTCGGCGGGTTGTCGCCGAACTTGGACTTGTCGTACATCAGCACCATGCCGTACGTCATGGCCGGCACCGTGCACTTGCCCGCCATGCCCTCGGGCAGCTTGGAGGTGTCGACGATCTTGGTGTCGAGCGGCATCAGCAGCTTGCCGCACTGGCGCTCGGCCCAGATGGAGTCGGCGTCCACCACGTCCCAGGTGACGTTCTTGGCGTCGACCTGGGCCTTGATCTTGGTGTAGTCGGTGGGGCCGTCGGAGAGCACCTTCGCCCCGGAGTCGGCGGCGAACGGCTTGACCGCGGCGTTCTCCTGACCGTCCTGGTAGATGCCGCCGTACGAGGTGAAGGTGAGGGTGACGCCGTCGAGCGCGCCCTTCTTCACCTTGCCGGCCACGGCCGGACCGGTACCCAGGTCGACGTCGGCCGCGGCGGGGCCGGTACCGGCGCAGCCGGTGAGGGTCAGCAGCAGGGCGCCGGCGGCAGCGGCACAGCCGACGATTTTGCGCGATATTCCGGGCATTACTGGCTCCAGGAGGGGCGGTGAAGACAAACAGGGAGGGGAGGACGAGAGCGCGCGGCGGCAGGGCGCGGCGGGCTGCGAGAAGAGAGAAGGAGGAGG
>NZ_POTZ01000183.1 GCF_003236365.1 Streptomyces sp. NTH33
GGCCGGGTCCACGCCCAGTCCGACGGCGGCCAGCAGGTAGGGGTCGGGGTGGGGCTTGGTGCGGGAGACCTCGTCGCCGGCCACGGACAGGTCGAAGTGCTGAGGGCCGAGGGAGGTCAGGACGCGGTCGATGATGCGGCGGTGGGAGGCCGAGACCAGGGCGGTGGGGATCCGGTGCTCGGACAGCTCGGCCAGCAGCCGTGCGGCGCCCGGCATCAGCGGCAGCGCGCCGTCGATTCGGTCCTCGAAGGCCTCGTTCAGCAGTGGGGTGATCTCGGCGAGGGTGACGGCGGCGCCGGTGGCCTCGATCAGGAAGCCGGCACTGCGGGTCATGGGGCCGCCGACCACGACGTGTCTCCAGGACTCGTCGAGCGCGTGTCCGAGTTCCGCGAAGACCTCCACTTCGACGTCCCACCAGAAGCCCTCGGTGTCCACCAGGGTGCCGTCCATGTCGAGGAGCACCGCCTGCAGGGCCGGCCCTTCGGCCGTGGGGGCCTTTGCTGCCCGGGCGGAGCCGAGAGCCGGGGAAAGGGTGCCGCGCGCGGGGACTGTACTGGTCATCCGGCGTACCTCCTTGAGGGACGACCAGGCCGGTTCCCCACGGGGAACCGGCCTGCAGTGGACCGACCAGTTTACGACGCCCCCGGGCAAAACGCGTCGCGGGCAGGCGTGTGCCCGGCCGGACGGAGCGGGGCGGAGGGGTCAGCGGGCGTTGAAGTACTTGGCTTCCGGGTGGTGGATCACGATGGCGTCGGTGGACTGTTCGGGGTGGAGCTGGAACTCCTCCGACAGGTGGACGCCGATGCGTTCGGGCTTCAGGAGGTGGGCGATCTTGGCACGGTCCTCCAGGTCGGGGCAGGCGCCGTAACCGAGGGAGAAGCGGGCGCCGCGGTACTTCAGCTCGAACATGCCCTGGATCTCGTCCGGGTCCTCGCCCGCGAAGCCCAGTTCGGCGCGCACGCGTGCGTGCCAGTACTCGGCCAGGGCCTCGGCCAGCTGTACGGACAGGCCGTGCAGTTCCAGGTAGTCGCGGTAGGAGTCGGCCGCGAAGAGACGGGCGGTCTCCTCGCCGATCCTCGAGCCGACGGTGACCACCTGGAAGCCCACCACGTCCGTCTCCCCCGACTCCTCCGGGCGGAAGAAGTCCGCCAGGCACAGCCGGCGCCCGCGGCGCTGGCGCGGGAAGGTGAAGCGGGTGCGCTCGTTGCCCTGCTCGTCCAGGACGATCAGGTCGTCGTCCTTGGAGACACAGGGGAAGTAGCCGTGGACCACCGCGGCCTCGAGCAGGTTCTCCGTCTGCAGGCGGTCCAGCAGGCCGCGCAGCCGGGGACGGCCCTCGGTCTCGACCAGTTCCTCGTACGTCGGCCCGTCGCCGGTGCGGGCCTGCTTCAGCCCCCACTGGCCCTTGAACAGGGCGCCCTCGTCCAGCCAGGAGGCGTACTCCTTGAGCTGGATGCCCCTGACCACCCGGCTGCCCCAGAACGGCGGGGTGGGGACCGGGTTGTCCGTGGCGACGTCGGAGCGGACGTGCCCCTCCTGCGGGCGCTCCTCGATCTCCACCGTCGCCGCCCGCACCCGGCGCTGCCTGAGTTCCGGCAGCTTCGCTCCCGGCACGCCCCGCTTGACCCCGATCAGCGCGTCCATCAGGCGCAGGCCCTCGAACGCGTCGCGGGCGTAGCGGACCTCGCCGTCGTACAGCTCGTGCAGGTCCTGCTCGACGTAGGCGCGGGTGAGGGCCGCGCCGCCCAGGATCACCGGATAGGTCGCCGCCAGGCCGCGGGTGTTGAGCTCCTCCAGGTTCTCCTTCATGACCACCGTGGACTTCACCAGCAGCCCGGACATGCCGATCACGTCCGCCCGGTGCTCCTCGGCAGCCTCCAGGATCGCCGAGACCGGCTGCTTGATGCCCAGGTTGACCACGTTGTAGCCGTTGTTGGACAGGATGATGTCGACGAGGTTCTTGCCGATGTCGTGCACGTCCCCGCGCACGGTGGCCAGCACGATCGTGCCCTTGCCCGCCTCGTCGGTCTTCTCCATGTACGGCTCGAGGTGGGCGACGGCCGTCTTCATCACCTCGGCGGACTGCAGCACGAACGGCAGCTGCATCTGCCCGGAGCCGAACAGCTCACCGACCACCTTCATGCCGTCCAGCAGGGTGTCGTTGACGATGTCCAGGGCCTTACGGGTCTCAAGGGCCTCGTCCAGGTCCTGCTCCAGGCCGTTGCGCTCGCCGTCGATGATCCGCCGCTTCAGCCGCTCCTCCAGCGGCAGCGCGGCCAGCTCCTCCGCCTTGCCCGCCTTCAGCGACTTCGCGGTGGCGCCCTCGAACAGCTGCATGAGCTTCTGCAGCGGGTCGTAGCCCTCGGACCTGCGGTCGTGGATCAGGTCCAGGGCCGTTCGCACCTGCTCCTCGTCGAAGCGGGCGATCGGCAGGATCTTGGAGGCGTGCACGATCGCCGAGTCCAGGCCCGCCTTGACGCACTCGTCCAGGAAGACGGAGTTCAGCAGGATCCGGGCGGCCGGGTTCAGGCCGAAGGAGATGTTGGACAGGCCGAGGGTGGTCTGCACCTTCGGGTGCCGCCGCTTCAGCTCGCGGATGCCCTCGATGGTCGCGATGCCGTCCCCCCGGGACTCCTCCTGACCGGTGCAGATGGTGAAGGTCAGGCAGTCGACGAGGATGTCCTCCTCGCGGATGCCCCAGTTGCCGGTCAGGTCGGCGATCAGCCGCTCGGCGACCTCCACCTTCCTCTCGGCGGTACGGGCCTGGCCCTCCTCGTCGATGGTCAGCGCGATCAGCGCCGCCCCGTGCTCCTTCGCCAGCGCGGTGACCCGCGCGAAGCGGGACTCGGGTCCGTCGCCGTCCTCGTAGTTCACCGAGTTGATCACCGCACGGCCGCCCAGCTTCTCCAGGCCGGCCCGGATGACCTCGACCTCGGTGGAGTCCAGCACGATCGGCAGCGTCGAGGCCGTGGCGAAGCGTCCGGCCAGCTCCCGCATGTCCGCGACGCCGTCCCGGCCGACGTAGTCCACGCACAGGTCGAGCATGTGCGCGCCCTCGCGGATCTGCTCCCGCGCCATCTCCACGCAGTCGTCCCAGCGGCCCTCCAGCATGGCCGCGCGGAACTTCTTCGACCCGTTGGCGTTCGTCCGCTCGCCGATCGCCAGGTAGGAGGTGTCCTGGCGGAACGGGACGGTCTGGTAGAGGGAGGCCGCACCCGGTTCCGGGCGTGGGCTGCGCTCCACCGGCGTCAGGTCCCGCACCCGCTCCACCACCTGGCGCAGGTGCTCCGGCGTCGTGCCGCAGCAGCCGCCGATGAGGGACAGGCCGTAGTCGCGGACGAAGTGCTCCTGCGCGTCCGCCAGCTCGGGCGCGGTCAGCGGGTAGTGCGCGCCGTCCTTGGTGAGTACGGGGAGGCCGGCGTTGGGCATGCAGGAGAGCGGGACGCGCGCGTGCCGGGACAGGTGGCGCAGGTGCTCGCTCATCTCGGCCGGGCCGGTGGCGCAGTTCAGGCCGATCATGTCGATGCCCAGCGGCTCCAGCGCGGTGAGCGCCGCGCCGATCTCCGAGCCCAGCAGCATCGTGCCGGTCGTCTCCACCGTCACCGACACGATCAGCGGGACGTCGTGGCCGGCCGTCTCCATCGCACGGCGGGCGGCGATGACGGCGGCCTTGGTCTGCAGCAGGTCCTGCGTGGTCTCCACGATCAGCGCGTCCGCGCCGCCCGCGAGCAGGCCCTCGGCGTTCTGCTGGTAGGCGTCGCGGATGGCGGTGAACGTGGTGTGCCCGAGGGTGGGCAGCTTGGTACCGGGGCCCATCGAGCCCAGCACCCAGCGGGGCCGGCCGTCCCGGCTCGTGAACCCGTCCGCCGCCTCGCGGGCGATGCGGGCGCCCGCCTCGGACAGTTCGGTGACGCGCTCGGCGACGTCGTACTCGCCCAGGGCGGTGAGGTTGGCGCCGAAGGTGTTGGTCTCCACGCAGTCCACGCCCACGGCGAAGTAGGCCTCGTGGACCGACCGGACGATGTCCGGCCGGGTGAGGTTCAGGATCTCGTTGCAGCCCTCGAGGTCCTGGAAGTCCTCGAGTGTCGGCTCCTGGGCCTGGAGCATGGTGCCCATCGCTCCGTCGGCGACCACCACACGGGTGGCGAGCGCCTCGCGGAGGGCGGACGCACGGGTCCGGCTGTCGGCGGAAGGGGTCAGCGGCAACGAGGCCATGAAGGGGCTCCCTCTGTGTGCGACGGCTGTCGGCTTCGCGTCCTCCCCGGGGGGCGGGGCACACGGTTCCGGGGAACCGTGCGCACAGCTTCCCGAGGGGGCGCACGCCGCCAGGGTAGCCGGGACCGGACCCCGACGAGCGGGACGTCCAGCAGGCGGACGAGGATGGCCGACGGGTCATCCCGGGGGCCGGGTCGTGCAACAGGTGCCGACCGACCATTGGCGGTGAGTCGGCATGGACCGGTAGTGTTCGGCATTGCCGAACGGGCGGCGCGAGAGTCGTCCGCCGACGGTCGAAGGGGACGGAGGCAGGACGGCGATGGCACGGAACATCCAGTCGCTCGAAAGGGCGGCCGCGATGCTGCGGTTGCTGGCGGGCGGCGAACGGCGGCTGGGCCTGTCGGACATCGCCGCCTCACTGGGTCTCGCCAAGGGCACCGCCCACGGCATCCTGCGCACCCTCCAGCACGAGGGCTTCGTCGAACAGGACGAGGCCTCCGGGCGCTACCAGCTGGGCGCGGAACTGCTGCGCCTGGGCACCACCTACCTCGACGTGCACGAACTGCGGGCGCGCGCCCTGGTCTGGACGGACGACCTGGCCCGCTCCAGCGGGGAGAGCGTCTACCTGGGAGTGCTGCACCACCACGGCGTGCTGATCGTGCACCACGTCTTCCGCCCGGACGACAGCCGGCAGGTGCTGGAGATCGGCGCGATGCAGCCGCTGCACTCCACGGCCCTGGGCAAGGTGCTCTCGGCCTACGACCCCGTCGCGCACAGCGAGGCGGTCGAGACCGACCGCAAGGCGTTCACGGACCGCACCGTGTGCGACCTGGACGGCTTCGAGCGCATCCTCGACGTCACGCGCGCGCGTGGCTACGCCGCCGACGTGGAGGAGACCTGGGAGGGCGTCGCCTCCATCGCCGCGCCCATCCACGACCGGCGGCGGATGCCGGTCGGCGCGGTCGGCATCACCGGCGCCGTGGAGCGGGTGTGCCCGGAGGGCGGGCTGCGCCACGAGCTCATCGCGGCGGTACGGGACTGCGCCCGCGCGGTCTCGCGGGACCTGGGCGCCGGGCGGTTCTGAGCGCCGGGCGGTTCTGAGCGCCGTACGGCCCCGCGCCGGGCCGCACACCACAGGCCGGTACGTCACCGACGTACCGGCCTTCCGCGTGTCCACGCCGGGTCGACCGCCGGCGATCAGTAACGATCGCGCTTTCGACAGCAGAACTCTTGACGCCCACCTGACAGCGAGGTGAGACTCCCGTCCATCGGTCGGCATTGTCGAACACCTTCCGGCAATACGCGTTAGGGTGTGACAAAGCCAGGGCCGGCATCGCTCTCACCCCTCGAGGGCGCTGGACCCCCGGTGGGACCCGGGGGTCCGGCTACCCCGGACGAAGGACAAAGGAGTCGCGGGTGTCCAGCTCCGACATCTTCATCGGCGAGACCATCGGTACCGCCGTACTCATCCTGCTCGGCGGCGGAGTCTGCGCCGCCGTGACCCTGAAGGCCTCCAAGGCCCGCAACGCCGGCTGGCTCGCCATCGCCTTCGGGTGGGGCTTCGCCGTGATGACGGCGGTGTACATCTCGGGCCCGGTCTCCGGTGCCCACCTCAACCCGGCCGTGACGGTCGCCCTCGCCATCAAGAACGGCGACTGGGCGAACGTTCCGGTCTATGTCGCCGGCCAGATGCTCGGCGCCATGATCGGCGCGGCTCTGGTCTGGGTCGCCTACTACGGTCAGTTCCAGGCCCACCTCGCCGACCGGGAGATCGTCGGCGGCCCGGGTGCCCAGGCCACCGCCGTCAAGGCGGTCGAGGCGCAGGAGAAGGGCGCCGGCCCGGTCCTCGGCATCTTCTCCACCGGTCCCGAGATACGGAACGCGGTGCAGAACCTCGCCACCGAGATCGTCGGCACGGTCGTGCTGATCCTCGCGGTCCTCACCCAGGGCCTGAACGACAAGGGCAACGGCCTCGGGGTCCTCGGTGGCCTGATCACCGCACTCGTCGTCGTCTCCATCGGCCTGTCCCTCGGCGGCCCCACGGGCTACGCGATCAACCCCGCCCGTGATCTCGGCCCCCGTATCGTCCACGCCCTGCTGCCCCTGCCCAACAAGGGCGGCTCCGACTGGAGCTACGCCTGGATCCCCGTGGTCGGCCCGCTCGTCGGCGGCGCCGTCGGGGCAGGCCTCTACAACGTCGCCTTCGCCTGATGAGCACCGCGCTCCAAGCCCTCGCGCTCCAAGCCCTCGCACACCGAGCACCGCGCCGCACCGCACGCGCCGTAACCACCGCCCCACCGACCACGGACCCCAGGAGCACACAGTGACCGACGCCCACACCGCCGGCCTCGCATCCCACGGCCAAGGGCCGTTCATCGCGGCCATCGACCAGGGCACCACCTCGAGCCGCTGCATCGTCTTCGACCGGGACGGCCGGATCGTCTCCGTCGACCAGAAGGAGCACGAGCAGATCTTCCCCAGGCCGGGCTGGGTCGAGCACGACGCCACCGAGATCTGGACCAACGTCCAGGAGGTCGTCGCCGGAGCCATCGAGAAGGCCGGCATCACCCGCGACGACATCAAGGCCATCGGCATCACCAACCAGCGCGAGACCACCGTGCTGTGGGACAGGAACACCGGTGAGCCCGTCCACCACGCCATCGTTTGGCAGGACACCCGCACCGACGCCCTGTGCAAGGAGCTCGGCCGCAACGTCGGCCAGGACCGCTTCCGCCGCGAGACCGGCCTTCCCCTCGCCTCCTACTTCGCCGGCCCCAAGGCCCGCTGGCTGCTCGACAACGTCGAGGGCCTGCGCGAGCGCGCCCAGGCTGGCGACCTGCTCTTCGGCACCATGGACACCTGGGTCATCTGGAACCTGACCGGCGGCACGGACGGCGGCAGGCACGTCACCGACGTGACCAACGCCTCCCGCACCCTTCTGATGAACCTGCACACCATGGAGTGGGACGAGAGAATCTGCGAGTCGATCGGCGTCCCGCGGCAGATCCTGCCCGAGATCCGCTCCTCCGCCGAGGTCTACGGCGAGATCAGGGGCGGCAAGCTGGGCGACCTGCTCGGCGGCATCCCGGTCGCCTCCGCGCTCGGCGACCAGCAGGCGGCCCTGTTCGGCCAGACCTGCTTCTCCGAGGGCGAGACCAAGTCGACGTACGGCACCGGCACCTTCATGGTGATGAACACCGGTGACAAGATCATCAACTCCTACAGCGGGCTGCTGACCACCGTCGGCTACCGGATCGGCGACGACAAGCCGGTCTACGCCCTGGAGGGCTCGATCGCCGTCACCGGCTCCCTGGTGCAGTGGATGCGCGACCAGATGGGCCTGATCTCCACCGCCGCCGAGATCGAGACGCTCGCGCTCTCGGTCGAGGACAACGGCGGCGCCTACTTCGTGCCGGCCTTCTCCGGCCTGTTCGCCCCGTACTGGCGCTCCGACGCCCGCGGTGTGATCGCCGGCCTGACCCGGTACGTCACCAAGGCGCACCTCGCGCGCGCCGTCCTGGAGGCCACCGCCTGGCAGACGCGGGAGATCGCGGACGCCATGACCAAGGACTCCGGGGTGGAGCTCACCGCCCTCAAGGTCGACGGCGGCATGACCTCCAACAACCTGCTGATGCAGATGCTCTCGGACTTCCTGGACGCCCCCGTGGTGCGCCCGATGGTCGCCGAGACCACCTGCCTCGGCGCCGCCTACGCCGCCGGCCTCGCCGTCGGCTTCTGGAACAGCACCGACGACCTGCGCGCCAACTGGCGCCGGGCCGCCGAGTGGACCCCCCGCATGGACGCGGACACCCGCGACCGTGAGTACAAGAACTGGCTCAAGGCCGTCGAGCGGGCCATGGGCTGGATCGCCGACGAGAGCTGACGAAAGCCGACGAGGAGCAAGAACCCGCAATGACCAGTCAGTCCACCCTGCAGTCCGTGCCTGCCCTGGGGACCCGCCCGGCCTCCGGCTCCAACCCGAGCCGTGCCGAGACCCGGGAGCAGCTCTCGAAGGCGACGTACGACCTCCTCGTGATCGGCGGCGGCATCCTGGGCATCTCCACCGCCTGGCACGCCGCGCAGTCCGGCCTCAGGGTGGCGCTGGTCGACGCCGGCGACTTCGCCGGCGCCACCTCCTCCGCCTCCTCCAAGCTGCTCCACGGCGGCCTGCGCTACCTGCAGACCGGCGCGGTCAAGCTGGTGGCGGAGAACCACTTCGAGCGCCGTGCGGTCTCCCGCCAGGTGGCCCCCCACCTGGCGAACCCGCTCACCTTCTACCTCCCCGTGTACAAGGGCGGGCCGCACGGCGCGGCGAAGCTCGGAGCGGGCGTGTTCGCCTACTCCGCGCTGTCCGCCTTCGGCGACGGCGTGGGCCACCTGCTCAGCCCGGCGAAGGCCGCGCGGGACGTGCCCGAGCTGCGCACCGAGAACCTCAGGGCGGTGGCCGTCTACGGCGACGACCAGATGAACGACGCGCGCATGGCGCTGATGACGGTCCGCGCGGCCGTCGAGTCGGGCGCGGTCGTCCTCAACCACGCCGAGGTGACCGGCCTGCGCTTCACCCGGGGCCGGGTCACCGGCGCCGAGCTGAGGGACCGGCTGTCCGGCGACGAGTTCGGCGTGGACGCCCGTCTGGTGCTCAACGCGACCGGCCCGTGGGTGAACCACCTGCGCAGGATGGAGGACCCGAACGCGGCGCCGTCCATCCGCCTGTCCAAGGGCGCCCACCTGGTGCTGAAGCGCACCTCCCCGTGGCGGGCCGCGCTGGCCACCCCGATCGACAAGTACCGCATCACCTTCGCCCTCCCCTGGGAGGACATGCTGCTGCTCGGCACCACCGACGAGGAGTACGAGGGCGACCCGGCGGACGTCGCGGTGAACGACAAGGACGTCACGCAGATACTCGACGAGGCCGCGTTCTCGATCCGCGACCGGCAGCTCGACCGCGATCTGATCACGTACGCCTTCGCCGGGCTGCGGGTGCTGCCGGGCGGGCCCGGCGACACCGCCAAGGCGAAGCGCGAGACGGTGGTCACCGAGGGCAGGGGCGGCATGCTGTCCGTCGCGGGCGGCAAGTGGACCACCTTCCGGCACATCGGCCGTACGGTGATGAGGAAGCTCCAGACGCTGCCGGGCGCCCCGCTGGGCGAGGACTTCGAGCCGGTCTCCTCGCTGCCGAGGAAGCTGCCGCTGCCGGGCATCGCCAACCCGCGGGCGGTCGCCCACCGGCTGCTGGTGGACCGTCCGGCGCCCGGCCCGCGCATGGCCGCCGACACCGCCCGGCACCTGGCCACGCACTACGGTTCGCTGGCCTTCGACATCGCCCGGCTGGCGAACGAGCACCCGGAGCTGGGCGAGCGGATCCACCCGGACGCCCCGGAGATCTGGGCCCAGGTCGTCTGGGCCCGCGACCACGAGTGGGCCGAGACGCCGGAGGACGTGCTGCGCCGGCGTACGACGCTGACCATCCGCGGTCTGGCCACGGACGAGGTCCGGGCGAAGGTGCGGGACCTGCTCGGGAGGAAGTGAACGCCGGGCTGTGCCTGTCGGGGCACTGGCGGCCGGCCCCCACCGCACGGGGGACCGGCCACACAAGGAGAACGAACTCGCCGCTGGACCGGGCCTGTCGCGCCACTCCCCGCGGGAGGCACTGGGTTTCGCCGTCGCCTTCCACCGCGGCGACACGGTGCCGAAGTTCCCGGCGGTGCGCCGCGTCCTGGAGCCGGCCGCGGCCGCGATGGCGGCCACGCGCATCGGCGAGCAGCAACCGGACGCGCTCGGCCGCACCCTGCGCGAGCACCGCGCGGTCCTCGGGGCGCTCCGCTCTCCGGCCCGGCGGTGATCTCCGGGTGTTCGATCACGGGGAACGGGGCAGTCATCCGTTCACTCCCCCGTGCAAGGGGGCTGCGAGCGCCCCCGCCGCACGCCGTAAGGTTGGTGGGTCAGGCGAGGGCACGTCGGAAGGAGGCGCTGGGTGATCGAGCTCGAGGGGGTTCCCGAGCTGATCGACCCGGTCATGGTGGCCGCGTTCGAGGGCTGGAACGATGCCGGTGACGCCGCCTCCACCGCGGTCGCGCATCTGGACAGGGAGTGGAAGGGCGAGGTGTTCGCGGCGCTGGACGCCGAGGACTACTACGACTTCCAGGTGAACCGCCCCACGGTGTTCGTGGACGGCGGCGTACGCAAGATCACCTGGCCGACGACGCGGCTGTCGGTGGTCCGGGTCGGCGGGGAGAAGCCGCGCGACCTGGTGCTGGTCCGCGGCATCGAACCGTCCATGCGCTGGCGCTCGTTCTGCAACGAGCTGCTCGGCTTCGCGCACGAGCTGGGCGTGGAACTGGTGGTCATCCTGGGCGCGCTGCTCGGCGACACCCCGCACACGCGTCCGGTGCCGGTCAGCGGGACCACGTCGGATACGGACCTGGCCCGCCGGATGGACCTGGAGGAGAGCAAGTACGAGGGGCCGACGGGCATCGTGGGCGTGCTGCAGGAGGCCTGCACGCACGCCGGCGTCCCGGCGGTCTCGCTGTGGGCGGCGGTGCCGCACTACGTCTCGCAGCCGCCGAACCCCAAGGCCACGCTGGCCCTGCTCAACCGGCTGGAGGACCTGCTCGACCTGCGCATTCCGCTGGGTGAGCTGCCGGAGGACGCGCGGGCCTGGCAGGTGGGCGTGGACCAGCTGGCCGCCGAGGACAGCGAGGTCGCGGAGTACGTGCAGACGCTGGAGGAGGCCCGGGACACCGCGGAGCTGCCGGAGGCGTCGGGCGAGGCGATCGCCCGCGAGTTCGAGCGGTATCTGCGGCGCCGGGACGGCGGCGGCCCGTCGTCGGGCGGGCACGCCACAGCGGACGGCGGCGAGGGCGGCTCGTACCAGCGGGAGGGGCCCGGGGGCCGTACGCGGTCCTCGAAGCCTCCGAAGCCGGAGGCCGGCGAGACGAACGAGACAGGCAAGACGGACGGCGAGGACTCTCCGGAGGAGTGAACGGTTCAGGGGCGGTGCGCGGAACGCGCACCGCCCCTGATGCCGTGTCGGGCGTCCGTCTCAGAGAGCCACGCCCAGCAGGGCGTCCACGGCGCGCGAGACGAGGCCGGGGGCGCCGGTGTCCTCGCCGCCCCGCTCCTGCTGGCGGGCCGCCCAGCGGTCGACCGCGGCGAGGGAGGCGGGGGCGTTCAGGTCGTCGGCGAGGGCGTCGCGGATCTCCTCGACCAGCGCGTCGGCGGGCGGGCCGTCGGGCCGGGAGACGGCCGAGCGCCAGCGGCCGAGGCGTGCCACGGCGTCCTGGAGGACCTGGTCGGTCCACTCCCAGTCGGAGCGGTAGTGGTGGGCCAGGAGCGCGAGCCGGATCGCGGCCGGGTCCACGCCGTCGCGCCGCAGCCGCGAGACGAAGACCAGGTTGCCCTTGGACTTGGACATCTTCTCGCCGTCGAGGGCGACCATGCCGGCGTGCACGTAGGCCTTGGCCATCGGGAACTCGCCGGTGAGCACCTGGGCGTGCGAGGCGCCCATCTCGTGGTGCGGGAAGGCGAGGTCGGAGCCGCCGCCCTGGACGTCGAAGCCCATGCCGAGGTGGTCCAGGGCGATCGCCACGCACTCGATGTGCCAGCCGGGCCGGCCGCGGCCGAGGGAGCCACCGTCCCAGCTGGGCTCTCCGTCCCGGGCTGCCAGCCACAGGACCGGGTCGAGCGGGTTCTTCTTGCCGGGGCGGTCGGGGTCGCCGCCGCGCTCGGCGGACAGCAGGCGCATCGCCTCGGCGTCCAGGTGGGAGACCCCGCCGAAGTGGGGGTCGGACTCGACGGAGAAGTACACGTCCTCGTCGAGTTCGTACGCCGCGCCCAGGTCCCGCAGCCGCTCGACCAGCGGGACGATGCCGGGTATCGCCTCCACGGCGCCGATGTAGTGCCGGGGCGGCAGCATCCTCAGGGCGGTCATGTCCTCGCGGAACAGGGTCGTCTCCCGCTCGGCCAGCTCCACCCAGTCGACGTCGTCGCGCTGGGCCCGCTCCAGCAGCGGATCGTCGACGTCGGTCACGTTCTGGACGTAGTGGACCTGCCGCTTGGTGTCGAGCCACACGCGCTGCACGAGGTCGAACGCGTTGTAGGTCGCCGCGTGACCCATGTGGGTCGCGTCGTACGGCGTGATGCCGCAGACGTAGATACGGGCGACGGGACCGGGCTGGAGGGTGACCGGACCTCCGGTCGCGGTGTCGTGGATCCTCAGGTCGCGGCCCTGACCGGGCAGGGCGGGGACCTCGGAAGCGGGCCAGGCATGCATGTCATGAGCCTAACCGGACCGCGGTCCCGTATACGAACCGGACCGGGCCGGATGACCGGGGAGGCGCTCTTGCGTGATCGCGCCGGGTGTGCTGACGCCGGCCGGGACGGGCCCCGGCCGGGTCCGCGGGGCTACACCGGCGGCCAGGGGATCGCCGGCCAGTCCCCCGTGGGTTCCGGGTGGGTGGCGGAGGTGAGGAGGGCGGTCACGCGCGCACGTGTGGCACGG
>NZ_POTZ01000184.1 GCF_003236365.1 Streptomyces sp. NTH33
CTCCTCCGCCTCGACGCCCACCTCGGCACCCACCATACCGACCGCTTCACCCAGCCCGACGGCCTCTGGGACCAGTGGGTCCAGGCACTGGTCCACCTCAGCGACCAACCCGGCTACACCCCCGACGCACAGCGTCGCTGGACCGATCTCCAGTGCGACTTCGCCGACGGGTGGATGCGTCCATGACGTCGAGGAGCGCTGCGAGACGCGCCGAGGATTGTTGCTTTGCCAGTGCCTGTTGTCCGACCTGCCTACTACCCACCTCATGCCAAGCGCGCCAGAGCGGGTCTCGCGTCATGCCCAGGGCACACGCTCGGCCTCGCCAACCCACCCACCCCTCTTGGCCAGGTTGCGGTATGACCCTCGATACCCCAAAGACTCCAGGATCAGCAGAGAAAGATAATGGCGCGTGAGTAGCCAGGTTTCCATCACAACTCCCGGTACCCGGTAAACGACGTCTTGAGATCCCGTAGGGTGCACCAACCTGTTCCGAACCCACGTCACAACATCAGGCCCATCCATGTCTGCCCCGGACTCTTGCCTCCTCATGCTGACCAATCTTGTGAGCGCAGGCAGCTGTTTCGGATCGATTGACGTCGGAATCCCCGCGTCTTGCAGGACCTCGCGTAGCAGCGAATGCGCTGGGCGCGCCTTGAACTGGTTCCGAGTGAGACGACCACTGAGTACGAGTCGCTCCCACATCACATGCTCAAGGCCAGCGGCCCCAATCATGACCCTCTGCTCGACGAACCCCGTGTCGTTTGTGGCGGTGACCGCATAGTTGATCTGCAAGCGGAGCGGCTCCGCTCTGTCAGGGTCAGCGAATGCAGGGATCAGCACGTCGAGCAGACTGGCGAGAGCCTCGGAATCGAACGGCACCCACCATCCCGAGCTGATCTTGCGCGCAGGGTCACAGAGGAGGGATCGCCACTCCTCCCACGCAACCTCGCCATGTGTGTCTATTCCAGCCGGGAGGAGCGGTGCCACCCATCGGCCGAGACCAAACGACAGCCCGACGTGGAGGGCCCTAAGAACGTGCTCTGCCTCAGCAGCAGTGAACGTACTCCCGTCGACCCGGCTTAGCTCCATGACGTGCGTCATTACGTACGCATGAACCTTATGGATATCCACCCGGACGTCTTTATGATCGGGCCTCACATCGATGACGATCTTCCAGTCACCGATCTCACGCAGCCAGCGCCCACCTGACCAAAGCCGCTTCCCTTCACCTGTCCTCTCAGCCAGGTGATACTGCCCTTGGAATTTCGGCAAGTTAAACCAGTGCGCAACGACTCGCCTCAACGGTACGGCAGAATCGCCAAGTTCTGCCCCGTTAGTCCATCCATCGCATTGTCCACGGAAGCTGACGCGTAGGGCAGCCACACCGTAGGGCCGCAGCAACTGCAGCGACACCTCGTCGCGAAGTTCCAAGGAGAAATCCGACTCACCTGTCAGGCTCCAGTCGAGGCTCAGCTTGGGCGAGCAAGTCAGCTCTACGCAACCAGCAGCGCCTTCCTCCTCAACACCGCCTATTGGGCCGTCGTACAGTACAACTGATTCGCCTGGCATGTTGAAGGGATATACCCCCTGGATTGGCGACGATCCTCCCTCCCGCTGGGAATCTCTCATCTCTCCACCCTTACGCACGCACGAGCTTCTTGAGACGGATGTGGCCTTAATCCTCCTGCCTGCGGGTCGAAGCAGACAAGCCCCATCGATGCCGCAAGTTCCGCAGCGTAGGCCGAAGCCTCCTCGGCCATGCTGTAGCGCATCGGGAAGTAGATCAACGGGCCCGCCGCCTCACCGATCAATGGCCCGGTCGACCAGGGAGAGGTGTCTTCCTCGTCCTCCGTGAGATCCACCCATCGCGCCAGGAGCGCGGCTACGTACTCGGCGATACGCGGTGACGGTGGAAACTCTTCGTCCGTATCGATGTAGCGGTCGTACAACTGGGTGAAGACCTCTCGCGCTATCGCATTGTCAGCGGGTTTGTCGCCTTCCCAGACTGCCAGGTCGTAGCTCATGGCCGCACTGTGCCATACGCCAATGACAGCGCGCCTTCGGCGTCACGCAGCATGGCAACCAGACGCACTGTCCGAGGGCGCTGTTACCTTCCGCCCATGACCGCATCAGACGCTCTGCTTCGCCGCCTCGAACAAGACTCGTCGCTGGCTGCCGCGCTGGCCTGGCCAGGCGACTTCGACATAGATCGCCGGGATCCCATCGAGGACCTTGTACTCCCATCTGGCAGGCCGCTGCACCCGGTAGCCGGATGCGGCGCCGGCGGCACGTACTTCCTCTGCGGGGAAGCCGCGGCCGAGGAGCGGCCTGTCCTATATGCCGACTCCGAGGGCCAGGCCACGTTGATCGGCGCCGACCTCATCGAGGCCATCACGCTCATCGCCGTACTGCCCTTCTGGCGCGACCTGGCGAAGGGCTTCACGATCAGCGAGCTCGGCTCGGACCTTCGGGCTGACCACCCGGACTTCGACACCGAGCGCGACCGCCTCCTGCACGCCCTCGGGCTTGCTCCCATCTCCGAGGAGGAGGCTACCGCTCGGCTGCTGGCCGTGGCTGTACGCACGGCCCCCGGCTACGTGCCGCGCGTACCGGACGACGATTACCTGCCGTACGAGCTTCTGTTCCCGAGTGGTCCTGCGTAGCGAAGCCGGCGCTTGACGTCAGTACCTGGCGATGACCTGTCGTGGGTCCGTGCCAAGGAGGTCCCCCAGTGCTCTGACGGTGGCTGGCGGCAGCGGTAGCTCGCATTCTGGATCCGTGGTCACGAGGCTGTACCTGGCGAAACCCGCAGCCTCGACGTAGTCGAGGGCGTTCAAGTCCGTCTGGGCAGAGCAACAGGGCACCGTCACGGCAAGTGAGTCGAAATAGCCGTCTGGAAGGGCTGCCGTGTCCATCGCGTTGCCCCACCAGTCTTCGATGTCGGAGCCGCACGCGGGGCACCGAACACCGCACCCGTTCTCCCCTGGGTCGATGAAGGCTGCGCCGGGGATGTCCCAGACGTCATAACCGCCCAGCGCTTCAGGAACCAGTTGCTGTAGCTGGGCCTGCGCAGCCTCGCTCGCGGCTGGCGCAGGCGAAAAGTGCGGATCCTTGCGTATGAGGTGAAGCAGCGTGATGCTCACGCTGCCGACCAGCCGTCCAGCGAGACCTCCGAGCCGTCATTCAGGTAGTGGTGGAGGGCGCTGGCAGTGGTATCCACAAACGCCTCGGGGATGGCGTTGGCGTCGACCCAGCGGACCTGAGAGTGCTTGCGGGGTTCGCGGTTTTCGGGTTCGCCCGTCCAGTCGTGGGCGGCGAACACGACCGTGAGGAAGCCGTTGGGGGCTTCGACGCCCCAGGCGCCGTGGATGATGTGGGCGACCTTGAGAGACTCGGGCTTCACGGTGAGTCCCGTCTCCTCGTAGAGCTCGCGCACCGCAGTTTCGGTGATGGGTTCGCCCGGCTCGCTCTTGCCGACGGGGAGGTCCCACAGGCCCTGGGCGAACTTGGCGTTTTCGCTGCGCTGGAGGAGGACGACGCGGTTGGTGGCCTTGTCATGGACGATGACGGCCGCGACCAGCAGGGTCATCGATGCGAGCGCTGGCTTGAGGGCTTGGGAGCGGTCGTCGGTCTGCTGGGCCACGGTGTTCCCTTCATCGGGCGGGTTGTTGGGCATGTTAGGCGAGGGCCTCGCGGGCGCGGTGGGCGAGATCGGCGGCGCCGGGAACGCGGCGGCGCTGGTAGACCGCGAGCGTGGAGCGGATCGAGGTGATCGCTTTCCGGGTCCGGTCGGAGGTCATGCCCTCCATCAGGACCAGGGCCTGGGTCCATGCGGCGACCGCTTCGTCGGCGCGGGCCTGAGCGGCGAGGCTGTCGCCGAGGTCTGCGTGGGTGAGAGCGTGGACGCGCTTGTACTTCACGGGGTCCCAACGGGTGAGGGCGTCTCGGTGCTGCTGTTCGGTGCCGATGTGGTCGGCGAGGTCGGTCAGGGTGCGGGCGGTGTGGCTGGCCACGGTGCCGGCGGCCGGGCCGCTTACGCGGGAGTAGCTGGGCTGGGGGCCGTCGTCGCGGAGGAGGGCGCCCTCGGCAGCGAGCAGGGCGCGCGCGGCCAAGGGGTGCTCGTCGACGGCCGCGTAGGCGCGGGCGTGGGTGATGTGGAGGAGAGCCTCGGTCTGGCCGTCGACGTGGCCGAGACCTGTGCGTAGGGCGCCTTCGACGAGGTCGACGCAGTGGTGGGGCTGCTTGAGGCTCAGGGCCTGGTGGGCGAGGGCGCGCATCATCCAGGCGGCGTGGCCGTGGGGGTCCGCCTCGCAGGCAAGTTGGTAGCCGACCTGGTAGTACCGCTGGGCGGCACCCTCCTGGCCCAAATCGTGGTGCTTCCACCCCGCGAGGTAGGCCAGTTCGGCGACCGCGCCGAACGCTGCCCGACGTAAGGGTTCGCTGGGGAATCGGCCCCGAAGCATGGGGGCGGCTGTGTCGGCGAGGTACGCGGTGACGGTGGTCAGACCGTGTCCGCCGCCGAGACGCTCGTCGGCGGCGCTGAAGGCCGCGGTGATCTGGCGTACGACATCCACGTCCTCTCCGCCGACCAGGGACGTGCCGGTGCGGGCACGGAGCATGCGGGCGGTGGCCTCATGGTCGTGGTTGAGCGGCATGGCGACGCCGGCGGTGGTGAAGGCCGCGATGGCGAGGAAGCGGCGGCGCTCGACGTCGGCGCGGCCCAGGTCGGTGGCAGTGAGGACGGGGTCGGATTCCGCCTGCTGTTCGGCCTCGCCGGCGCGGAGGCCGATCTCGGTCTGGGTGATCGTGCGTCCTGCTCGGCGGGACAGTGCTTCAGCGAGGTACTGATCTACCCGGCCCGAAGGGGCGCGGGTGCCGTTTACCCAGTGCGAGATGGCCGACTTGTTGGTCTGGAGGATCTCGCCGTTCTCGGCGGCGATGCGCCGCACGTCCCTGGCGAGGGCCTCGTAGGTGCAGCCGACCGCATCGATGACGTCGCGCAGACGGGAGTTGGGGTCTCTCTGCGCCGCCACGATCGCCTCCGCTCCGGAGCTGTAAACCGCGTATACCGCTTCAACTGCCTCCCACCGTACCCACTGAGCGTGACCACCGGTTCACTAATCAGCAGCCGCCCGGAACGGCGCGACCGTGCTCCAGGCTCCCTCTTGGTCCGGGCGGCTCCTCGAAGTTCCGTACGTACGCCCACTCCTGGTTCGGGCATTCCTATGCCCGGACCCGGCCGAACAGAGACGGAGACACGGTGACCACCATCGACACTATGGCCATCACGGTCGAGCTGCCCGGCGCCTTCGACCCGCGCTGGAGCCGCCTGCCCGGCATCCAGGTCGACGGCCGGCGCATCACCATCGACCCGGCCGAGTACTTCTTCCGCTTCGAGTCCAACACCTGGCTCGTCGCCGACTGGGAGCTGGTCAAGGCCCAGCTCCTCAGTGTCGACGAGACGACCGAGAGCGCGGTCGAGCAGCTCGCGCTCGACTTCATCAAGAACCACGGTGAGTCCACCTCCGACGCGGCTCGCGTCCTGGCCACCGCGTACGAGGTGTACGCGTACCTCTTCCGCGACGAGCACCTGACCGGCCTCGGACTCCCGCAGATCACCGCCGACCACCTGCGGATGCTCCGCGAGGCCGCCACGCTCATGGCGCTCAACAAGGTGGAGCTCGACGGGCACATCTCCAACGTCGGCCCGTGCTGGTTCTTCCCCGCCGCCACCTCCGTCGTCTTCGACCTGAACGACGAGACGGGCGGGATGCTCGACGAGGTCTACCACGGCGGCTGGTTCAACGAGCACCGCCGGATCGAGTCCATCAAGGCCCACGCTGCCCTCGGTGGCCGGCTCGTGCACGGCTGCCAGTCCGTGCCGGACCAGTCCGGCGGCGTGGTCGCACCCTACGGTGCCTCGATGGCGAACTTCCGTGACGACCTCGCGGCGTTCAAGGCGGGCTGGATCGAGCAGGTCTACGCCCACCGCGTGAACCCCGCCGCGTAACCCACCACCCGATCAGGCTCCGGGGCGGGCCGGCATCTCACGCCCGCCCCGGACGCCACCATCCCCCGGAGCCCTCACGTGACCACCACGAACCCCAGCGCCGAACTCCTCGACAACCTGCTCACCGTGGCCGGTCAGGCCACCGCCGTACGGGAGGAGGTGCGCGTGTGGTCCATGTCCGGCGTCGAGCGCGTGACCTTCCCCGACGGCTCCACGGCCATCTTCAAGTACGCCAAGAAGCCGTTCGACAGCGAGGACCAGGCCCTCCGGCTGGCCCACACCCTCGGTGTTCCCGTCCCCCAGGTTCACGCCTCCGCCGTTCTGGACGGCTGGCTCGGCATGCTCATGGAGGACCTCGGGCCGTCCGTTCGTGAGGCCGACGACCTGGACGGCGTCGCCGCGGCTGTGGTCCTGCACGGCACCCGTACGGCTCCCGCCCTGCCGGTCCTCGACCAGGAGCGGCTGCGCACGCTGCCGACCCGGGCACTGGAGCATCTCGAACGGCTACGCAAGGCCGACCGCTGGCACGACGCCGACGACGTCGAGGACGCGCTCGACAGGATCGCCCGGGCCGCCGAGGCCCGCTCGGCCGGAGCAACGATCGCCCCCTTCGGCTGGGTGCACTCCGAGTTCCACCCCACCAGCCTCCACATCGGCAAGCGCGGCTGGCGGTTGCTCGACTTCGCCCGCGCCTTCACCGGCCCCGGTCTGCTCGACCTCGCCAGCTGGCACGGCACCATCGAGCCCCCGCACCCTGTGCGCCTGCGCGTCTTCCTGGAGCAGTACGTCACCGCCGGCGGCACTCCCGACGCCCTCGCACCGCGCGGCGGACTCACCGCCGAGAACTGGGCCCTGGGCTGGCACCGCATGTGGGCCGTCGAGTGGTTCATGGAGCAGTCCATCCGCTGGATCAACGACCCCGCCACCGATCCCGCCTACATCAAGGCCGTCCGCCGCCACCTCACCGACGTCCTCCACCTCCTGGAGATCTGACGTGCTCGCCCAGGCATCCCCATGGCACGCCCACGCCCTCCAACGCACCGCCGTCGGACTCGCCGAACCCCTCGCCGTACCCGCCCGGATGGAATGGACCACGAGACCCGGCCAAGGACCCGGAGCCGAGATCCTTAGCCCCGACCTTCGCGGCAAGCGGCTCCTGGAACTCGGCTGCGGCCCCGGCCACAACGCCGCCCACCTCGCCACCCACCACGGCACTCACGTCACCGGCGTCGACCTGGTCGGCCTCCAGGTCCGCCGCGCCCGCTCCCACTACGGACGGCTGAGCAACCTCACCTTCGTCGCCGGGCACGCCCTGCACTACCTGCACGCCTCCAACGAGCAGTTCAACGCGATCTACTCCGTCTTCGGCGCCGTCGGTCTCATCGCCCCCGAACTCCTGCTGCCGACCATCGCCCAACGCCTCGCGCCCGGCCGGGTGCTCGCCTTCTCCGTTCCGCACCCGCAGCGCGGCGGTCGCAGCCCCTCCGGCGACGACCGGCCCCGCCGTGACTTCGTCACCCTCCCCGACCGCACCCGGCTCCCCATTGCCCGCTGGGAGTTCGATATCGACCGCTGGGAGAGGCACCTCAGCCAGTCCGGCTTCTGGCTCACCTCGGCCCAGGAGTTCCACGACCCCCGCATGGGCCACTGGCCCACCACCCTGCTGATCCGCGCTCGCAAGCTCTGACCAGCCATTCGCCCCGGCTTCCCCTGGAGGAACCGATGCGCCCGCCCTACCTGCTCCTCGACATCGACGGCGTCCTCATACCCTTCCCCAACGCGGACGGCTCGACCCCGGCCACCCACGCCCGCCACGACGTCGTCCCCACCGGCCGGAGCGCCGACAACCCGGTCACCGTCTGGCTCGACCCCGCCCACGGACCCATACTCATGGACGTGATCAGTACGGGTCTCGTCACGCCGGTCTGGTGCACCAGCTGGCGGCATGACGCCACCACCCTGATCGGACCGCTCCTCGGCCTCCCGCCTCTGCCGCACGTCGACCTGCCGCGTCCCCAGATCACCACCAGCCACCCCAACGGCTACCTCTGGAAACGCGACCACGTCGACGCCTGGCTGGACGACGCCCCCGCCGTCTGGATCGACGACGACTTCACCGGCCTCGACCACACCTGGGCGGCGGAACGCACCGCCAAGGGAACGCCGACCCTCCTCGTTCAGCCCGACCCACACCTCGGGCTGCAGCCCGAGCACCTGATCGAGCTCACGACATGGGTCTCGCAGTTACCCACAGCCCGCGCCGTCTGACGACTGATGCCCTCGCTGTCACGAGCAGCAAGGGCATCAGGGTGCTACTCGAGCGTGAGCCGTCTGCGGTCTGGGCAGGTATCGGCGCCGCTGATGTCGGAGTCGGCTGGAACACTGCGGCCGTGATCAACGAAACAACCCCGGACCTTCCTGATGCTGCCGCTGGCTCCCTGCCACCCACAGCACAGGCAGAGCTCGCCGGCACCGCCTGGGAGGAGCTGCCCCACTTCTGTACGGGCCGACACGGTGTGCCCGACACCCCAGACATCCTCGGCGCTGTGCTCGCCGCCGACCCGGCCCACCGGGTGCGGGCGGTGGGGGATCTGTACCGGCTGCTCCTCAATCAGGAGCGCGTGTTCCCGGCAACCGCCCCAGCGGCCTTGGTCCTCGCCCGTCTTCTCGACGATCCGCGCACCCTTGCCGAAGACCGGTGGGAACGCAGGGCCGGTCGGCGGCCGCTCCGCGCCGAACTGCTGAACTGGCTTGCTTCGTTCGCCGACATCGCCCGCCTGGGCGTCGAGGACGGTGTCGGCACGGCGCAGGATCTGACCGCCGCCCGTGCGGCGCGGCCAATGCTCCACGACCGCATCGCGGATTTCTGCGACGACGATCCACTGGTGAGGGAGGCCGCGCTCGCGGCCACCGCCCTGCTCCTGGCCGACTCCTCCCTCGCCTCGTCCGTACCTCGGTACGCGCCCGCCGTCCGCGCGGTCCTGGCCGTGAGCGTGGACTCGTACTACCGGTGGATCGCCCGGGAACGGCTGGCGGCCTGGGGCGAGGACGTCACCGGTCTCGTCGCCGCGGAGGAGGAGCACCACGCGGCCCTGGACCGGGCACGCGCTCTGGCGGACGACCCGTTCGGGGAAGGCCAGGAACAGGCGATCCGCTGGCTGGAAGCGCAACCCGAGGACACCGCGGCTCCGGAACAACCCGGCCGCCGGCGTGAGGACCGGATCGCGCCGACACAGGCGGCCCCGCACGAGCCGGCACCCAAGCCGCCCGTGGCCGCCCCGGGGAGTGAGGCGGGGTACCAGGGCCCGTGGCGGATCGCCCGGGAGGAGGAGCGCGCCGAGTGGACGTTCACGCCATACATAGGCGTCGGCCCCCTGCACTTCGGGATGACCTTGGAAGAGATCACCAGCGCCCTCGGCGAACAACCGACCATCTCGTCCTACTCCCATCACGACGAAGACCACCAGCTCAACTACGCCGACTTCGCCGAGAGCGGGATCAGGGCCCTCTTCCGGGGCGGCCGCCTGGGGTGTGTCGCCGTGAACGCACTCACCGGCCCCCAGGTAAGACTGGACACAGCCCCGCTGACCGGCTGCGTGCCTTCCCACGTGGAGGACTGGCTCGTCCACCGCACGACACTGCGGCCCGGCAGCCTGACGTACAGCCCCGCCGCCGATCCGGTCTTCACCGACCTCGGCCTGGCGATCCGGTCCCAGCGGGCCGGCGACGTCGTCCTGACCCGACCGCTCTTCCTACGCCATGACTGGCTCGACCTGTGGCACTCGCTGCCCAGCGAAGAGTGGAACTGCTCCTAAAGCGTGGTTCACCGGTCGGCCTCACCTGCGTGCGAGGCCGACCGGAGCGACACACCCGTCCGCTGGAGCGATATCGGGGGCGTAGACCACCGACCGGGTGAGGAATCAACGCGAGCAGCTTTGTGACTGGCTAAGCAGCGAGCCGTTGAACCCGACCGGATGCCCCGCCACGACGCGTGGCGAGGACATCTGACCAGGGCGTCAGCGGTGTCGACTTCGCTCTTCGGGCCTCATGGCCGCTGGTGCGGCCGGAGGGCGCAGCGCGGCGGACACGGACGAGGCGCCGCTGACGGTGCTTCGCCTGCGTGCTGCCTGAGCCCGCCGGTTCGGCTGAGCGGTGATGCGCCAGTTGAGGACCTCGGCGGGGTGTTCGGCGCTGTCGAGCTCCCGTTGGGCGCCCACCTCGGCCAGGAGACGTCGGGGGTTGTGGCCGGCGGTCTCGGCGTGGGCGAGGGTTGTGGTCAGGGCAGCCCAAGCGGGGTCCGCGAGGATCCGGTCGGCGTGGTCGGGGAGGACCACGCGAACGTCCTGCTCGTAGCGGCTGGCGGTTGCGGCCCGCGGTGCGCGGCGGGCCAAGTCCGCCAAGACGGGTGCGGCGGCCTGCTGGTAGCCCGCCTGAAGGTGGCGGAAGGATTTCTCGGCTGCTGCCGCCTGCTGTTCGTGGCCGCGCTGTTCGTGCCACTTAGCGGCGGCGCGGGCCAAGTGCAGGATGGCGAAGAGCAGGGCGATGGCGAGCCCGCCCGGCTCGCTGGAGGCGTAGGCGAGTTCCTTGGCGGCCTTGCGCAGGGCGGTGGCGGCCTGGTGGTCGGCGCGGGTGGCGGAGCGGCGGGCGTGGTTGAACGCCATTGCCGCCGCTCGCAGTTCCGCCCGGTGTGGGCCGGTCGTGGCGCTGGCGATGTTGTACAGGGCGTCGCCGAAGGCGGCCAGGTGGCCCTGGGCGGCGGCCTCGTCACCGGAGTCGAGTACGGTGCGTGCCGCGTGTATGGCGGTGGTGGTGTGGCGCCATGGGTCGGCGGGGTCCGCCACATACCGCGGGCGGTCGGCCACCTCCTGGTCGGGGAGGCGTTCGCGCAGGCGGTTTATGGAGAGGTCGGGGGCGAGCTTCGAGCCGCCGTACCAGACGGGTTCGCCGGCCGCGTTGGTGTCGCCTGGTGCGGCGAGGCTGTAGCCGATCACGTCACCGGTCTCGGGGCCGAGGCGCGTCTTGACCTTGATGCCGAGGGACTGCAGCACGGTGAAGTACTCGTCAATGCTGCGTACGGCGGCGGCGATCGCGTACGCCTGCTCCCGCAGCCACTGCCGTGACGTGACCGTCTGGCCCTCGCGTTCCGCCTTGGCGCGTTCGGCGCCCGTGGGGGTGCGGGGCGCGGTGAGGTCGCCGGACTTCAGACGGCGCAGTCCGAGTTCGGCTTCGATCTTGCGGCACTCCTGCTGGGCCCGCCAGCCATCCCGGTGGGTGCGGGGGCGGCGCCCGTCGGCGCGGACGGTCGTGGCCATGATGTGGATGTGGTCGTCGGCGTGGCGCACCGCGATCCATCGGCATGCCTTCTCGTCGCCTTCGGGGGCGATGCCGGCGGCGTGAACGATGCGGCGGGCGACCTCGGCCCACTCGGCGTCGGTGAGGTAGCGGTCGCCAGGCGCGGTGCGGACCGGGCAGTGCCAGACATGCTGAGGTGGTTTCTTGCCGCCCAGCTCGCGGGTGCGCAGGTCGACGTGATGGTCGAGGCGCTTGGCGAGCAGGGTGTAGCTGGCCTCGGGGTCGCGGCCCGGGTCGGGTGCGCCGGCCATGTCCCAGGCGGCGACGATATGAGGGTCGGTGTGTTCGTCGCGGCGGCCGGGGCCGAAGAGGTAGACGATCAGCCCGCGGGTGTCGGAGCCGGTGGAGACGTCAGGCACCATGCGCAGTGCCCTCGGTCAGGAGCTGGTCGATCAGCCGGTAGCTGTTCCCGGCCGCCTGCTCGACGTGGGCCAGCACGGTCTCGGCGTGCTCGGGGACAGTCCCTCGGTGGATGGAACCGGTGATCTGGTTGAGGTTGTTGCCGATGCGGTTCAGCGCGGCGGTGTGTGCCTCGATGGCTTCGATCAGTGGGCGGATGGGATCGCCCTCCGGGCTGCCGACCAGGCTCGCCTTGCCGAGGGCGACGGCGAGCGCGGCGTCGCCGACGAACCCTGCGAACTTCTGACCGCGCTGGTGGGCTGCGGCGGTGATCAGGCTGACCGCGGTGCGGGTGAAGCGGATGGTCTTCTCCTGGTCGCGTTTCTCGGTGGTGCGACTGCGGTTCATCAACGCGGGCAGTACGGGGGCGCCGGGATCGCGCCATGAGGGCTGCTCGACGGGCGATCGGACGTCGGCCGGCGGCTGGGCGAGCGGGGAGGTGGAGTCGGTAGCGGGTATCGGGCCGGGCTTGGCCACCCCCTCCTCCGGCTCGGGCGCCCCCTGGCGCCCGGCCTCCTCCGCCACCCCTGGGGCGGGGACAAGCGCGGACGAAGCCTCACTAGAGGCTCGTTCGCTCCAGCTTGCTGCTGATCGGCGGGCCAGGCCGAACAGTTTCCCGCGGCGACGGGGAGGAGTGGTGTCGGTGCTGTTGTCGGGCATGGTGGTGCTCCGGTAGTCGTGTGTGGGTGGGACTTCGTCACGTCCGTTGCATCCGTCGCGTGGCTGGTCAGGGCAGGTACGGACACCGCCGCAGGTACGGAGTGATCCGTATTGGCAAGGAGATCCGTCCCCACGCTGACCTGCGCGGGGACGGATGCGACGGAGTGATACGGACCCAGGGAAGTGGTCAACGAGTGCGCTTGGGCCCGGTCCCGCCAGGCGGGTCGACGGGCAGTGACCTGGGC
>NZ_POTZ01000185.1 GCF_003236365.1 Streptomyces sp. NTH33
CTCGCCGCCGAAGATCGCGCCCGTCCGCGCCATCTCGGCCTTGATGAAGGAGTGACCCACGCGCGTGCGTGCGGGCGTGCCGCCGCTCTCCCTCACCACTTCCGGGACCGACCAGGAGGTGATGAGGTTGTGGATGATCACGCCCTTGCCGCCGTTCCTGGCGAGTTCGCGGGCGGCGACCAGGGCGGTGATCGCCGACGGGGAGACCGGTTCACCGCGCTCGTCGACGACGAAGCAGCGGTCGGCGTCGCCGTCGAAGGCGATGCCGATGTCGGCGCCCTCGGCGCGGACCCGGCTGCGCAGGTCGACGAGGTTGGCCGGGTCCAGCGGATTGGCCTCGTGGTTGGGGAAGGTGCCGTCCAGTTCGAAGTACATCGGCACGAGGTCGACGGGCAGCCCGGCGAGGACCGTCGGGACGGTGTGGCCGCCCATGCCGTTGCCCGCGTCGACGACGGCCTTCAGGGGGCGGGCGGAGGTCAGGTCGACGAGGGAGCGCAGGTGTGCCGCGTAGTCGTCCAGCGTGTCGCGCTGTGTGATCGTCCCCGGCCGGCCCGCGGGGTCCGGGGCGCCCGACTCCTGCCACTTCCCGACCAGTTCGCGGATCTCCACCAGGCCCGAGTCCTGGCCGACGGGAGCGGCGCCCGCGCGGCACATCTTGATGCCGTTGTACTGAGCCGGGTTGTGGGAGGCGGTGAACATCGCACCCGGCAGGTCCAGGGCGCCCGAGGCGTAGTACAGCTGGTCCGTGGAGCACAGCCCGATCTCGGTGACGTCCACGCCGCGCCGCGCCGCCCCGCGTGCGAAGGCCCGGGCCAGGCCGGGTGAGGAGGGCCGCATGTCGTGCCCGGTCACGAGGGCGCTCGCGCCGGTCACCTCGGCGAAGGCCGCCCCGAAGAGCTCGGCCAGTGACTCGTCCCACTGGTCCGGGACCACTCCGCGTACGTCGTACGCCTTCACGATCTGCGACAGATCAGCAGCCACGGCCAGCCCTTCTGGAGTCCTATCGGTCACCACAAGCTACCGGTGCCTGCTGAGAGTGGTGGCGTCAGGGACCGGGCACATGCCGTGGACGCAAGCGTTTGCGCGGGTACGGCGACGGGTGGCGGGCGAAGGCCCGGTGACGAAAGCCCGCGGCTGCCCGGTGATCAGTTGTCCGGCGAGCGGAGTACGCGCAGGTGGCCGCGGCGCGCGACCTCCATCGGGTCCGCCGTGCGCGGGCCGCCGCCACCGGCCTCGGCCGCCCGCTTCTGGGGCCTGGCCGCCTCGCGCACGGCATTGGCAAGCGCTTCCAGATCGTCACCGCTGGGCCGCGCGGGAGCCGAGCCGTCGAGAAGGCGGACGACCTCCCAGCCGCGGGGGGCGGTGAGGCGCTCGGAGTGCTCGGCGCACAGGTCGTAGCAGTGGGGTTCGGCGTAGGTGGCGAGCGGGCCGAGGACGGCGGTGGAGTCGGCATAGACGTACGTCAGCGTCGCTACGGCGGGACGGCCGCAAGCGGTGCGCGAACAGCGACGTACAGGGCTCACGATATTGGACGGTACCGCACTCTTGAGCGGGCCGCGACGACTCTCCGTCAGGTCACTCCACCGTGTCGCGGGGTGAAACACCCGGCACGCACCTTCTGTCACACTTCGCTGACCTGCACGGACACCCCTGTCGACATTTCGAACACCACGTGATCCGGTCACGACCGGGTACAAACACCGCCAATTGTCTTGAGATCAACGGTCTTGGAGAGATACGGAATCGAGCCCCATCTTGGCTGGAACGGTCACCGGACGACAGGCCGTCGAGGCCAGGCACGCGCGGGCGCCGGGGACTACCCTTCAGCAGTGATGGACAACCGTGTACCGCCCCGTGCCACCGGCCCCGGGCCTCGACGACGTGATCGCCACGGCCGCGGCATGCGCGGCCCGATCGCACCGCCGCAGGTGCCCCTCGCGGCGAGCCGTGCCGAAGTGTTCGCGGACCTGGTGCAGGACTCCGTGGACCGTCTGGAGCGGCGGTGGCCGCAGCTGGCCGACATCGACTTCCTCGTGGTGGAGGTGCCGCGGCTGGACCGGCCGGGGCAGCCCTGGAGCGACGAGGCAGTGCCGCTCGGAGGCACGATCGCCTCACGCGACGGGCGACGCGCGCGCGTGGTGGTCTACCGGCGGCCGGTGGAGATCCGCACCAAGGGGCGCGACGAGCGGGCCGCCCTGGTGCACGAGATCGTCGTCGAGCAGGTGGCCGAACTGCTGGGACTGACCCCGGAGACGGTGGACCCCCGGTACGGCGAGGACTGAGCCCGGGGCGCCGTCCGGGGCACCCGCCTCACTTCTGCAGCACCGACAGGTCCTGCTCCGCCCGCGGCACCGCCACGGTGCCCCGGTCGTCCGGCAGCGTCTGGACCGTGAAGGCGGGGATGCCCGCGCGCGTCGCCTCGAGGGTCCGCGCCCCGTAGACCGGACCGCCGGACAGGCGCTCCACCGTCAGGGCGTACGTTCCCTTCAGACCGGACGGCACCGGCGGGTCGATGTCCTGGGTGCTGCCCGCCTTGATCGTGTAGGTCTTCGACTCCGGTGCGCCGCCTCCGCTGCCCGCCGAGGCGGTGACCTTGACCTGCGCGGCGGCCGTGGGAGCGGTCAGCGAGAGCGTCGAGCCCTCGGCGCCGTTGCCGGCCGAGGTCGCGCGCGTCTCGAGCGGACTCGCCGCCGGGATGAACGCCGTCTCCTGCTTGTCGCCCGTGCCCCGGACGATCCGCAGCGCCGCGACCACGGGCACCGACTGCGAGGCCGGCGTGAGCACCAGCGAGCCCGCCTCACCGCGGGTGATCTCACCGAGGTCGACGGCGGTCGTCATCCTGCCCTTGACGCGGACCGTCTCGTGCCCGGCGGGCGTGATCAGCCCGGACGGCGAGGCCAGTTGCACCTTCAGGTCGGTGTCGGAGTCCCCCGGTGTGAAGGCGACCAGCCGTACGGACGTGGCGTCCTTGGGGATGCCCGGCAGCACCAGGCTGTCCGCCGGGTCCGCGGACGCCGTCAGCCAGTCGCCGCCCAGTTTGTCGTCGAGGGCCTGCACGGCCGCACCGACCCGGCCGCTGCGCACGCTCACGTGCACGGTGAGGTCCTCCTGCGGGGCGTCGGCGAGCGTGGTCAGCAGGACCGGCTCGCTGGAGTGCGGCGGAACGGTGATGCCCTCTCCGGCGGCCGACTTCACGGCGCCGTCCTCGCCGTACAGCTCGATGTCGACGACGGCCGCGGAGTCGTCGGGGTTGGTCAGGTGGACGTAGTCGGAGCGGCCGGCGGCCGTGCTCGCGCCCGGGAACCAGAACTGGGTGTCCGGAGCGGTGCAGTTGACACCCAGCAGGCCGCGGCCGGCGCCCACGGCGACCTCGGTGGTCTGCTGCATCGTCCAGCCGGGCGCGAACTTGCCCTCGGCCGTGCCGATCAGCGCGGGGGCGTCCCCGCCCGAGATGTCGCCGGTGACGGGGGTGCCGGGCTCCTTGGGCTCCAGGACGGATTTGACGGCCTGCTTCTTGCCGCCGCCGTCCTTGCCCTCGTCCTTTTTCCCGTCCTTGGAACTGCTCTGGGAGCCGTCCTTCCCGTTGCCGGCGTCTGCCGCCGACTGCCCGGTGGCGGGCCTGAGTTGGGCCTTGCCCGTGCTGTCCGCTCCCTGGGTCACGGGGGTGAAGGACGTGTACGAGGTGTCGGCGATGTCGGAGCTGCTCGGCGTCGGACAGACCAGGGTCGTGCGCTCGACGGGCAGTTGGGCGGCCGCCTGGGCGGAGCCGGCGCCCGGGGCGTCCGGTGTGTTCAGCGCGGCGAATCCGGTGACGGCGGCGAGCGCGGTCACGGCGGCGATCAGGGACAGGGTCGTGCGGTTCACTGCTGGCTCCCGTCGGGGCGCTCACTGCCGTTGCCGTGCGGGTGGTGGTGGGCCGGGTCGTACGGCTCCTCGTACCCCTGGTGGTACGCCTGGTCGTACGGCGCCGAGGGGGCCTGGCCGCCGTACGCGTACGGGTCGTACTGGCCGCCGTGGTACGGGTCGGCCGGGTACGCCTGGTCGTAGGCGCCCGCGGGGTACTGCTGGGGCTGGGCGCCCTGGTAGTGCTCGCCGCCGTGGGCGCCGTACTCGGCTCCGGCCCCCGCGTACGCGGTGGTGTCCCACTCGCCGTAGGACTGCTGGTGCGGGACGGCGGCGGGGACCTCCTCCTGAGCGGGAGGAGGCATGGTGTCCGGTCCCTCCGGTCCCGGTTCGAAGTCCCCCTGCCTCTCCTGCTCCTCCTGGCCGGCCTCCTCGGCCTCCGCCTGGGCGCGCAGCCGGCGGGCCCGGCGGCCCTCCCCGGCGACGGCCTGGGCGGGGACGAGCTCCGCCTCGGGCAGGTCGTCGTCGATGTCACGGCGCCGACCGGGCAGGGCGAGCACGACGAGGACGGCGGCGAGCGCGCCCTGGGCCCACAGCCAGGCGGTGTGGCCGATCGGGTCGTCGAAGGTGACGTCCAGCTTCCCGCCGGAGGCGGGGAGTCTGAAGCCCTGGGCCCAGCCGTCCACCGTCATGCGGGCGAGCGGCTTTCCGTCCAGGGTGGCCGTCCAGCCCTCGTCGGCCGAGTCGGCCAGGCGCAGCACGCGGCCCTCGGCCCCGGACGGGATCGTGGTGTGGATCTCGACCGGCCCGGCGGCGACCGGTTGGGCGGTGCCGGAGCCGGAGGCGGACACGACGGCGGCGCGCGACACCTCCTGGTTCACCCGCCACAGGGCGCTGCCGTCCTGCTGGCTGAGCCGGGTCAAACCGGGCGTGGCGTCCAGGACGCGGCTGACCTCGCGGGGCGCGCCCTTGTGGACGAAGACGTAGCGCACGGCGAAGCCGCCGAGCTGGCCGGCCTGGTCGGCGCCGGAGCCGGCGACGAGGTTGGCGACGACCTTGTCGAGCGCGCTGTTCCCGCCGTTCGCCTCGGCCAGTTCGGCATCGCCCATGCGTGCGCCGGAGCCGCGGACGAGCATGTAGCCGACGTGGCCGGGCGAGTCGCTGTCGAGGACCAGGGTGCGGGCCTGGTCGCGGGTGTTGCTCTCCTCGGCGACGAACGCGGGCACCTGCACGGGGTCGCGCCGCTGAACGGGGCCGTCGGCGCCACGGATCATCCAGCCGGCGACGATCAGCAGGGGGCCCGCGGCCGAGGCGAAGGCGACCAGTGCGGCGACCGGCTGACGCCAGCCGAAGCTCTGCTCGGCCACGCGCGCGCGTGCCCCGTCGGCACCGAGCACGGCGGCGGCCAGGAGCGCAAGGCCGTAGACGAGGGTGGCCGGGCCGGCCCAGGGGGAGCCGTTGGACAGCGCCGCGAAGGCGAGCGCCACCAGGGCGACCGCCCAGGCCGTCCAGATCGCGAACTGGCGCCCGGCGCGCAGCAGCGCGGCCAGCGCGGCCAGGACGATGCCGATGAGCATCAGCCCGTGCACCGTGCCGGGGCCACCCGGGCCGGCGCCGAGCAGGTCGAGGGCGGAGGCGGCCGAGGAGCCGTACTCCAGCCCGGCCTCCCTGAAGAAGCCGAACGGCAGCAGCGTCAGCGACCAGGGGGCGAGGACCAGCAGTGGGGTGCCCAACTGGGCCAGGAAGCGAGGTGCGTACGCCACGATGTCGTCACGGCGCACGGCCAGCACGCCGAGGCCGAGGAGGAGCGCGATGGGCCACACGATGGGCGTGAACGCGGTGGTGACGGTCAGCAGCAGGGCGTACGCCCAGGTGGCGCGCCAACTGCCGCGGGCACCGGATGCGTTGGCCAGGCCGCCGGCCGCGACGCCCGCGCGGGCGATGAGCGGCAGCAGCACGGCCAGGACCGCGGTGCCGAGGCGGCCGCCGGCCAGCGCGCCGGTGGTCGCGGGCAGGAAGGCGTAGACGACGGCCGCCCAGGCGCGCAGCAGGCGCGAGGGGACGAGCGGGCGGGAGGCGAAGTACGCCGTGAACCCGGCCAGCGGCACCGAGGCGATCAGCAGGACGGTGACCGCGAGACCGGTCGAGCCCAGCAGCGGGGAGGCCAGCATCGCGACCATCGCCAGGTACGGCGGCGCGGACGAGGCGCCGCCGGCGCCGACCGGGTGCCAGGAGTCGAGGTAGCGCGACCACAGCTCGGAGGAGTCGGCCGGGGCGGGCAGCAGGGCACCGCCTGCGAGCGCGCCGCCGCCGAGCAGGCCGCGGCAGGCGACCAGGGAGACGATCAGCAGCGCCAGGAAGAGCACCGGGCCGGGTTTGCGGGCGATGCGCTTGAGGCGGGCGAACTGCTCGATCTCCAGGTAGTCGGCGTCCTCGCCGCCGGGCCCGGACTCGACCGCGCTGCCGTGCCGGCCGGCCGAGGAGACCTCGGGGTCGGAGCGGCCGACGAGGTTGCTCGCGACCTGTTCGACCGTGGCGCGGACGGTGGCGCCCGGCGGTGGGAACAGCGGTCGTATCTCGCCCTTGTCGACCTGTGGCTTCCCGCGTCTGCGCCGGCCGGCGACGATCCGCTCGGGCCGCAGGAGTGTGCCCATCAGGCCGCGGATCTCGTCGACGGCCTGTCCCGGTACCTTGCCGACGAGATAGGCGACCGTCCGCAGCAGGGTGCCGAGCACGAGCCTCAGCAGCACCCAGGGCAGCACTGCCGTACGGGCGTTGACGAGCAGGGTGTAGACGGCGCCGGCCTTGTCCACCTTGTGCGGGGACGCGGCGGTGCGGCCGACGCAGTCGACGGTGCGGCGCTCGCGGGAGGCCGCTTCGGCGTGTCGTACGACGGCGTCGGGGGCGATCAGGACGCGGTGACCGGCGGCGTTGGCGCGCCAGCACAGGTCGACGTCGTCGCGCATCAGGGGCAGCCTGCGGTCGAACCCGCCCAGCTCCTCGAAGATGTCACGCCGGATCAGCATTCCGGCGGTGGACACCGACAGCACGGCCCGTACGTGGTCGTGCTGGCCCTGGTCCTGTTCACGGCGGTCCAGGCCGGTCCAACGACGGCCGGAGTTGGCGATGCTGACGCCCACTTCGAGCAGCTGCCTGCGGTCGTACCAGCCGCGCAGCTTGGGGCCGACGATCGCCACGTCGTCGCGGCCGAGTTCGTACTCGTTGTCGACGACCCTCAGCAGCTGGGCCAGGGCGTCGGGTTCGGGGGCGCAGTCGTCGTGCAGCAGCCACAGCCACTGCACCGGCTCTCCGTACGGCAGTTCGGGCAGGTCGTAGGCGTCGTCGCGCCAGGCGCGCGTGACGGGGTCCCAGCCGCTGGGGCGCTTGAGGTACGGCAGGTCGTCCGGGGTGAGGACCGGGGCGGCGTGGACGGCCTCCTCGACGGCCTGGCCGAAACCGGTGCGCCGGGCCAGGTGCAGCACGCGGTCGGCACCGAGGGCGTCGGTGACCACCTGCGCGGAGTCGTCCGCGCTGCCGGTGTCGGCCGCCACGGCGTACTGCGCGGGGCGCTCCTGGCCGAGCAGGCCGGCGAGCGCGTCGGGCAGCCAGCGGGCGCCGTCGTGGGAGACGAGCACGGCGGTGACGACGTGCCGCGGGTGTTCCGGCGCGCGGCTCGGGTCGGACGCCGTCGCGTGCGCGGGATCGGACGGCGCTGCGGCAGCGACGTCGTAGTGGGCTGCCGTATGGCTGTGCACGGACATCGAGATACGGCCCCGGTTCGGTGGACTGCGGTGGACGCCTGTGCCTGGTGGGGGCAGGGGCGTCTCGGACGAGCGACCACACTATCGGCTGGCCAGGAGTGCGGCCCGCCGCCTGTGGATAACCCACCTGCGACAGGCCGTTCGTGACGTTCGTATGGGGATGGGCGCGGTGCGTGCGGTCAGACGACCGCCTTCTTCAGCCGGCGCCGCTCGCGCTCGGACAGGCCGCCCCAGATGCCGAAGCGCTCGTCGTTGGCGAGGGCGTACTCGAGGCACTCGGAGCGGACCTCGCAGGCGAGGCAGACCTTCTTGGCCTCACGCGTGGAGCCGCCCTTCTCGGGGAAGAAGGACTCGGGGTCGGTCTGGGCGCACAGCGCGCGCTCCTGCCAGCCGAGTTCCTCGTCCGCGTCGTCGACCAGCAGTTGCTGCACCAGCTCGGTCATGTGCGCCCCTCGTCTGTCTTTCGCGTCCCCGTGACGCAGCCGTTACCTGTCCCGGCTGAACGACACGTGTGAAATTACAAGTGTGCTGCTCCGGGCGAGTCAAGCCGAGATCTGCTATTGGGCCCCTTATTCACTCTCCGGAACCAAGCCCCTCCAGAAAGTGTTCAAATCAGCATAAACCCAGACACGCAGCCGAGGCCCCGAGGGTTTCGCACCCCTGTACGGAGCCCGCACGGGGAAGGACGCCCAGGCCTTCGATCTCGTTCCGACACGCGCACCGAAGCGACCCGGATCACGGTCGGATCACGGGATCGCAACGGCGCTTGCGCGCCCGGCATGTGCGCCATGTGTCCCGGTCGGCCCGTGAGCAAACCTTTCGCCTGCGAGATGAACCGGATGAGGTGAAACATGTCCCACATTCCGGGCGCCGAGTTGACAGTGATGGTGTGAACCGCTGTCCTGGTGGGCATGCTCGCGAACTCGGCACTCACCACGACCCGCACCGCCGGGTCCCCCGGTGCTGCCCACGCTCGCTGTAGCTGTTGCTGTTCCGGCTGTTGAGCCCCACACGCGCACGCGTGCTCCAGCCGTCGTCCGAGCCCCTCCGCGCTCGACGCCCGTTCCCTCCCGCCGTCCTTCACCCCTTCACCGAGGAACCCCCACCCTCATGAACAGCGACAGCGACCTTCAGATCGCCGGCGACATCCTCGAAGTCCCGCACCTGCTCCAGGCCCCGCGCGAGCACCCGGCCACCGTGGCCGAGTTCGCCGGCCTGGCCCGCTCCATCGCCGCCGACCGCGCCCACTGGGAGCACCTCGTCCGCTACGACGCCACGACCCGCTGGTACCACCGGCTGCGCACCGGGCCGGGCTACGAGGTGTGGCTGCTGTCCTGGGTGCCCGGGCAGGGCAGCGGACTGCACGGCCACGGCCCCTCCTCCGGCGTCCTCACGGTCCTGGACGGCGAGCTGACCGAGCGCACCGAGCGCGGCACGCGCGCGTTGGGCGCCGGCGCGCAGCGCGTGTTCGCGCCGGGGTACACGCACGAGGTCGTCAACGACACGCTGGAGCCGGCGGTCAGCCTGCACGTGTACTTCCCCGGCCTGACCGAGATGCCCATGCACTCCGCGCACTCCGCGCACTCCGCCCGGTGCGCCGGGGCCGCCCGCGATCCGCTGGGCTCCGTCAGCACCTGAGGTCCGCCGGGGGCGTGCCCAAAGGAGCGTGTGCCGCGGCAGTGGCCGTATGCCACGTTGTCGTACCCGCCTGCAAGACTTGTCCCCATGCGCATTGTGGTTCTGGCAGGCGGCATCGGTGGTGCCCGGTTCCTGCGCGGTCTGAAGCGGGCCGTGCCGGACGCGGACGTCACGGTCATCGGCAACACCGGCGACGACATCCACCTCTACGGGCTGAAGGTCTGCCCGGACCTGGACACGGTGATGTACACGCTCGGCGGCGGCATCAACGAGGAGCAGGGCTGGGGCCGGGCCGACGAGACCTTCCACCTCAAGGAGGAGCTCGCGGCGTACGGCGTCGGACCGAACTGGTTCGGCCTCGGCGACCGGGACTTCGCCACGCACATCGTGCGCACCCAGATGCTCGGCGCCGGGTATCCGCTGAGCGCGGTCACCGAAGCGCTGTGCGACCGGTGGAAGCCGGGGGTGCGGCTCATCCCCATGACCGACGACCGCGTGGAGACGCACGTCGCCGTCGAGCTGGACGGTGAGCGCAAGGCGGTGCACTTCCAGGAGTACTGGGTGCGGCTGCGGGCGTCGGTGCCGGCCGAGGCGGTCGTGCCGGTCGGCGCGGAACAGGCGAAGCCGGCGCCCGGGGTGCTGGAGGCGATCGCCGAGGCGGACGTGGTCCTCTTCCCGCCGTCCAACCCCGTCGTCTCCGTCGGCACGATCCTCGCGGTGCCCGGCATCCGGGAGGCCATCGCCGACGCCGGGATACCGGTGATCGGCCTGTCCCCCATCGTCGGCGACGCGCCCGTGCGCGGCATGGCCGACAAGGTCCTCGCGGCGGTCGGCGTGGAGTCCACGGCCGCGGCGGTGGCCGAGCACTACGGCTCGGGGCTGCTGGACGGCTGGCTCGTCGACACCGTCGACGCGGCCTCGGTGGAGCGGGTCGAGGCGGCCGGCGTCCGGTGCCGGGCGGTGCCGCTGATGATGACCGACGTCGACGCCACCGCCCGGATGGCGCGGGAGGCGCTGGCACTGGCCGAGGAGGTGCGGGGGGCATGAGCGGCACGACCACGCACGCGCGGGCGGACGCGTCCGCCCCGGAGTTCCGGGTCTGGGCGGTGGCCGGGATTCCCGAGGTGGAGCAGGGCGACGACCTGGTGAAGCTGATCGCCGCCGCGGAGCCCGCTCTGGCCGACGGGGACGTGCTCCTCGTCACCTCGAAGATCGTCTCCAAGGCGGAGGGCCGGATCGTCGAGGCGGCCGACCGAGAGGCCGCGATCGACGCGGAGACCGTACGGGTCGTGGCCCGGCGCGGACCGCTGCGGATCGTGGAGAACCGGCAGGGACTCGTCATGGCCGCCGCCGGAGTCGACGCCTCCAACACCCCTTCCGGCACGGTGCTGCTGCTACCCGAGGACCCGGACGCGTCCGCGCGCGCCATCCGGGACGGCCTGCGCGACGCCCTCGGGGTCACGGTCGGGGTGCTCGTCACCGACACCTTCGGCCGGCCCTGGCGCACCGGGCTCACGGACGTCGCCATCGGCGCCGCGGGCGTACGCGCGCTGGACGACCTGCGCGGTGGCACGGACGCACACGGCAACCCGCTCAGCGCCACCGTCGTCGCCACCGCCGACGAACTCGCCGCCGCGGGCGACCTGGTCAAGGGCAAGGCCGCCGGGCTGCCCGTCGCCGTGGTACGCGGGCTGGGACACGTGGTGACCGAGGAACACGGGGAGGGAGCACGGGCCATGGTGCGGGACGCGCACGACGACATGTTCCGGCTCGGAACCTCCGAGGCCGTACGGGAGGCGGTGACCCAGCGGCGCACCGTACGGTCCTTCACCGACGAACCGGTCGACCCGGGCGCGGTACGGCGCGCGGTGGCCGCGGCGGTGACCGCGCCCGCGCCGCACCACACCACGCCGTGGCGGTTCGTACTGCTGGAATCGGAGGAGTCGCGGACGCGCCTGCTGGACGCGATGCGGGACGCCTGGATCGCCGACCTGCGGCGGGACGGCAAGAGCGAGGAGTCGATCGCCAAGCGGGTCCGGCGCGGGGACGTCCTGCGCAACGCGCCCTGCCTGGTGGTGCCGTGCCTCGTCATGGACGGTTCGCACGTGTACGGCGACGAGCGGCGGGACGGTGCCGAGCGGGAGATGTTCGTGGTCGCCGCCGGGGCCGGGGTGCAGAACTTCCTGGTCGCGCTGGCCGGGGAGCGGCTCGGCTCGGCGTGGGTGTCCTCGACGATGTTCTGCCGGGACGTGGTGCGCGGGGTGCTGGGGCTGCCGGAGGACTGGGATCCGATGGGTGCGGTCGCGGTCGGGCATCCGGCCGGGCCGCCGAAGCCGCGGCCGGAGCGGGACGCGGCGGCGTTCGTGGTCTCGCTGTGACCGCTTCGTCCGCATGACCGCCTAGGCTCGTGGAGCTTCTTCGGTACCTTCGGCTCTCCTGGAGCTCCTTCGTGGCAGGACGTTTCGCTCCGCGGCCCACCCTCCCCCACAGCCTTGACGGCGTGGGAGGTGCCCCCATGCCCGTGCCCGGTGGGCAGATCGGCGCGCCCGGAGGCGCGTCCCCGGATGTGCCGCGGCAGGCCGCCGCGCCGGGACGGGTGCGGACGTGGGTGCCGGACGGAGCGCTGGACCTGGGGCTGGTGCTCGGGCCGCTGCGGCGGGGACCGGGTGATCCCACGTTCCGGGCGATGCCCGACGGGTCGGTGTGGCGGGCCGGCCGGACGCCGCTCGGGCCCGGGACGCTGCGGGTGTCCGCGCACGGCGGGCAGGTGCGTGGGCAGGCGTGGGGACCGGGGGCCGAGTGGCTGCTGGAGCAGTTGCCCGATCTGCTCGGGGCCGCCGACGACCCGTCCCTGTTCACGCCGCGGCACCGGCTGCTGGCGCTGACGCGGCACCGGCGGCCGGGGTTGCGGCTGACGCGGACCGGGCTGGTGCTGGAGTCGTTGATCCCGTCGATCCTGGAACAGAAGGTGACGACGGCCGAGGCGTACGCGGCGTGGCGGGTGCTCGTACGGAAGTACGGGGAGCCGGCGCCGGGGCCCGCGCCCGGTCGGATGTACGTCATGCCGGCGCCGCGGACCTGGGCGCTGATTCCGTCGTGGGAGTGGCACCGGGCCGGGGTCGACGACAAGCGGGCGTCGACGGTGCTGCGGGCGGTGCGGGTCGCCGCGCGACTGGAGGAGGCGGTGCGGATGCCTCCGGCGGCGGCGCGGGAACGGCTGGAGCTGGTGCCCGGGATCGGGCCGTGGACGTCGGCGGAGACCGTGCAGCGCAGTCATGGGGCGGCGGATGCGGTGACGGTCGGGGATCTGCATCTGCCGGGGATCGTGGGGTTCGCGCTGGCGGGGAACCGGAGGGCGGACGACGCGGAGATGCTGCGCCTGCTCGAGCCGTATGCGGGGCAGCGG
>NZ_POTZ01000186.1 GCF_003236365.1 Streptomyces sp. NTH33
GGCCTACAGCTTCACGCTCCCCGCGTCGCTCGCCAGCCCGTCCTTCGCGAGGGCGGCGACCAGGCAGGTCCTCGGGATGCACGGCCTGTCCGACATGCTGGACCCGGCCCTCCAGGCCGTGGGCGAACTGACCGCAACTGCTTGCCGGTTCACCGAGTCCGCGAACTACTGCCTCTCCCTGCGCTACCGATCCGGCGCCCTCCGCCTGATCGCCTACGACAGCCATCCCCGCCACACCCAGCCCCACCTCGCCACGGCCTGCGACATCCGCCGCCACGCCTGTCTCCGCCTCCTCGCCCGCGTCTGCCGCGCCTGCTACGGCTCCTGGGGCTTCGGCGACTCCCACGAACCGGGCGGGGGCACCCGCATGTGGGCGAGCTTGCCGAGGGAGGGGACTACGGCGTACGGAGCGGGAGCCGAAAGCCCGTCCATCGGAGGACCGGTCACCAGAGGGGCGTAACGGGCCCTGCCTGCAAAGTCGGCGCTCTGTCTGTGCCGGCCCGCCGGGTACGAGGTGGACCGATTACCGAATACACCCCGCGCCCGGGCCGTTGATCAGGTGCGGCGCCTCGGTACCACTGCCGCACCGAACCCGGAGTCCGCGGGCTCGGCAGAGGCCCGCCCCGGCGGGCAGGTCTCCGCCAACGCATTACGGCAACGCGTGCCGAGCGCCACGCAGACAGGCAGCGGCTCCCATGACGCACCCGGCCCCGACACAGCCGCTCACCACGACGGCCGCACCCGCGATCAGCGTGTCAGGACCGAGGGATCCGGTGACGGCCGAGTGGATGAAGACGACGGCGATGCCCGTCTCGAGGATTCCGAGCAGGATGAGCCATCCCATCCGCAAGACACGGGGCACTGAGGCACTCACCCGGGTGGACGCCAGTAGTACGGCCCCACCCGCCACGACGATCAGGACTGTGGTCACGAGCACCCCGTACCCCAGCAGTCCGGCACTACCGGACTCGGCGTGATCCAACTCCCCGGTGTCGGGCACCAGAAAGGCGAACGCGAACTCCAGCAGCCCGATGTACACGATCTGCGCGAGCAGCAGGACCGGCACGACCCTGCGATCGAAGACGCTCTTCATGCGTTGCTCCTCACTGGTTTGCCGCCCTTGACGATCCAGAGCTTGCCCTTGGAGACGTAGGGCTTGCACGAGCTCCCGGGAGGGGGCTCACGGCACCCATCCCGCTGAAAAGGTGAGCACCCGGCAGGTGAATGTCACTCACGCACTCAAACGAGCAGCATGTGAACACTGGAGGCCGAGATGCTCACACTTTTCAGAGAGGTAGGTGCCTCCTGGCCGTGCGCCGAGGGATCGTGCCCCACGACGTGATGCAGGCCGACCAAGCCCCTCGCACTCCGGTCCGAGGGCCGTGGCGATCTCCGGGGAAGCAGCAGCCCGCGAAGTACCCTGCTGAGACGGGTCGAACACTCGATCCGGCGAAGCCGACCGTCCCCGTCCGCGGATTCCGGCGCCTTGATCCCTTGCCCCACCTGGCGCGTAGGAGCGGACCTTGGTCACTACCGGGTCGGTGAGGCGTCCGCGTCGGTCGTGGGCCATCTGCCACCGCAGCCACGACGGGCGGAACGCAGCCGTCAACGCCTGCATGCGCCCACGCAACAACCGGGCCGGACCGAAGACCAGCCGGCCAAGGCTGCGTGAAAACACCTCAGCGAGCCGACCGACACCTGGATCACCATCCTCGGGGAGTGCCCCGCCCTCTGTTCAGGACGGTACTCGAACAGGGCTTCACGACCACTGGGCAGGAGTTCCACAGCTCCACCCCGGCCGTGATCAGTTCCAGTACCGCTCGTTGCTCGTCGGGAGCCCATGCGGCGCACTCGCCTCCGAACAACTTCTCGTAGGCGCTGTTGTGCACCGCTTTCTGCCGGGGCAGCCGGTGGACTCCGCCGAGCCCCCGGGCCAGATCCTCGAAGAAATTCCACGCCTCCAGCACCGCCCCCGGGGGGACGTGCCGGCGCACCGGATTCTCCAGCCAATGCTGGACACGGGTGAGCTCCAGCGTGTCGGCCTCAGAAGTATCCAGCCTCCACCCCCGCCGGCTCACATACACCCGCGCCTGCCGAACGGTCGTGAACACCGGCACCTGCCGTCGATCAGCTTCCGGCAAAGCCAGCACCTGATCGGGTTCGTCGCCCCTGCCACCGATCCACAGGACTACCCCGCTGCGGCCGAGCCCCCGCACCCGGTACGCATAGAGACTCCCACCCCCACCGGGGCGTCCGGCCGCACACACATCTGCCGTCTCGATCTTTGTCACGCCCTCACACTGGCACGGCCCGCAGGAACCGTCGCGGCAGTTCTCCGCAGCGAGAGCCTGGGCAAGTGACCGAGCTCGCCGACCTCGTCGCCGGACAAGGGTCTCGGTACCCGTCAGGACGGCTGGACCTGCGATCCTGTGTACCGTGTCGACTCCGCGAAGCCAGGACCGCGAGCATGCGCCTGCCCGGCGGGAGGGAAGGTGCCCCGGACCGGAATGGCCGGGGCGGATCTTCTTCCTTCTCGTCGGCCTTGTCGGGTTTTCGGCCGTGTTCTTCTCCCTGATCACCTGGCAGGTCGTCGTCAACGGTCCGCTGCTGCGTACGGACCAGCAGATCAGTCGCGCCCTGTTGCACCCGGACCAGGTCTCCGAGCTGCTCGCCGATCTCGGGAACGTGCGGGTCGCGGTTCCGTTGTTGGCGGCCGTGCTGTTGGGTGTGGCCTGGCGGGGCCGTTCCGCGGGTGCGGGCCGGTGGTGGCTGGGGCCTCTCGGGGCGGCCGTGTCGATGGTGCTGGTGCCGGTGCTCGTCGTGCCGTTCAAGGAGTGGACGGCCCGGCACGGCACGGCGGCCGTGCCGCCAGGGACCGGTTACTTCCCCTCCGGGCACACGGCCACCGCCGCCGTCGCCTACGGTGCCGCGGCACTCGTGCTCCTGCCCTGGCTGCGCACGGCCACCGCCCGCCGCGTCCTCGTCACCGTCTGCGCCGCCCTCGTGCTCGGTGTGTCGTACGGGCTCGTGCGGCGCGGCTACCACTGGCCCCTGGATGTCGTGGCCAGCTGGTGCCTGGCATCCGTCCTGCTCTCCGCGCTGTGGCTGCTGATCAGGTTGCTCGGACTCAGGAGCTCTTCGAGTCCTCGACGAGTTGGGCGTCGACGTCCGTGATCCGGCCCGACGAGGTCACCGTGATGTCGATGCTCATCGCCATTCTTCGATAGCTGAGAACGTAGGGCGCCTTCCCCTTCGCCAGCGGACCGAAGGTGACTTCGCTTCCTTCGATTTCGTCCGCGTACCACTTCTCCGCGAACTTTTCCGCGTACTTCCTGGACTCCCCGGGACTGAGCGTTCCGGCGTCATCCTTGTCGTTCATCGAGAAGGCTTTCTGGATCTTCCGGTCGGGCCACAGGAGAATGAGACTGCCTTTGTCTGTCGTGACGTCCAGTTTTCCCGGAAAACCTGGCATGACCTCTCGCTGCTGCACCTGCACTACGTCGGCGTCTGCTCCGTACACCTGGGCCGCCACGGATCGGGCCCACTCCTCCTGTGCGGCAGTCGCACCCACGGCCTCCTGACCCCCATACACCGGCGTGACACCGAAATGGAATATGGCGGAGACGGCGGCTCCGCCGATTACCAGAGCCAGACCGCTCTGCCACACGTCGCGCAGGCCGAACAAAGGCTTCCGTTTCTTGAACGCTTGCCAGGCGACTCCGCACAGTACGCCGATTCCGCAGCCAAGGGCGTTTGCCGCCAGGTCGGAGTAGGTGCACGACCGTCCGAGCGGGAGCAGACTCTGCAGCAGTTCGACCCCCGCGGTCAGGAGCAACCCGCCCACGAAAACACCGAGAGGCCGACGGAAGGCGCAGACCCCGAAGAAGCAGACGGGGACGAAGAGCAGAACGTTCAGCTTGCCGGGAGTCGTGGACAGCAGGCCGGTCAGGGACGGGCCCAGGTAGCAGACGGTACCGCTTTCCACGATTCCGACTCCTCCTGGCGTCAGAGTGACAGCCAGTACCCCCACCAAGGAGACGGACCACAAGGTGGTGGCGATGACCGGCTTCTGCTTCGCCCTTGTCAGGAGGCACACAGGGGCGGCAACCAGGATCGACGCGACAGCGAATACGGGGATCAGGTTGCTCAACGCGCCGATCGACGCTTCGATCATGTCTTCTCTCTCACCCGGTCATGGAAACGGCAAGGCAACCGGGATGCGCCAGAGGCATGTTGGTCGCTGGAGTTGCCGGAAACGCGGTTGCCCCCCATGCGCTCGTCCCCAAGTCGGCGGCAAACGGCACGAGTTGGTCGAAGACACGGGTCAGGACGTCCGGCGAAGTGCAGCCGAGTGCGCCGGGCAGGCCAGGTGGCTGTCGTCTTCGCGCGGGCATGAGAAGACCTCCCTCTCTCGCGACCGGTGCGTCCACGGGAAAGGGAGGTCTTCCTTCGTGCCTCAGCTGTCGAAGCCCAGGCCCAGGCGGTCCATCGTGCGCAGCCACAGGTTGCGGTGGCCGCCGTTGGCGTCGGCGCGGGCCAGGGACCACTTGGTGAGGGCGATGCCGGTCCAGGCGAACGGCTCGGGCGGGAAGGGCAGGGGCTTCTTGCGGACCATCTCCAGCTCCGTGCGCTCGGTGCGCTCCCCCGCCAGCAGGTCGAGCATCACCTCGGCGCCGAAGCGGGTCGCGCCCACGCCCAGGCCCGTGTAGCCGGCCGCGTACGCCACCTTGCCCTGGTGGGCGGTGCCGAAGAAGGCCGAGAAGCGCGAGCAGGTGTCGATCGCCCCGCCCCAGGCGTGCGTGAAGCGGACGCCCTCCAACTGCGGGAAGCAGGTGAAGAAGTGGCCGGCGAGCTTGGCGTACGTCTCCGGACGGTCGTCGTACTCGGCGCGCACCCGGCCGCCCCAGGGGTAGATCGCGTCGTAGCCGCCCCACAGGATCCGGTTGTCCGCGGAGAGGCGGAAGTAGTGGAACTGGTTCGCCGAGTCGCTGAGGCCCTGGCGGTCCTTCCAACCGATCGACGCCATCTGCTCGGCGCTGAGCGGCTCGGTCATCAGGGCGTAGTCGTAGACCGGGACGGTGTAGGAGCGGACCCGCCTGACCAGGCTGGGGAAGACGTTGGTGCCGAGCGCGACCCGGCGGGCCCTGATCCGGCCGTAGGGCGTGCGCACGGCCATGCCGGCGCCGTACGGCTTCAGGGTCAGGGCGGGGGTGCGCTCGTAGATGCGCACGCCGAGTCGCACGCACGCCTGCTTCAGGCCCCAGGCGAGCTTGGCCGGGTGCAGCATGGCGGTGCCCCGGCGGTCCCACAGGGCGGCCTCGAAGGTCGGGGAGGCGACCTGTTCGCGCACCGCCTCCCGGTCGAGGAACTCGATGCCCCCGGCGAGCCCCTTCTGCTCCAGCTCCGCGTACCACTCCTTCAGTTCCCAGGCCTGGTGCGGCTCGGTGGCGACGTCGATTTCGCCGGTGCGCTCAAACTCGCAGTCGATGGAGTGGCGGGCGACCGTCTCCTCGATGGCGTCGAGGTTGCGGGCGCCCAGCTCCTCCAGCTTGTGGATCTCCTCCGGCCAGCGGGTGAGCCCGTTGGCCAGGCCGTGGGTGAGGGAGGCGGCGCAGAAGCCGCCGTTTCGGCCGGAGGCGGCCCAGCCCACCTCGCGGCCCTCCACCAGCACCACATCCGTGCCGGGGTCGCGCTCCTTGGCGATCAGCGCGGTCCACAGTCCGCTGTAACCGCCGCCCACGACCAGCAGGTCGCAGCTCTCGACCCCGGTGAGCGCGGGCTCCGGGCGGGGCCTGCCGGGGTCGTCCAGCCAGTACGGGACCGGCTGGGCCTCGGAGAGAGACTTGGTCCACTTGTTTTCACGGCTCATGGCACTGGGGGCCATGATTTCAACTCCCTACAGGATTCGTTCCGCTGTTCCGGCGAGGCGGCGTTCCATGCCTTCTTACGCCTTCTGCCGGGCGCGGCGATTGCTGATGACCATGCCGGCCACCACGAACAGTACGGCGATGATGAACATGGCCGTCCCGATGACGTTGATCTGGACGGGGGTGCCGCGCTGCGCCGCGCCCCAGACGAACATGGGGAAGGTGACGGTCGAGCCGGCGTTGAAGTTGGTGATGATGAAGTCGTCGAAGGAGAGCGCGAAGGCGAGCAGCGCGCCCGCCGCGATTCCGGGCGCCGCGATCGGCAGGGTGACGCGGACGAACGTCTGGAACGGTCCGGCGTACAGGTCCTGCGCGGCCTGCTCCAGCCTCGGGTCCATCGACATCACGCGCGCCTTGACGGCGACGACGACGAAGCTGAGGCAGAACATGATGTGCGCGATCAGGATGGTCCAGAAGCCGAGCTGAGCACCCATGTTGAGGAAGAGGGTGAGCAGCGAGGCCGCCATGACCACCTCGGGCATCGCCATCGGCAGGAAGATCAGCGAGTTCACGGGGCCGCGGCCGCGGAAGCGGTAGCGGACCAGCGCGAAGGCGATCATCGTGCCGAGGGCGGTGGCGCCGAGGGTCGCCCAGAGGGCGATCTGGAGGCTGAGCCCCAGCGATCCGCACATGTCGGCGACGCCGCACGGGTCCTTCCAGGCGTCCGTGGAGAACTCCTGCCACTGGTAGTTGAAGCGGCCCTTCGGTTTGTTGAAGGAGAACACCGTGACGACGATGTTCGGCAGGAGCAGGTAGCCGAGCGTCAGCAGTCCGGCGATGACGACGAGGTGGCGCTTGAGCCAGTTGACGAAGGCCATTTAAACCAGATCCTCCGTGCCGGACTTGCGGATGTAGACGGTGACCATGGCGAGGATCGCGGCCATGAGGATGAAGGACAGGGCCGCGGCCGTCGGGTAGTCGAGGATCCGCAGGAACTGCGTCTGGATGACGTTGCCGACCATGCGGGTGTCGGTGGATCCGAGCAGGTCGGCGTTGACGTAGTCGCCGGCGGCGGGGATGAAGGTCAGCAGCGTGCCGGAGACCACGCCCGGCATCGACAGCGGGAAGGTGACCCTGCGGAAGGTGGTGACGGGCCTGGCGTACAGGTCGCCCGCCGCCTCGTGCAGCCGCGGGTCGATGCGCTCCAGCGAGGTGTACAGCGGCAGGATCATGAACGGCAGGAAGTTGTACGTCAGACCGCACACCACCGCGAGCGGGGTGGCCAGCACACGGTCGCCGGAGGTCCAGCCGAGCCAGCTGGTGACGTCCAGGACGTGCAGCGCGTTGAGGGCGCCGACGAGCGGGCCGCCGTCCGCGAGGATCGTCTTCCAGGCCAGGGTGCGGATCAGGAAGCTGGTGAAGAACGGCGCGATCACCAGAATCAGGAGCAGGTTGCGCCAGCGGCCCGCGCGGAAGGCGAGCAGATAGGCGAGCGGGTAGCCGAGCAGCAGGCACAGGATCGTCGCGGAGGCCGCGTAGAGGACCGAGCGGAGGAACTGCGGCCAGTACTCGGACAGCGCGTCCCAGTAGGTCACGAAGTGCCAGGTGACCTTGTAACCCTCCTCCAGGGAGCCCGTCTGCACGGAGGTGGAGGCCTGGTAGATCATCGGCAGGGCGAAGAAGACCACCAGCCACAGGATGCCGGGCAGCAGCAGCCAGTACGGCGTGAGGCGGCCCCGCTTGCGCGGTGGTTTCTGCCGGGGTGCGGCGGGCGCCGGCGGGGCGGGCGCCTGGGTGACGGCGGCCATCAGGCGGCTTCCTCCTCCACAGTCTCCACGCCCGCGTCGATGTCCTGGGCTGCGTCCAGGCCGAAGGTGTGGGCGGGGTTCCAGTGCAGGACGACCTCGGCGCCGGGCACCAGGCGGGCGTCGCGGTCGATGTTCTGGGCGTAGACCTCGAACTCGGGGCAGGCCGGGCTGTCGATCACGTACTGCGTGGAGACGCCGATGAAACTGGAGTCGGCGATCCTGCCGGTGATGCGGTTGCGGCCCTCGGGGATCCGGCCCGCGTCGTCGGCGTGGGTGAGGGAGATCTTCTCCGGGCGGACGCCGACGAGCATCTTGCCGCCGGTCGTCGCCGGGGCCGAGCACCGCGCCTGGGGCAGGGAGAGCTTGCAGCCGCCCGCCTTCAGGACGATCTCGTCGCCGCTCCTGGTGTCGACCTCGGCCTCGATCAGGTTGGAGGTGCCGAGGAAGTTCGCGACGAACGTGGTCTTCGGGTTCTCGTAGAGGTCGGCGGGCGAGCCGAGCTGCTCGACGCGGCCGGCGTTCATCACGGCGACGGTGTCGGCCATGGTCATGGCCTCCTCCTGGTCGTGCGTGACGTGGATGAAGGTGATGCCGACCTCGGTCTGGATGCGCTTGAGCTCCAGCTGCATCTGGCGGCGCAGCTTCAGGTCCAGGGCGCCGAGCGGCTCGTCGAGCAGCAGCACCTTGGGGTGGTTGATCAGGGCGCGGGCGACCGCGACGCGCTGCTGCTGGCCGCCGGAGAGCTGGTGCGGCTTCTTGCGGGCCTGCTCGCCCAGCTGCACCAGGTCCAGCATCTCCTCGACCTGTTTCTTCACGCTCTTGATGCCGCGCCGGCGCAGGCCGAAGGCGACGTTCTCGAAGATGTCGAGGTGCGGGAAGAGGGCGTAGGACTGGAAGACCGTGTTGACCGGGCGTTTGTACGGCGGCAGGTGCGTCACGTCCTGGTCGCCGAGGTGGACGGTGCCGTGCGAGGGCTCCTCCAGGCCGGCGATCATGCGCAGGGTGGTGGTCTTGCCGCAGCCGGAGGCGCCGAGCAGGGCGAAGAAGGAGCCCTGCGGCACGGTCAGGTCCAGCGGGTGCACGGCGGTGAAGCTGCCGTAGCTCTTGCTGATCTGCGAGAGGCGGACGTCGCCGCCGTTGTCGTTCGTCGTCTTCATCGTCGTCACGTCCCTGTGAGCTTCGCGAACTTCGCTTCGTAGGCCGCTTCTTCCTTGTCGCTCAGGGCGCGGAAGGAGTGGGACCTGGCCACCATGTCCTTGGTGGGGAAGATCAGCGGGTTCTCCGCCGCCGATTTGTCGATCTTGGCCAGCTCCTCCCGTGCCCCGTCGACGGGACTGATGAAGGCTGTGTAGGAGACGAGCTGGGCGGCCTGCTCCGGCTGGTAGTAGAAGTCGATCAACCGCTCGGCGTTCGCCTTGTGGCGGGCCCCACGAGGTATGAGCAGGTTGTCGGTGGCCGTCGTGAATCCGGCTTCCGGAAGGATGTAGTCGACGTCGGCGCTGTCCGACTGGAGCTGGACGATGTCACCGCCCCAGGCGAGGCACACGGCGACGTCGCCCTTGGCCAGGTCGGACGTGTAGTCGTTGCCGGTGAAGCGGCGGATCTGGCCCTTGTCGACGGCCTTCTGCAGGCGGGCGATCGCCGCGTCGTAGTCGTCGTCGGTGAACTTCGCCGGGTCCTTGCCCATGTCGATCAGCGTCATGCCCATGGTGTCGCGCATCTCCGACAGGAAGGCGACCCGGCCCTTGAGTTTGGGGTTGTCCAGCATGTCGGAGATCGACTTCACCTCGATGCCGTCGAGTGCCTTCTTGTTGTAGGCGATGACGTTCGAGACACCCTGGTACGGGTAGGAGTAGGCGCGCCCCGGATCCCAGTCCGGGCCGCGGAACTGCTCGGACAGGTTGGCGAAGGCGTGCGGCAGGTTCGCCGGGTCCAGCTTCTCCACCCAGCCCAGCCGGATCATCCGGGCGGCCAGCCAGTCGGTGAGGACCATGACGTCCCGGCCGGTGTCCTGGCCGGAGGCGAGCTGCGGCTTGATCTTGCCGAAGAACTCGTTGTTGTCGTTGATGTCCTCGTTGTACTTGACCGTGATGCCGGTCTGCCGGGTGAACGCGTCGAGCGTGGGGTGCTTCTTGCCGCTCTCGTCGACGTCGATGTACACGGGCCAGTTGGAGAAGTTGACGGTCTTCTCCTTGGCCGAGTGGTCCTCGGCGGAGGTGCCGCCCTGGGTCTGGCCGGCCGCGGGGATCCCGCAGGCGCTCAGCGCCCCGAGGCCGCCGACCGTCAGCGCGCCGCCGGCGGAGGCGCGCAGCAGCGAGCGGCGGCTGAGGGGGGCCCGGCCGCCTCGGGCGCTGCGCCGCGAGGCGGCCGTCCGGGCCGAGGTGAGGCGGTCGGGCTCGTACTGCTCCATGCGCGTGGTGCCCTTTCGGGAAGATGGCCTGCTCACGGGCCAGGATCGTTGCTATCGGTCCCCGAAGATGGTGCGGTGCCAGTCCTTGCGGGCCACCGCGGTGTTGTCGAACATGACGTGCTTGATCTGCGTGTATTCCTCGAACGAGTACGAGGACATGTCCTTGCCGAAGCCGGACTGCTTGTAGCCGCCGTGCGGCATCTCGCTGATGATCGGGATGTGGTCGTTGACCCACACGCACCCCGCCTTGATCTCCCGCGTGGCGCGGTTGGCCCGGTAGACGTCCCGGCTCCACGCCGATGCGGCCAGACCGTACGCGGTGTCGTTGGCCAGCCGGATCCCCTCGTCGTCACTGTCGAACGGCAGGACGACCAGCACCGGACCGAAGATCTCCGACTGGACGATCTCGCTGTCCTGCGCGGCGTCGGCGATGAGGGTGGGGCGGTAGTACGCCCCGTTCTTCAGCTCGCCCTGGGGGGCCTCGCCGCCGGTGACCACACGCGCGTAGGCGCGCGCCCGGTCGACGAACCCGGCGACGCGGTCGCGGTGGACGTGCGAGATCAGCGGGCCGAGGTCGGTGCCGGAGGCGAAGGGGTCGCCCAGCCGGACGGTCTCCATCAGGGCGGCCGTCCGCGCGACGAACTCCTCGTACAGGGGGCGCTGCACGTACGCGCGCGTGGCGGCCGTGCAGTCCTGTCCGGTGTTGATGAGCGCGCCGGCGACCGCGCCGTTGACGGCGGCCTCCAGGTCGGCGTCGTCGAAGACCACGAAGGGGGCCTTGCCGCCGAGCTCCAGGTGCAGGCGCTTGACGCTCGCGGTGGCGATCTCGGCGACCCGCTTGCCGACGGCGGTGGAACCGGTGAAGGAGACCATGGCCACGTCGGGGTGGCCGACCAGGTGCTCGCCGGCCTCCTTGCCGGTGCCGGTGACGATGTTGATGACGCCGTCCGGGATGCCCGCCTCCGTGGCGGCCTGCGCGAACAACAGCGAGGTCAGCGGGGTCAGCTCGGCGGGCTTGAGGACGATGGTGTTGCCCGCGGCGATGGCCGGGAGGACCTTCCAGGCGGCCATCTGCAGGGGGTAGTTCCAGGGCGCGATGGAGCCGACGACCCCGATGGGCTCGCGGCGGACGTAGGAGGTGTGGTCGCCGGAGTACTCGCCGGCCGACTGGCCCTGCAGGTGCCGGGCGGCGCCCGCGAAGAAGGCGGCGTTGTCGATCGTGCCGGGTACGTCGAACTCGCGGGTCAGCTTCAGGGGCTTGCCGCACTGGAGGGACTCGGCCCGGGCGAAGTCCTCCGCCCGGTCGGCGAGCACCTCGGCGAAGCGGTGCAGCGCGTCCGAGCGGTCGCCGGGGGTGGCGCCCGCCCAGCCCGGGAACGCCTCGCGTGCGGCGGCGACCGCGGCGTCGACCTCGTCGGGGCCGGCCAGTTCGTAGGTGTGGACCTCCTCCCCGGTGGCCGGGTCGACGACCGCGTGGGTGCGGCCCGAGGTTCCCTTGGTCAGCCTGCCGGCGATGTACTGCGCGCCGTCCGCGAAACGGTCCTGCGCCGGAAATCGGTCCGGGGTGGCACTGCCAGGGTTGTGCATGTCGCTCTCCTCCGCCGTCGCCCCTCGTTGCCGAGGGCGGGTGGCGTAGCTCCAGCTCGATTTGAGTGCCGATCCTGACAGAATCGAGGGACTCCAACAAGTGATTCCGTTGTTGCCTTTTGGTTACGCGACGGAATCTGTCGACCAGGTGTCGAGTCGGCGCGGAAAAGGAGGGACGGAGTGTCAGTGGCGCGTGCCACACTCGCGTGCATGGGGGAGATCGATTCCAGGGAATCCCTGGTCAGGGCGGTCCGTGCCGGGAGACCGGTCAAGTACCTGCACTTCTGGGGCCACCGGCCCCGCCCGGACGGCCGGGTGGGCGCGAGCTGTCTGAGCCAGTGGTGGCCGTCACCGTTCGTGGTGGACGGTGTGCCGTACGCGACCGCCGAGCACTGGATGATGGCCGGCAAGGCCCGGCTCTTCGCCGACACGGAGGCGGAGCGGCGGGTGCTGGCCGCGCGGCACCCGGCCGAGGCCAAGAAGGCGGGGCGGCTCGTGCGGGACTTCGACGAGCGGAAGTGGGAGCGGGAGCGGTTCCGGATCGTGGTGGAGGGCAGCGTCCACAAGTTCACCGCGCACCCCGAGCTGCGGGACTTCCTGCTGGCCACCAACGACCGGGTACTGGTGGAGGCCAGCCCGGTGGACCGCGTGTGGGGCATCGGCCTGGCCGCGACCGGCGAGGCCGCGACCGACCCGGAACGCTGGCGCGGCCCGAACCTGCTGGGCTTCGCCCTGATGGAGGCCCGGCGCCGGCTGCGAGCGGGGGCGTAGCGCCTCCGGCGGCGGTGCGCTGGGCGCGGGGGGCCGCGGAGAGGCCGCGGAGGTCTGGGCGACGCGCACCTGAGCCTGGGACGTGGGGCTATGGGGGCGAGCCCGCACGGCACGGCACAGGTCGCACAGGAC
>NZ_POTZ01000187.1 GCF_003236365.1 Streptomyces sp. NTH33
GCGCCGCGAGGTGTTCGCCCTCGGCGACCGCGCCGGAGCCGTCTGGCGCGGTCTCGTCCCGGGCCGGTCGCTGCCCCGGGTGCTCGCCGCCGCCGAGCACACCGGCGGCACCACCCCCGGCCCGCTGCTGGCCGCTTTCTGGCGCTACGGGCTGATCCGGCTGGCGTGGAAGGGCGGCGGCACCGTCACCGCGTCGCTGCCGCTCGCCGCGCCACCAGGCCCCGTCACCCCACCGCCCTCCACCGCGCAGCCGCCGCTGTCGGTGGCCGGCGCGGCCGTCAGCGGCCCCGACGCCGTCGATCTGGTACCCCTGCCCGCCGACCGGTTCGCCGCCGCCACCATGGCCCTGGTGTGGTCCAACGTCGTCGTCGAGAACGCCGTAGAGGACCTCACCGGCGCTCTTCGGCAAGGACAGTGGCCGGTCGCCGAACTCACCGCCCGACGTGCCGTGCACGCCGCGCTGCGCGCCCTGTTCAGTTCCTACGGCGTCCACCCGCTGCCCGCCGACTGCGACCTCGTCCACCGGATGGACCTGCTGCCACCGGCCACCGGGCCGATCCGCACCCGCGCCGGACACCTGCTGCGCCGCACCGTCGACTCACCCGGCTGCGGCGAGGCGGCCCTCGCCGACCTGCGCGCCTTCGTCGCACTGGTGCGCGACGCCGCGGGCACCGACGCCTTCCCCTCCTGCTTCGACTCCCCCGACGCCTGGCGGGCCACCCTGGAACTCGGCCACGACTGGCTGCGCATCGGAGCCCACCTGGACGCGGAACTGCCCATCGAGGAGGCCCGCGACCTCCTCGCCGGCCACGGCACCCGGCCCCACCGGAGCGGACGGCACCCGGCCCCCGGGAGGACCGGCCGATGACCGACGCGATGACGGTGCTGGTCACCGGCGCCGGCGGCCTGGTGGGCGCGGAGGTGACCGCCCGGCTCACCGCCGCGGGCCACACCGTGCTGGCCCTGCTGCACAGCAGGACCCACCTCGTGCGCAACAACGGCAGAGAGCTCACCCCCGGACCCGGCACCCTCGTCCCGGTCACCGGAGACATCACCCGCCCCGGCCTCGGACTCACCGACGACGGCCGGCGTCTCGCCCGGACCGCCGACCGGATCGTGCACTGCGCCGCCGTCACCGGCTTCGGACTGCCCGAGGAGCGCTACGACAGCGTCAACGTCTTGGGCACCCGCCACGTCCTCGACCTCGCCCGCACCGGCCGCACCCCGCTCGTGCACGTCAGCACCGCCTACGTCTGCGGAGAACGCGACGGCACCGCCTACGAGGACGAACTCGACGTGGGCCAACGCCCCGGCAACGGCTACGAGCGGAGCAAACTGACCGCGGAGACCCTGGTCCGCGAGGCCGCCGCACAGGGCCTGCCGGTCACCGTGGTCCGCCCGAGCATCGTCACCGGCGCCGCCCGCACCGGCCGCGTCCGCGACTTCAGGACCATCTATCCGGTGCTCAAGGTCTTCACCAGGGGACTGGTGCGCAGCGCCCCCGGCCACTACGACGCCGTACTCGACCTGGTCCCGGTCGACCACGTCGCCGGCCTGGTGGCCGAGGCCGCCCTCCGCTTCGCCGACGCCGAGGGCCGCACCCTGCACGCCGTCGGCCACGAGCTGACCCTGCGGGACTTCTCCGACGTCCTCGCCGAGTACCCGTCCTTCCGGGTGCCGAGGTTCGTCCCCCCGTCCGCGTTCTCCGCATCGGCCCTGCCCGACCGCGAACGCCCCTACCACGACCGCGTCATCGCCCTCTACGACACCTACTTCCGCCGGCGCGTCCACTTCGACGACACGCGTGCCACCGCCTTCGGCGGCAGCCGGACGCCCACGCGCGGACGGACCCACCTGCGCCGCCTCCTCGACCACTGCCTCCGGGTCGGCTACCTCGGCACGCCCCCGCCCGAGGAGCCGGCCGCCCGCCGAACCCACGGGAGCGCCCAGTGACGCACCACCCCGACCACCCCGGGCCCGAGTACGGCATCGCGGTGCCGCCCCTGCTCACCTGCCACCCCGCCAAGCAGCGCCTGTACGGCGCGGACACCTACTACCAGGAGGCCCACGAACACCTCGCCGCTCTCACCGGCGACGTCCCCGGCTTCGCCCGGCACCACGCCGCGCTGCTGCTGAAGCCGGACGCCGTGGTGGCGCGCAGGCTGGAGGCGGCCGTCGAGTGGCTGGCCGAACGGGACTTCCGGATCGTCGGCGCGGCGGTCACCCGCCTGACCCGCACCATGATCCGTGCCCTGTGGTACTTCCAGTGGAACCTCGCCACCCCCCACCGCAGGCGGCTCGCCGCGCTCTTCCTCCAGGACGCCGACGCCCTCGTCCTCGTCGTCCGCCCCGGCCACGCCCTCGACGTCCCCGCCTCGGTGGAACTCACCCGGCTCAAGGGCCCCACCGACCCGGACGCACGGGCTCCCGGCCAGCTCCGCCACCTCCTCGGCCGCTACAGCTACCTGCTCAACCTGGTGCACACCCCCGACGAACCGGCCGACGTACTGCGGGAGCTGGCCGTCCACTTCGACGACACCGAACGCGACCGCCTCTTCCGGTCAGCCCTGGCGGGCGAGGACCGCACCGCACACGCCCTGGAGCTGACCGGCCGGCTCTACGCCGCCACCGAGCCCCGCGCACTCGACTTCGAACCCGCCCTCGAACGGCTGCGCCGGGCCCTGTCGCACCGTCACGGCCCCGACACCGCCGCCGACCCGCGCCGGCTCCTGGAGTCGGCCTGGGACCAGGGAGCCGACCTGGACCCCTGGGACACCGTCGTCGTCGGCTCCAAGGTGCTCCCCATGCGGCAGCCCGGCCGCGCCCCGGTGCTGGACGGAGCCGACGCCGAAACGTGGCGCCGCCATCTGACCGCCCTCGGCGCCACGGCCCTCTGAAGGAGGAACACCCCCATGCAGTTCGCCAGGACACTCCCGAGGGAACTGGTCCACCGGGCCGCGGTCGCCGAGGTCTTCCTGACCGACGCCGAGCGCCGGAGCGAGGACGAGGTGCTGCTCGCCGCGCAGCTTCCCCGCCTGCACGCCTTCCACGACGACACCCTCGCCCCCCGTACCCACCACGACCCCTTCATGCTGCTGGAGGCGTGCCGGCAGGCCATCTTCGTCGTGGCCCACCGCTGCCTCGGCGTACCGCCGGGCCACAAGTTCCTGCTGCGCGCGGTCGAGTCGGACGTGCTCGACCTGACCGCCCTGGTGCCCGGGAGCACCCCCACCGAGGCCGTCATCGCCGCCCGGATCGAAGAACGGCTCCGTAGCCGGTCCGGGATGACGGGACTGCGGCTGGCCTTCGGCGTGACCATCCGCGGGCACCCCGCGATGTCCGCCCGCATCGACTACTCCTGGACGCGACCGCGGGACTGGGCGCGGCTGCGGGCCGGGCAGCGCGGCGCGCTCGGCCTGCCCGGCCGCCCCGTCGCGCTGCCCGGCCCCCACGCCGACGCCGCTCTGGTGGGCCGCCGCGACCCCGCCAACGTGGTCATCTCCCCGCCGCGCACCACGGGCGACGGCGGGAGCGCGGCCCGCCTGGTCGCCCGGACCACGCACCCGACGCTGTACGACCACTGGGTCGACCACGTGCCCGGCATGCTGGAGCTGGAGGCATGCCGGCAACTGGCCCTGACCGCCGCCGTGGCCGCGGGCACGCTGCGCACGCCCACGGCACTGCCGGCCGGCCTGTCCGCGCGGTTCCACCGCTTCGCCGAGATGGATCTGCCCCTGGTGTGCAGCACCGCCCCGGTGCTGCCCGGCGCGGCCGTCGAGTGCGCTCTGCACCAGCTCGGCGCCCCGGTGGCCGAGGCCCGCATCGGCTTCGCCGACCGGGACACGGCCGACCCGGCCGGCGCCGCGGGCGCGGCACCGGGCCGCATGCCGGGGAGCAGGGGGACGGCCCTGACGTGAGTACCGTCCTCGTGACCCACGTGCCCGCCCGGCTGGCCCGCTTTGTCCTCCGCATGTTCCCGCTCCGGACCCACGCCGCCTACGGACTGCTGTGGGCGCTGGCCCTGGAGGCCTCCGCGGTGTCGCTGACCGGCACGGCCTGGCGGCCGACGGGAGCCACCTGGGTGCGGGTGCTGAGCGTCGTCCTGGCCCTGCTGTTCCTGCGGATGCTGGACGAGCAGAAGGACCTCGACCACGACCGCGTGCACCACCCGGACCGGCCGCTGGTCACCGGTGCGATCACCGCCGCCGAACTGCGCGGCGCCATGGCCGCCCTGACCGCCCTCCTCACGGGCCTGAACGCCGCCCTGTCCCCGGCGGCCGTCCTGCTGATCCTGTCGGCCCTCGGCTACGCACTGCTGCTCGCCGCCCTGGAACGCCTGTCGGCGACGGTACGCGACCGGCAGCTGCTCAACCTCGCGGTCACCTACCCGGTGCAGGTGCTGCTCGGGATCTACGTGTACGGGACACTGGCCGCCGACGGGACCGTCCCGGCCGACTGGCGCGCAGGCGTGCTGCTGACGCTGTGCGCCTGTGTGTTCCTGCACTTCGAGTTCGCCCGCAAGACGGCCTGGGAGGCACCGCCCGGCGCGCGCCTGTACTCGGCCGGCCTCGGCCCGCGGCGCAGCGCGGCGGTCACGGCGGCCCTGGCGGCGGGGGCGGTCTGCTGCCAGATCGCCCTGTTCCTTCCGGACGGCCCGGCCGGGCTGCTGCCCTGCCTGACGGCGGCGCTGCCGGCCTGGGGCCTGCGGCGGTTCCTGCGGGCGCGCCGCGGCGGCTGGCCGCTGCCGGCCGCGACGGGCTTCGTCGCGGGCACCCACCTCGCCCTGATCGCGCGGGCGTCGGTGCTGCCGTGACCACCGGACAACCCCTGACCTGCGAGGAGTTGCTCACCACCACACGCACCGTACGCAACGGCCTGGACCTCGATCGGAAGGTGGACCCGGAGCTCGTCAAGGACTGCCTGCGCATCGCCCTTCAGGCACCCAACGGCAACAACCGCCAGAACTGGCGCTGGCTCCTGCTGACCGACCCGAAGCTCCGCGCCGGCCTCGCCGAGGTGTACCGGGCGGCGTTCCACGACCGCAACGCCGCCGCCCTGCGGCGACTGGACGAACTGCCCGGGACGGCCCGCTCGGCGCTCACCGGCGCCCGGCGGCTGGCCGAGCGGTTGCACCGCGTACCCGTCCTGGTCGTCCCCTGCCTCCAACTGCCCGGCGGCCGGCTGCCGCTGGGCAACCAGGCCGGCCTGTGGGCGTCCCTGCTGCCCGCCGCCTGGAGCTATGCGCTGGCCGCCCGCAGCCGCGGCCTGGTCACCGCCTGGACGGCCGTCCACCTGGACCGCGAGCAGGAGGCCGCCGACCTGCTCGGCCTGCCGCCCACCGTCCGCCAGGGCGCGCTGCTGCCGACCGCGTACCCCTTGCGCACTGCCTTCCGTCCCGGGCCGCGACGGCCGCTGGAGGAGGTCCTGCACCACGACGGCTGGCAGGGCGACCGGGGAGGCGTCACCGGCGACGGCCGCCAGGGCCGCCTCAGGGGATGAGCACCACCTTTTCCGCAGCCGTCCTGCTTGTTCCTGAACAGCTCGTGGCCACGCGGCGCCTTCGCTTCCCGCACTTCTGCACAGGGCGCCCGCCCGGGCGGGCCGGCCCGTCGGCGGAGGCGTCACCACCGCCGGCCGGGGAACTCTGTGACGAAGGTGGAGGAAGCGGCCGTTGCCGCGGTGGGAGGTGGCAGGCGTGTGATGGATCCGCCGGGGGTGCACCGCACAGGCGGACGGCCGTCGGGCGATGTCCGTGAGGCGCTTGCGAGCGTACTGGACGCCTTGCGGTGCGCCGCGTACGTCACGGACGAACAGGGATGCATCGTCGGGGCCAACGTCCGGGCACAACAACTGCTGGCCCGGCCCGCCGCACAGCTGCTGGGCCGGGACGCACACGACCTGCTGCACCGCGGCCGGCACGGGGAGCGGATGCCGAGGACCCAGTGCTCGATGCGGGAGGCCATCCATGCCGGCCGCACGGCGCAGAAGGCGGAGGAGTGGTTCGAACGCGGTGACGGGTCCTTGCTGCGGGTCGCATGGACGGTTGCGCCGTGCGACCTCGGCGACCGGTTCGCCTCGCTCGTACTCCTCCACTCCGACGGCGCCGCAGAGCGGCCCGAGCGGCCCGGCGCACGGCTCTCGGAGCTGGAGCGGCTGGCGCTGCTGGCCGAGACCACGTCCCGGCTGACCTCGACCCTGGACGTCGAGGAGGCGCTGCGCAGACTGGTCCGCCTGGTGGCCCCCCGCCTGGCGGACTGGGTCGTGATCGACCTGATCACCGAACACGACGAGGTACGACGCGTCACCGTCGCCCACATGGACGACGGCGCCCTGACCTACCGGGAAGACCTCCAGGGGCCGATGCCGCCGGTACCGGAGGAGTCGCCCATGCCCCTGTCCCGGGCCCTGCGGGGCGTGGCGTCCGCGCTGGCCGGACCGGAGACGTACCACGGGCCGCCGGACTCGGGCATCGCCGTCGAACAACGCCGCCTGTTCGAGGAGACAGGGATGCACTCGGCCGCCATCGCGCCCATCCGCGGTCTGCGGGAAGTCCTCGGAGCCCTGACGCTGGGACGTTCCGCACAGCCGGAGCCGTTCACCGCGGCCGACATCACGCTGCTGGAGGACATCACACGCCGTGCCGGTCTGGCTCTGGACAACGCACGCCTCTACCAGCGGCAGCGCACGGTCGCAGAGACCATGCAACGGCACCTGCTGCCTCAGCTGCCGCACGGGCTGGGGCTGGAGATGACCGCCAGGTATCTTCCCGCGCCGGATGCCTCCGACGTCGGTGGCGACTGGTACGACGCCTTCACCCTGACCGACGGTGCCATGGCTCTGGCCATCGGGGACGTCGTCGGCCACGACCTGGACGCCGCGTCCGGCATGGCACAGCTGCGCAACATGCTCCGCGCCTACGCCTGGTCGCAGCAGCGACCGCCCAGCGAGATCGTCCAACAGCTGGACCAGGCGTCCGTGCGCATCGCCGAAGTGTCCATGGCCACCCTCGTCTTCGCCCGGGCGACGGTGACCGACGACGGGCGGTGCGAACTGTCCTGGACCAACGCCGGCCATCCGCCGCCCCTGCTGATCACCCACGACGGCGTGGCCCGCTACCTCACCGAGGGCCACGGCCTGCTCCTGGGCGTCGTCCCCGACCAGGCCCGCGCCGACGCGACCACGGTCCTGCCTCCCGGCTCGACCCTCCTGCTGTACACCGACGGACTGATCGAATCCCCCGGCAAGTCCATCGACGACGGGCTGCGCCGGCTGAACCGGCACGCCGCCTCCCTGGCCCACCGCCCCCTGGAGTCCTTCACCGACCAGCTGCTCGCGCGGGCCCGCCCGCCCGACAACGACGACGACGTGGCCCTCCTGGCCGTGCGCATCCCCCCGGCCGCGTCCCTCGCCGACGCGAAGCTCCTCCGTCCCTACGGCGCCCGGTAGACCGGTGCGGCCGGGCACCCCCGCGGCCGGCGGCTACTTCTTCTTCAGGGCCGACGGCTTGTGCACGGCCGAGCGGCCGGACTTGTCGCTGCGTACCTCGTACTGCGGCTCTGCGGGCGAGGCGTCCACGGCGCGGCCCGCGGCCTCCGTCCGCTCGGTGATCTTCTTCTCGACGGTTCCCGTCGTCTCACTGCCGTGGCTGCGCCACGCCACCTCGTCGCCCTCGGACGGCTCCTTCTTCCGGTTCTTCCGGGAGGTGTTCTTCGCCATGGCGGTCCTCCTTCCGGGAACGGTGCGGACGCGCACCCCTCTCACACTGCTGGATCCGGCGGCGGCCCGCATCTTCGCCTCTTCGCCGGGCAGGTGGACCCGGCCCGGTGTGCAGGCCGCCGACCGGGAAACGGCTCGGCCGGATCAGGCGGTCAGCTGCTTGCGCCCGCCTCCGCTGATGGGGATCTTGCGGGGCTTGGCATGGGCCGAGAAGGGGATCCGCAGGGTGAGCACGCCGTTGTCGTGATGGGCCTCGATCGCGTCGGTGTCCAGGGCGTCGGACAGTTCCAGACAGCGGGTGAAGCGGCCCGTGAGGCGTTCGGTCAGTACCGCGTGCGCGTGCGCGGGAATCGGTGAGGGCCTTTCGGCCGTCAGGGTCAGTCTGCCGCGCTCGATGGTCAGGTCGATGCCGGCCCGGTCCACGCCGGGCAGGTCGAACTGGAGGTAGAACGCCTCGTCGTCGCGCCAGGCGTCCGCCGGGATGAGGGCCCCGGCCGCGGGTGCGGTGGGCACCGGCCGGCCCGTCAGGCGATCGAGGTCACGCGGCATGTCGTCGCGCACCGCCATGGTCCGACGTCTCCTTTCGGTCCTTGAAGTCTGTCGGGTCTGCCTGCCGACCCGACAGGAGTTCGCGTATGTCATGTAGCTGACAGCAGACAACTTTGGCAAGAGAGGCTCGATTAAGTTGACACGACCCGACTCAATCCCGGGTTCGGCAAGTCCGTCCGCGTGAACCGGACGAACTCCTCGAGCACGGCCGTGACGCGAAGGACGGCCGCGACGTGACGTACAGGAGGGGACGGGGCGGCGCGCCGGCCCGGCTGCCCGGCCCGCGGGCCGGGAGGGTGGCGCGGTGTTTTCCCCGCGCGGTGCGCGGTCTCCCGCCGGGCGCCCATACTGAGGTGACCGCCAGTGCCCCACGAGAGGTTTCGACCGGCTGCTGCCCGGCACGTGCGCCTCATCGCCGTCAGGCGGGGCGGTGTTGTACCCGGTGACCGGTTTCCGTCCGGCTCCGCTCCGGGAGTGAGCGGTGAAGGGAAGAGCCCTGATGGCGACGACCGTCGGCGTCGAGGAGGAATACCTGCTGGTCGATGCGGCTACGGGCTTGCCGGCCGCGCGGGAGGACAAGGTGCGCGCCACGGCCGGCCTGCAGCCTTTCGTCGCTGCCGGGGAGGTGCAGCCGGAGCTGCTGCAGGCGCAGGTCGAGGTGGCCACTCCGGTGTGTGCCTCGCTGGGTGAGGTCGGCGGGCACCTGCTGCGCCTGAGGCACGCCGTGGCGGGTGCGGCGGAGGCCCACGGCTGCCGGCTCGTGGCGAGCGGGACTCCGCCCACCCATCAGGGGCCGCCGGTGCCGGTCACCGACCACGCCCGCTACCGGGCGATGCAGCGGCAGGCTCCGCAGCTGGTGGCCGAGCAGATGGTCTGCGGCATGCACGTGCATGTGGCCGTGCCCGGCCGGCAGGTGGGGGTGGAGGTGCTGAACCGGATCCGCGCGTGGCTGCCGACGCTCACGGCGATGTCGGCGAACTCGCCGCTCTGGAAGGGGCACGACACCGGATTCGCCAGCTGGCGCACCGTGATCTTCGACCGGTGGCCGGTCAGCGGCATACCCCCGCACTTCGCCGACGAGGAGGACTACGACCTGCGGGTCCGGCGGCTGCTGTCCACCCGCGTGATCACCGACACCGGCCAGCTGTACTGGCAGGCCCGGCTGTCGGAGCGCTATCCCACGGTGGAGATCCGCTGCATGGACGTGCAGCTGCGCGCCAGCGACGCCGTCATGCTGGCCGGCCTGGTCCGTGCCCTGGCGGAGACCGCGATGCGCGAGGCGGCCGCCGGCATCCGCGTACCTCGGTGCGCTCCGGAGCTGATGAAGGCGGCGATGTGGCAGGCGGCCCGGCACGGGCTCGGTAGCGACCTGATCGACGCTCAGGGGCGCCGTCGCCGCGCCGGTGACGTAGTGGGCGGGCTGCTGGAACACGTGGGCTCCGCGCTGGAAACAGCCGGCGACCTGCGGGAGGTGACCGCCGTCGTGCACCGCCTGCTGCGGGAGGGCACGGGCGCGGACCTGCAGCGCCAGGCACTGCGCGCCGGCGGACTCGACGCGGTCAACGGTCTGCTGGCCTTCACCGACATCGGCGGCGCCCCGGAAGAGCGGCCGGCGGCCTTCCCGCGCACCGGCGGAGCCGTTCCCCTGCGGACCTTCGGCGGCACCACGGCGTAGGCGGGATCCCGCCGTTCCGGACGGGCGACGCAGGGGGCCTTCTTCTGCGCGCTCCCCGCGGCCTGAGGCGTGCAGGGGGCTCTCCGCCGCCCAGGGTCGCGACGGTCGGCACTCCGCCGCCCTGGGCCGCGACGGTCGGCAGGGCGAGGAGGATGCGCAAAGCGGGGGGCATGTGTCCCCTATCATGCACTTTGCGTAGGGCTTCCGTGGACGGGATGGAGTGGGGGACGTGGCGTTCGCGACTCCTGGAACGGCCCGCACGGCCCGCACGGCCCCGCTGCTGGCGGCGTGCGCCGGATATTTCATGGTGATCCTGGACGTGACGATCATCAACGTCGCCGTGCCGGTGATCGGCCGGGAACTGTCGGCCTCGCTCACCGGCATCCAGTGGATCACGGACGGCTACACGCTGGTCTTCGCCGGGTTCCTGATGACCGGCGGCGCGCTGGGCGACCGGCTGGGCAACCGACGGGTCTTCTGCTGGGGCGTGGCGGTGTTCACCGTGTCCTCGGCGGCGTGCGCGTTCGCGCCGAGCGCCCCCGTCCTCGTGGTGGCCCGGCTGGTGGAAGGGCTCGGCGCGGCGCTGATCGTGCCCGGCTCCCTGGCCCTGCTCCAGCAGGCCTACCCGGCGCCGGCCGCACGCTCGCGGGCCTTCGGGCTGTGGGGCTCGATGGCGGGCATCGCCGCTTCCGCGGGGCCGCTGCTGGGCGGGCTGCTGGTCTCCACGGTGGGCTGGCGGTGGGTCTTCCTCCTCAACCTGCCCGTGGGCGTGGCGTGCCTGCTGCTGACCCTGCGACACGTGACCCGCTCACCCCGGCAGGCCGCCCGTGCCCTGGACTGGCCGGCGCAGTGCGCGGTCGTGGCGGCGGTGGCCCTGCTGACCGCCGCGCTCAACGAAGCCGGCCGGCGCGGCTGGTCGGACCCCGCCGTCCTGGCGGGGCTGGGTCTGGCCGCGGTGGCCGTCGCGGCGTTCACGGCGCGCGAGAAGCTGGCCCGGTTCCCCGCCCTTCCCCTGAGCATGCTGCGCTCGCCCACGATGAGCGGCCCCGCTATCGTCGGCCTGCTGTTCAACTTCGGCTTCTACGGGATGGTGTTCATCGCCAGCCTGGACTTCCAGCGCCGACGCGGCCTCAGCGCCCTCGAGACCGGGGCGGCACTGTTCCCGGCGGTGGCGATGACCATGTTCGCCTCCGTCCTGTCCGGCCGGCTGGCCCGCCGCACCGGTGACCGTCCGCTGGTGGTCTCCGGCATGCTCCTGGCCGCCCTGGGCCTGGCAGGCTGGGCCGCGGTGGGAGCCGACGCCCCCTACCCGCTGCTGGTGGCTCCGATGATGGCCGCGGGGTTCGGCACCTCCTTCGCCCTCACCGGCTCGACCACCACCGTGATGGCCGCTCCGCCCCCGGCGTACCGGGGAACCGCCTCCGCCCTGTTCAACACCACCCGCCAGGTCGGCAGCGCCACCGGCGTGGCGCTCGGAGGCAGCCTGCTCGCCACGAACAACGACTACACCACCGGCCTGCGCACCGGCATGGCCATCGGCGCCCTCGCCTACCTGACCGCCGCGGGGATCGCGTGGCGGTGCGTACCGGCGAAGCTCCCCTCTGGCCAACTGTCAGGATAATCAGCAGAGTTGGAAAGGCTCGGCGACGACGACCCGATGGGAGCGGCCATCCGCATGGAGCACGCACACGAGCACCGACGGGCCCGCCTCACCGAGGCGCTGGCCGCCGCGGGCGTCCCGTGGGACGAGGTGGCCGACTGCCGGGAGCTCGGCGGGCGGCACGGTAACCTTCGACGCGTCCGCCCGCACACGTCTGGCCCTCTACCGGGCCTACCTCCACCTGATCATGCGGGTGGAGGCCGTGCCCCGGCGGTTCGACGCCCAGCGGCGCGCCTGGCTGGAGCGGGAGGTCGTCGAACCGCTCGCCGCGGCATTCGACGACTGGTCCCGCCGAGAGCAGGCGCGGACCGCGTGACCGCCGTGCCGGTCCCGCACGTGTGCGGTCGGAGCGCGGCGGGACCCCGTCACGCGCAGCGCATGTGCGCCGTCGAGCCGCGGCCCTCCGGTGTCTCGACGAAGGCCTCCACGTAGACGCACCCCTTGACCGTGGACAGCTGCTGGCCGTAACTGTCCACGCTCTCACCCGCGAAGGAACTCGTCACGACGACGTGGTCCGCGGGGCGGCGGACACTGATGTGGACGCGGCGCTGGGCGTTGTGCGGCCCCTTGACCAGTCCCCAGCTGGTGCGGCAGCTCGGCTGGTGGCGCAGCAGGAGCCGGCCGAAGTCCATGCCGCCCGGCAGGCGCACCGGAACCTCGTCGAACGTGATGACGCGGGCCACGACGTCGGGTGAGCCGCAGCCGGTCTGGATCGGGTCGGTGGCGTCCGCGGGCCGGCCGGGAGCGGACCGCGCCTCCGGCAGGCTGCGCCACAGGGCGGATTCCGTGGCGCCGTGCCGAGTGGACGGGAGCCGCTCGGCCGCGTCGTCCTGGTGACTGACCGCGAGGCCGGTGGTCGCGGCGGCGAGCAGCGCCGAGAGGACAGCGGTCGCCACCAAGGTCACCTGACGGCGCCTTGGGCGCTCGGTGCGCACCACGGGCTCGGTCGGCGGGGTGGGGG
>NZ_POTZ01000188.1 GCF_003236365.1 Streptomyces sp. NTH33
GCCTACGCCCGCACCTGGCCCTCCCACCGGTCCGGCGACCTGCTCCTGTACATCGCGCCCCAAACGCGCGAGAGCACTGGCCCGTGACGGCCCCGCCGCCCACCGCCGCGCCACGGTGATCCGCCGGAGGGCGGCGTGACCACGTCACGCGGAGTGCGACCGCTCGTGCACCGGTCCCCCGGCCGTCGTCGTCGGACCGGCCACGAGGCGGGCGGGCAGCCACCAGGCCGCCGCGCACAGGCACACGCCGAGCCAGCCGACGGCGAACAGCCAGCCGCCGATCACGTCGGTGAACCAGTGCACCCCGAGATACACCCGGGTCAGTCCCACCAGTACGCCCCAGCAGCCGACGACGAGGCAGACCGCCGTACGGCCGCGCGGGGCGCGTACGGCGATCGCCACGATCACCAGCCCGGCGGCGAGCGCGGAGGTGGTGGTGTGCCCGGACGGGAAGGACCAGTTCGAGGCGTGGGTCATCCAGTCCTGCCGGGGCGGACGCGGGCGGGCGATCAGCTCGAGCACGCCGTAGCGCACGGCCTGGCCCCCCGCCAGGCAGGCCACGCCCAGGGCCGCCGCGGTCGTACGCTGCCGGGCCGTGCGGCCGAGGACGAGGGCGGTCAGCACGACGAGCACGTACGGGAAGGCGCCCGTGCCGGTCGCGGTCAGCCCGCGGGCCACGGCCACCGCCACCTCCGGGCGGTGGCCGACGGACCAGGACAGCGCGCCGCTGTCCACGGACAGCGGCGCGCCGTGGCCGTCGACCACCAGGGCGAGCACGGCGAACGCCGCCCACGTGCCGAGCCCGGCGCCGCCCGCGATGCCGGCGGTGTCCCTGTGCCTGCTGGACCTCATGACACTCATGGTCCCCATGACACCAGCAACGGGCGCAGCCGTGTCGCGGTCAGGCGCCGGACCAGTCCCTCCGGACGGCGCGCCAGCACCTTCAGCACGGCGAAGGCCACCACGGCACCGACCACGAGTCCGGCCGCCACGTCGTGCGGATAGTGCGCGCCCACCCAGACCCGGGAGAGGGCCATCGCCGCGGCGGCCACGCACGCGACCGCGGCCAGGCGGCGGGAGACGAAGAACAGCGCCACCGCGGCCGCGGCGGCGATCGCCGCGTGATTGCTGGGGAAGGACCAGTCGGTACGGGCCGGACAGGCCTCCAGGGTGGCCACGTGCAGTGCGCGACAGGGCCGTACCTCGCGCACGAGCAGCTTCACCACCGCGTTCACGGCGTAGGCGACGACCACGACGAGCGGCACCGCCAGAGCCGTGGCCGCCGCCTCGGCGCCCAGCCGGCGCGCCCGCCACCAGCCCACCAGCATCAGCACGGCGAACACGGCGAGGCCGTACGCCGACCAGGCCGACACCGTGTCGTCGAACCAGGCGGGGGAGCGGCGGGCCAGGTCCACCACGTCGGTGTAGACGGAGCCGTCGACCGACGGGCCCGACAGGGCGAGGATCATCCGCGTGCCTCCTTCGGGCCGGCGAACGCGGAGGTGGCGCCGACCGAGTGACTACAGGTCTGTAGACCGTCTACCGAACTGTAGACGACAACGACGCCCAGGGCGTTCCCGTGGTCGCCCCGACGGGTGAACCGGGCCGGGTCACCGGGCGGGTGATGATCACCGGACGGGTGATTGGGCCGGGCCCTGCGGGAAACGCGAATCACGACACGCTGACGCCCAGCCGCCGCGAGGAGGAACCCGTGAGCACCGATCCGATGGCCGACGACGCCTACCAGCCCACCGGCAGCAACGAGGAACAGGAGGACGCCGCGCCACTGGACATGCAGAACGCGGTGGGCGAGCGGACCTACGACGACACCCTCGACGAGGGGTACTCCCCGCCGGAGAAGCCCCTGGGCGTCACCAAGTACGGCACGACGGCCGCCGAACAGCACCAGGGCGAGAGCCTCGACCAGCGGCTGGCCCAGGAACAGCCCGACGTGGCCGAACCGCAGGGCGATGCCGTGGGCGACCTGCCCGGCGGCGAGGGCGAACCGGTCGACCCCGAGGCGGGCACGGACCGCGCCGGCCGCCTCGTCGCCCCGGACGAGGGCGCCCACACCGACACCGCCAAGGAGGAGATCGCCGCCGACAAGGGCATCGACGCGGGAGCCGCCGGCGCGGAGGAGGCCGCCGTGCACGTCGTCGACGACGACACGCTGCCCTGATCGGCCGGTCAGTACGGGGAAAGGGGCCGGAGCCCGAAGGCTCCGGCCCCTTTCCCGGCCCTAGGGCAGCAGCTTGTCCAGGGCGGCCGGACCCTCCGTTTCGAGCTTGCGCCTGGCCCACTCCAGGTTGCGCGGGGTGATGTCGCGGCCCGCGGCCAGCACCACGTCCTCGGGGGAGACGTCGGTGCCGGTACGGGCGTGAAGGACGTGGTCGGGGGTGCAACGCTCCCCCGGAGAGCGGGATGCATCGGGCTGTGACGTCGACATGTGTCCTCCTCGGGTCCGGCCGGCTCCCCGCTCGGGTCCGGACTGCGGCTCCGATGCCGCGGGAAGCGGGACCTCCTCCCACGATTGCCCGCCGGGCCGCACCCCGCATCCGGAAGGACCCACCGCCCGCTCCTAAGCTGGAAGAACCGGAAGAACCGGAAGAAACAGAATAAGCGGAAGAGCCGGAAGGGAGGCAGCCGCGATGGGCGACACCCGAAGCCGGCGGCCCGGGCCGGGCACCCCCAACTACGTGCCGATCGCCGACCACGGCCTGATCGGCGACCTGCGCACCGTCGCCCTCGTCGGCACCGACGGCACGATCGACTGGTACTGCTGTCCCTCCTTCGACTCCCCGAGCGTCTTCGCCTCCGTCCTGGACGCCGAGCGCGGCGGCTGCTTCGAACTCGCCGCGGCCGAGGCGGCCCGCACCAAGCAGTTCTACTTCCCCGACACCAACGTGCTGATCACCCGGTTCTTCACCGAGGACGGCGTCGGCGAGGTGCAGGACTTCATGCCGGTGACCCAGGACCGCCAGGAATCCGCGGAGGCCGAGCGGCACCGGCTCATCCGCCGGGTGCTGTGCGTACGCGGCACCCTGCCGTTCCGGGCCCGGGTGGCGCCCCGCTTCCACTACGGCGCCGACCCGCACACGGTCCGCCTGGAGGGCGGCACGGCCCTGTTCGAGTCCGCGGAGGGCTCCCTCGCCCTGACGGCCACCGTGCCCCTGGAGACCGACGGCCCGGACCTGCGGGCGGAGTTCAAGCTCGCCGAGGGCGAGTCGGCCGTCTTCGCCCTGGACCAGGTGGGCGGCGCCGTGGCCCCGCGGCGGTGCGCCCGCACCGAGGCCGAGGAGCAGTTCTGCGCCACGGTCGTCTACTGGCGCCGCTGGCTCGCCCAGTCCCGCTACCGCGGCCGCTGGCGGGAGATGGTCCACCGCTCCGCCCTCACCCTGAAGCTGCTCACCTACGCCCCGACCGGCGCCATCGTCGCCGCGCCCACCACGAGCCTGCCCGAGCGGATCGGCGGTGAGCGCAACTGGGACTACCGCTACGTCTGGGTGCGCGACGCCGCGTTCGCCGTCTACGCGCTGCTGCGCCTCGGCTTCGCCGGCGAGGCCGAGGCGTTCATGCGGTTCGTGACCCGGCACATCAGCCCCGGCGACGGCAGGGGCACCGGCCCGCTGCAGATCATGTACGGCATCGACGGCCGCACCGACCTGCCCGAGCGGGAACTCGCCCACCTGGAGGGACACCTCGGCTCCGCCCCCGTACGGGTCGGCAACGCCGCCGCCGACCAGCTCCAGCTCGACATCTACGGCGCCCTGATCGACTCCATCTACCTCTACGACAAGTGGGCCCAGCCGATCTCCAGCGCCCAGTGGGACGACGTGTCCGCGCTCGTGGAGTGGGTCTGCGAGAACTGGGACCAGCCCGACGAGGGCGTCTGGGAGACCCGGGGCGGCAGGAAGAACTTCCTGTACTCCCGCCTGATGTGCTGGGTGGCCGTCGAACGCGCCATCCGGCTGGCCAACCGCCGCGGCCTGCCCGCCGACCTGCTGAGCTGGCGGCGGAGCCGGGACACCATCTACCGCCGCATCATGGACCGCGGCTGGTCGAAGGCGCGGCAGGCCTTCGTGCAGTACGAGGACGGGGACGTGCTCGACGCCGCTGTACTGATGATGCCGCTGGCGAAGTTCATCGCGCCCACCGACCCCAAGTGGCTGTCCACCCTGGACGCGCTGACCGAGGACCTGGTCTCCGACTCGCTCGTCTACCGCTACGATTCGCAGGCCAGCCCCGACGGGCTGCACGGCGACGAGGGCACGTTCTCCATCTGCTCGTTCTGGTACGTCGAGGCCCTCACCCGGGCCGGCCGCCTGGACGAGGCCCGCCTCGCCTTCGAGAAGATGCTCACCTACGCCAACCATCTCGGCCTGTACGCCGAGGAGATCGGCCCCACCGGCGAGCAGCAGGGCAACTTCCCCCAGGCCTTCACCCACCTGTCGCTGATCAGCGCCGCCTACAACCTCGACCGCGCCCTGGGCTGACGCCGTGTGTCGCCGGGGCGCGGACGGGTACTCGGCGTGGCACCGACGACGAAGGCAGAAGAGCCACCGAGGAGGAGGTCCGCATGACGAGCGGTACCGAGACCGGCGACGTCACCGGCACGCGGGACAAGGACTACAACCTCATCTGGTACGTCGAGGCGTGCCTGGACAACGCGCTGCGGCTGGAGCAGTACATCCAGGACGCGGAACGGGACAAGGACAACGAGGTCGTGGAGCTGTTCCGCAAGGCGCAGGCGGACAGCCGCAAGGGCGCCGAGATGGGCAAGGAGCTGCTGCGCTCGCGCCTGGGCGGCGGCTGACGGCACGCGTGCACCGCACCGGCCCGGACCCCCGCGGGGGGACCCGGGCCGGTGTGCTGCGCGTCAGCCGGCGCGGTCGCCGTCCGGCGCCGGGAGGGGGAGGGGCTGCTCGGCCCAGATGACCTTCCCGGTGGGCGTGTAGCGGGTGCCCCACCGCTCGGCCATCTGCGCGACGAGGAACAGCCCGCGGCCGCCCTCGTCCGTGCTGGCGGCGTAGCGCAGGTGCGGTGAGGTGTTGCTGCCGTCGAAGACCTCGCAGACCAGGGCGCGGTCACGCAGCACCCGTACGCGGATGGGCTCGGCGCCGTAGCGGATCGCGTTGGTGACCAGCTCGCTGAGGATCAGCTCGGTGGTGAACGTCAGCTCCTGAAGCCCCCACAGGTCCAGCCGCCGGCTCACCGCGGCGCGCACGTCCGCGACGGCCGCCGGGTCGTCCGGCACGTCCCACTCGGCGACCCGCTCGGGGCCCAGGGCCCGGGTGCGGGCGACGAGCAGCGCGATGTCGTCACTCGGCCGGAACGGCAGCCGGGCGTCGAGCACCGCCCGGCACGTCTCCTCGGGCGACTCTCCGGCCGAGGCCAGCGCGGTGCGCAGCTCCTCGAGGCCGGTGTCGATGTCCCGCTCCCGGTCCTCCACCAGCCCGTCGGTGTACAGCACCAGCCGGCTGCCCTCCGCGAGCTCCAGCTCGGCCGTCTCGAACGGCAGCCCGCCCAGTCCGAGCGGGGGGCCGGCGGGCACGTCGGGGAAGACCACGCCGCCGTCCGGCGCGATCACGGCGGGCGGCGGATGGCCGGCGCGGGCCACGGCACAGCGCCGGGAGACCGGATCGTAGATCGCGTACAGACAGGTCGCGCCGGTCACGGGGACGCCGGCACTGTCCGCCCGCTCGTCCTGGTCGATGCGGACGACCAGCTCGTCCAGCAGTCCGAGCAGTTCCTCGGGCGGCAGGTCCAGGGCGGAGAAGTTGCTGACCGCGGTCCGCAGCCGCCCCATCGTGGCCGCGGCGTGCAGCCCGTGCCCGACCACGTCCCCGACGACGAGCGCGACCCGCGCCCCGGACAGCGGCAGTACGTCGAACCAGTCCCCGCCCACGCCCGACTGCGCGGGCAGATAGCGGTAGGCGATGTCCAGGGCGTCCTGCTCGGGCAGGCTGCGCGGCAGCAGGCTGCGCTGCAGGGTGACCGCCAGCCCGTGCTCGCGGGTGTAGCGGCGGGCGTTGTCGATGGAGACCGCGGCCCGCGCGACCAGCTCCTCGGCCAGGGCGAGTTCGCCTGCGTCGAAGGGCTCCTTCTTGCGCGACCGCCAGAAGCTGACCAGGCCCAGCACCAGGCTGCCCGCCCGTACCGGCACGGTGATCAGCGAGTGGATGCCGTACTCCAGTACCTGGTCGGCGCGCTCGAAGTCCTGGGCGCGCCAGCCCGGAGCCGCCTCCAGGCGGGGCTCGAGGACCGGCCGGCGGGTCCGGAGACTGTGCGCCTGCGGCGAGGAGGCGATGAGACGAATCTGCTCGCCGACCGGGTACAGCGGGACGTCCTCGCGGATCCCGCCGTACGCCGTGCGCCGCAGCACGGCCCCCGGCTCCGGGTCCTCGCCGGCCAGTACGGTGTCGTACAGGTCGACGGTGGCGAAGTCCGCGAACCGCGGAACGGCCACCTCGACGAGTTCCTCGGCGGTCCGGGTCACGTCCAGGGTCGTGCCGACGCCCACCCCGGCGTCGTAGAGCAGACTGAGGTGTTCCCGGGCCTCCTCCGCCCGGCCGGACAGGGTGCGCAGCTCCGTGGAGTCGCGCAGCGTGGCCACGCTGCCCGACGGGCCGCCGTCCAGGTCCGTGGGCCGCTGGTTGATCGCCAGCAGCCGGTCGCCGACCAGGTGCACCTCGTCGGTGGCGATCCGGCCGGAGGCCAGCAGGCCGGCGGTGTTGGGGTCGAGTCCGAGGTCGAGCACGTGGCGCTGCTCGGCGTCCTCGGGCAGGCCGAGCAGACGGTGCGCCTCGTCGTTGGCGAGCAGCAGTTCCCCGTCGGCGCCGACGATGATCACGCCCTCGCGGACGGAGTGCAGCACCGCGTCGTGGTGCTCGTACATCCGGGTCATCTCGCCCGGACCCAGCCCGTGGGTCTGGCGCAGCAGCCGCCTGCTGACCAGTGCCGTCCCCGCCGTGGCGAGGGCGAGCCCCACGGCCGCGGCGCCCAGGACGACCGGCAGCTGCCGGTCCGCGAGGCCGCCCACGTTCCTGGTGGTGATACCGGCCGACACCAGGCCCACCACCTTGCCGTCCGGCGCCTCGACCGGCACGACGGCCTGCACCAGCCGGCCGATGGTGCCGTTGACCTCCTCCACGACGGCGTGGCCGGCCAGCGCGGGTTTGATGGTGCCGACGAACTTCTTGCCGATGCGGTCGGGCCTGGGGTGGGTGTAGCGGATCCCCTCGGTGTTCATCACGACGACGAAGTCGACGTGCGCCCCCCGGCGGGCGGCCTCCGCCCGCGGCTGCAGGACCGCCGTCGGATCGGGCGCGGCGAGCGCCTCGCGGGTGCCCGGCGCGTTGGCGAACGCCTCGGCCACGGCGAGGGAGCGGTCGCGGGCCTCCTGGCGTCTGTCGGACCGCACCTGCAGCACCAGCGCCACCACCGAGGCCACGACCAGCAGCAGCACGACGACGACCTGCAGCACGAACACCTGCCCGGCCACGCTGCGCCCACGCATCGCCGCCCGCAGCCCGGTCGTCTCTGCTCCCGGTGCCGGCCGGCGCCGCTCGGCCCGCTCACGCGCTCGCCGGCCAGGGCCGGGCGCGAGCTGAGGGCGCCGGCCATCGGAACGGCGGGCCGACCGAGTACCGGTTCGGCCCGGGAGTCGGACCATGTGCCATGTCTACACTGCCGCACCGGCCGAGGCGAGGGGCCGCCGCACCGCCCCGGCCCACCGGAGCGTCCCGGCCGGTCGTGTCAGCCCTGCTTGCGGGCCCCGGAGCGGATGTTCTGGGCCACGTCGCGGAGTTTGACGTTGTGGTGCTGGGAGATGCGGCGCAGGACGGCGAAGGCGTCGTCCTCGCTCAGGCGGTGGCGTTCGCGCAGGATGCCCATGGCCTCGCCGATCGCGTGCCGGGTCTCCAGCGCGTGTTCGAGCTGGTCGACGGTCCGGGCGCTGGAGAGGGCGACGGCGGCGTGCGAGGCGAGCAGCCAGCCGGCCGTCTCGTCGTCCGGGGTGAAGGCGCCGGGGCGGCTGGAGTAGAGGTTGAGGGCGCCGAAGTCGTCGTCGTGGGTGTACAGCAGGAAGCCCATCATGCTGCCGAAGCCCAGCCCACGGGCGGCCGGAGCGTACCGGGGCCAGTCCGGCTGCGGCTGCGTGAGGTCCGCGATGCGGAACGTCCTGTCCCCGCCGACCCGCCGGGCGGCGTCGAAGCAGGGTCCCTCGCCCAGTTCTCCCTGCAGCCGGTCGGACTCCACCACCACGTCATCGCTCACGGCCAGGGACACGGCACGCCCCTTGCGCAGGGCCAGGATGCCGGAGAACTCGCACCCCTCGATCAGCTCGACGGCCGCCTGGACGATCTCGTCGAGCGTCTCCTGTGCGGACTCCTGTGCCAGCAGGCGCCGGGCGAGCCGGGCCATCTGCTCAGCGAACTCACGCCAGTCCATCCGCGCCTGCCCTTCTCCCCACCGCTCGCACCGGTGCGGGGTGGCATCGCCCGCAATCTCCGGCACTGGCAGCCTACCGTGCACGCGCACGCGTACCACCCGGCACTGATCATGGTCCCCGGACCGCCGGCGTGCCCGAGCGCCTCTTCCGCCCAAGAAGGGGACGTCATGGCCGAGTTGACACACCGTAGGAGGTGCCACGGCGCAGGTCACCGGCCGGCGCCGCGGGCCGCCTCGACCGCCTGACCGGCGTATCCGCGTCCGAACAGCACCGTGTGCACCAGCAGCGGGAACAGCTGGTGCAGCCCGATGCGGCCGGCCCAGCCGTCGGCGAGCGGCGCGGCCTCCTGGTAGCCGTCGAGCACGAGGTCCAGGTGCGGGCAGCCGAACAGGCGGAGCATCGCCCGGTCGGTCTCCCGGTGCCCGCCGTGCGCGGCCGGGTCGATCAGCCGGACCTCGCCGTCCGCGCCCCACAGCACATTGCCGTTCCACAGGTCGCCGTGGAGCCGTGCGGGCGGTTCGGCGGGGCCGGCGAGCTCGGGCAGCCGCTCCAGGGCGCGCTCGATCACGGCCGCCTCGGCGGGCCGCAGGGTGCCGTCGTCGACCGCGCGGCGCAGGTAGGGCAGCACCCGGTGCTCGGCGTACCAGCACGGCCAGTCGGTGCCGGGAACGTTGCGCATCGGCGCGAGCCCGATGTACGCCTCCTCCGGTCCGCCGGGCGGTGGGGCGCCGAACGCGGGCGCCCCGGCGGCGTGCAGGGCGGCCAGGTCACGGCCGAACCGGGCCGCGGCCCGCGGGCTCGGCCTGCCCTGCGGCACCCGGTCGGTGACCAGCCAGTGCCGGTCGTGGCCGTGCACCGCCGGGAGGCGCACCGCGCCCGCCCCGGCGAGCCAGCGCAGTCCCGCGGCCTCGGCGCGCACCGCCCCCGGGCCGTCACCGCGCTTGACCACGACCACCCGTCCGTCGCCGAGCGTCACCTCGGTGAGGGCCCCGGACAGCGGGCGCCGGCCGGTCACCGGACACCCGGTCAGCCGGGCGGCCACGGCACCCGGACCGTCCTCGCCGGCGCCGGCCGGCCGCCGGCCGGTCATGCGGCGAGGCGCTCGCGCACCCAGGCGAGCAGACCGGGCGTCGCGGCCTCGATCATGTCCAGCACCGCGTCGAATCCCTCCGGGCCGCCGTAGTACGGGTCGGGCACGTCGAGGTCGCCGGTCGCGTCCGGGTCGAAGGAGCGCAGCAGCCGCACCCGGGAGGGGGCGTCGACAAGTCGCCGCAGCGCCTTCTCGTGACCGGCGTCCATGGCCAGGAACAGGTCGGCGTCCAGGTGCTCGGCCCCGACCTGCGCGGCCACGTGCCCGACCGGATAGCCGTTTTGGGCCAGCACCTCGCCGGCCCGCCCGTCGATGGCCTCTCCGACGTGCCACGGGCCGATGCCGGCGCTGGTGACCCGCACCGCGTCCCCGAGCCCTTCCCGGCGCAGGTGCTCGGCGAACACCAGCGCGGCGGACGGCGAGCGGCAGATGTTCCCGCTGCAGACGAAACAGATGTGCACGGCCCCCAGCGTACGGGCCCCCGCCCCGGCAGGGGCCGGGAGTCGCGGCCCGGCCGACCCGGTCAGCCGGACCGCTCGCCGGGCGCACCGGCCGTCACCGGCTCCCGCGCGTGCACGTGGTAGACGTGGAAGGCCCGCCCGATGACCGGCTGGGCGACATTGCGCACCCGGACGCCGCCGCTGGTCATGCCGTTCTCCGTGCCGGCGTGCGCGTGGCCGTGCACGGCGAGGTCGGCGCCGGCCGTGTCGATCGCCTCGGCCAGCAGGTAGCTGCCGAGGAACGGATAGATCTCCGGCGGCTCACCGGCCAGTGTCTCCGGCACGGGGGAGTAGTGGGTCAGCGCGATCCGCACGTCGCACCCCTGCTCGCCCAGCTGCTCCAGCGACGTACGCAGGCCGTCCGCGCAGCGGCGGGTGTACCGGACGAACTCCTTCATCAGCGGCTCGCCGAACTCGCCCGCGCAGCGGCCGACGAAACCGCCGCCGAACCCCTTGGTGCCGGCGACACCGACGCGCGCCCCGCCGCAGGGCACGACGACCCCGCGTCCCTCCAGGACCTGGGCGCCGGCGTCCTCCAGGACGGCGGTGACCTCCTCGGGCCGTTCGTCGTGGTGGTCGTGGTTGCCGAGGACGGCCACGACCGGCACCGGCAGGTCCCGGATCTCCCGTGCCACCACCCGGGCCTCCTCCGGCGTGCCGTGCCGGGTGAGGTCCCCGGCCAGCAACAGGACGTCGGCGCACTCGGACAGCGTGTCGAACGCGGGCCGGAGCGTGCCCTGGCTCTCGGGCGCCATGTGGATGTCTCCGACGGCTGCTATCCGGATCATGCGAGGTCCTCCACGTGGTCGGGGGAGGAGACGTCGGCGACGACGACGTCGCAGTGGACCTGGTTGCCGGCCAGCTCCTCGTCGACGACGCGGCAGATCTCGTCCCGGCAGTGTGCGGTGGGAACGGTGCCGGTCAGCAGCACCGCCTCGCCGCGCACCTCCAGCCGCACACCCAGTTCGGCCAGGGGGCCGGCGGCGATCCGCTCCTTGAGGCGGGCGACGCGGTACTCCAGGTTGTCGCCGGCGCCCGGAGCGCCGGAGGACCGCTCTGCGCCGTGGTTGCTCATGGCCGCTCCTTCGGCGGGGAGATGACGTTCAGGCGTTCGAGGAGGAAGAAGAAGGCGGCGGGCATGGGCTCGTCCCCGCAGTCCCGCCGGACGCGGTCCCAGTCCACCTTCTCCCGCAGCGCACGGGCGACGGGCAGTACGGCCCCGAAGTCGCAGTGGTGCTCGGAGAAGGCGCCGACCAGGCTCCACAGCAGGTCGGTCGGTGACAGGACGGGCATGCGCACCGAGTCCACCGGCAGCTCCTCGGCCCGTTCGAGCATCTCCAGGGAGACGGGCTGGTGGGCCAGTTCGAAGATGATGTCGACGTCCTGGTCGAAGCACTTGGCCTTGATCAGCCAGTCCTCGGGCGGGGCGTGGACGGTCAGGCCGCCCTCGCGCAGCGTGTCGGCGACCTCTTCGGCGTCGGCGGGCCGTACGCAGAAGTCGGCGTCGTGCTGCAGGTTCTCGCTGCCGCCGTGGGCGTAGGCGGCCACGCTTCCGGCCAGCGCGAAGGCGTGCCCCTTCCGTTTCAGCAGGGCGCCGACCTGCTTGGCCGCCTCCAGGATGGCCTGGTTGCGGTCATGGGGCAGGTGCCGGTCCTGTGGCTCGGGCCCGTGGGGTGACGGCTGTCCGCCTCGGCCCGCCGCCAGACGAAGGCCGGGGGATCCCGCTCGCCGGGCGGGAGCCGCGTCGCCTCCGTTGCGCGTCATGACCACTCCTTTCACCGCACCGGACGGTCGGCTGCCCCGGCCGGGCAGGACGGCCTCTCGTGCCCCGGTCGGGTACCCGTCGCGCCCACTCCGACACGGTGGGAGCGGGCGGCCGGGCAGGTGGCGCTCAAGCGGTCAGGGAGTGCGCAGGGTCTTCCTGGCGAGTTCGTAGGCGGGGAGCATCTGCTGGTGCTCCTCGGTGTCCAGGCCGCCCAGGTGCAGGACGACCGGACCCTCGGGGGTGCTGACGGCCAGGGCGCGTTCCTGCTTCGACTCGTCCAGGATCCCGCTCGTGCGGAGGTACTCGACCTCGGAGCCCTCGAGCCCGCCCGCACGGAACGGGCGGTACTCCTCCTTGTTCACGGCGCCCTCGGCGGCCACGAAGGCGCGCAGCACCGTACGCGCGTCACCCGCGTCCGACGCGCCGGTCCACACACGCAGGAAGCCGATGTTCCCGGCGGGTTTGGCGTCGATCTCGCACACGGCGGTCACCGGACCCTGGTGCAGGAGCGCGCCGGCGGCCTCCTCGGCGGCGGGGGAGTCCCCGGCCGTCCGGTCCACGGCCCTGGCCTCCCAGTCCGCGGCGATGTCGAAGGTGACGGGAAGCTCGCAGGCCGAACCGCGGGCGCCGACGGAGCCCCCGCTGCGGGCGACGGCCGCCTCGTCCGCCACCGTGGCGGACGCGCCGGCGGCCGGAGCCGCGCCGTCCACCGGATCCGAAGCCCCCGAACACGCCGTCAGCGCCCCGCCCAGC
>NZ_POTZ01000189.1 GCF_003236365.1 Streptomyces sp. NTH33
CACTGGTGCGGTCCGCGCCCGAACCGGAGGCCGGCGTGCACGTCATCGCCGCCCCGCCCAGGCGCCGTCTGCGCACCCTCGTCCTCGTCGTGGCCCTCGCCGCGCTCGTCGGCGGCGGCACCGCGGCCGCCCTGCTGAAGTGGGACCAGGGCCGGCACCAGGGCAACAACGCCTCCCAGTCGTCCCCGCCGGACCCCACGCAGGCCGCGGACACCGACACCACCGGCGACCTCCCGGCCGGCTGGGTGCGCAAGAGCGACCCCTACGGCTTCAGCATCGCCGTGCCCGACGCGAGCTGGAAGCGGCAGGAGTTCGACGAGGCCACCGGGCAGGTCGACTACACGCCCGACAACGGCAAGCACTTCATCCGCGTCGCCGTCGACGACTCGCCGGACTTCCCCAGCGCGCACGCCCACCAGCTCGACCTGGAGCAGCAGCTCCAGCGGCTGGTGGACTACCAGCGGGTGACCCTGAAGGCCAACACCTACCGCGACCGTCCGGGCTCCCTGTGGGAATACACCTGGACGGCCCTGGCCAAGGACACGCCGTACCCCGGCCCGCGGCACGCCATCGAGGAGACGTACTTCTCCCGCGAGGGTGTCGAGTACGCGGTCTACATGTCCTCGCCCGAGGAGGACTGGGCGACCACCGAGAAGCAGTTCAGGGCCGTGCTGCAGAGCTGGCAGCCGGACGGGAGCTGACGCGGCGGAGCCCGATCCTTGGCCGGTCGGCGCCCCGGGGTGCCGCTGTCCTGTGCGGCATGATGGGGCGCATGGGGACCGAGGGGGACAACTTCCGTGTCATCGCGGGCCGTTACCGCCTTCAGGCGCGGCTGGGACGCGGGGGCATGGGCGTCGTCTGGCGGGCGACCGACCAACTGCTCGGACGGGAGGTCGCGGTCAAGGAACTCCCGTTCGACGAAACGCTGTCCGCCGAGGAGGCCGCGGTGCGGCGGGAGCGCACGGTACGCGAGGCACGCGCCGTCGCGCAGTTGCGGCATCCGCACATCGTCGTCGTGTACGACATCGTCGAGCAGGACGAACGCCCTTACATCGTCATGGAGTTGATCGACGGGGGCTCGCTCGCCGACCGGATCGCCGCGCGCGGCCCGGTGGACGCCGCCGAGGGCGCCCGGATCGGCATCGCCCTGCTGAGCGCGCTGCGCACGGCCCACGCCGCCGGTGTCCTGCACCGGGACATCAAGCCCGCGAACGTCCTGGTGGAGTCCGCCACCGGCCGGATCGTCCTCACCGACTTCGGCATCGCCCAGGTGGACGGCGCCACCACACTCACCGAGACCGGGTCCTTCGTCGGCTCGCCGGAGTACACCGCGCCGGAGCGGATGTCCGGAGCCAGGACCGGCCCGGAGTCCGACCTGTGGTCGCTCGGCGCGCTGCTGTGCACCGCGCTCAGCGGTGAATCGCCTTTCTGGCGCGACTCGTTGGGCGGCATCCTGCACGCGGTCGTCTTCGACGAGATCCGGCCGCCTGAGCAGGCCGCACCGCTCCTGCCCGTCGTACGAGGGCTGCTGGAGCGCGACCCGGACCGGCGGCCGGCGGCAGACGAGGCCGAGCGGATGCTGCGGGCCTTCCTGGAGTCGGGCCGTACGCCGGCGCCACCGGCCCGTTACACGCCGACGTGGCGGGACGTGCCCGTATCGCCGGGTGTGCCCCGGCCGGCGCCCGCGACTCCGCCGACGGCCGGCACCGCGTCCCAGGACCCCGGCCGGTACCCCGCCCGGAGTGCGCTGGTCGCGGCGCTGCTGGTCGCCGCGATGGCCGGGGCAGGTGTCTCGGCGGCGGCACTGCTGATGCGTGGAGGCGGCAACGGCGGCGGTACGCCGACGTCTTCGGCGCCGCGGACCTCGGTGAGCACGTCGGCGGGCACCGCGTCCCGGACGTCCACGCCGCCGCCGTCGGCCGCCTCGCCGGCCATCCCCGTTTCCACGGTCACCGTCACCCGGCCCGCCCCGCCCGCCGCCGACGGCCCCACCGTGCCCTCGGGTCACCACCTGGTCCGGGACCCGGCCGGCTTCACCGTCGCCGTACCGGACGGCTTCACCCGCAAGCCGCAGGGCGAGCGCGTCTTCTACAGGTCGCCGGGGGAGACCTTCCGCCTCGGCATCAAGGTCGCCGGTCCGGGGGCCGGCGGCCCGCTCGCGGTGATGCGCCGCGCGGACGCCGCCGGACCGGTCAACAACCCCGGCTACCACGACGGCCGGGTCACCGCCACCACGCATCACGGACACCCGGCCGCCCTCTGGGAGTTCACCTGGAGCGGCTTCAGCGCGGCGGAGGGCCCGCGGCACACCTACGACCTGTGCTGGGAGCAGGACGGGCGGATGTACGACGTATGGGTGTCGGCGCCGGCCGGCAGGGAGCGCGAGGCCAAGGAGCACTTCGACGTCGCGGTGGACACCTTCCGTCCCGGCTGAGCGCTCCGCTGGAAGCACGGTGATGGACCTGCGGGCCGGTGGGGGTCGGTCGCGCGCACGAGGGGGGTCCCCCGCTCGTCAAGAGCTTGGGGGAGGAGCCGCACACCAGCAGTTCCCCGCGCCCCTCGCGGGGCGCGGTATCGCACCGGACGTCACCAAGGCTGCTTAGGTCACGGGTCTGTGACCGGATGGCACCCCTGGTGGAGGCGGCGGCGCGGGGCACGATATGGATGGACCCATGAGCAACCACGGGGCTGCCCACCACGGGTCCGACGAGCCGACGACTTTCGCCTTGCAACCGCCGAACCCGCAGGCGGGGGTGCCCCACCCGCACAACCCGTACGCCGTGCCCGCACAGAGCGGCGACGGCGGACAGCCGCAGGGCCCCGCCCTGGCGCAGCCGCAGGTTCCCGCCCCGGCGCAGCCGCAGGACCCCGGCGCCGGACGGCTGATCGGCGGGCGCTACCGGCTGCTCGCCAAGCTCGGCCACGGCGGCATGGGGACCGTGTGGCGGGCCAAGGACGAGACGGTGGACCGCGAGGTCGCCGTCAAGGAGCCCCGCATCCCCGACCACCTTCCCGAACGGGAGCGTGCCAACGCCTTCGAGCGGATGCGCCGCGAGGCCCGCGCCGCCGCCCGGCTCGACCACCCCGCGGTCGTCAACGTCCACGACGTGGCCGTCGTCGACGGGCAGCCGTGGATCGTGATGGAGCTCGTGCAGGGCCGCTCGCTCGGCGCCGTCCTGCAGGAGGGCACGTTGGACGCCCGCGAGGCGGCCCGGACGGGCCTCGCGGTGCTCGGCGCGCTCGAGGCCGCACACGCGGCCGGCATCCTGCACCGGGACGTCAAGCCGGACAACATCCTGCTCGGCCGGCACGACCGGATCGTCCTCACCGACTTCGGCATCGCCCAGATCGAGGGCGAGACCAACCTGACCGACACCGGCGGCTTCGTCGGCTCCCCCGAGTACATCGCGCCGGAGCGGGTGCTGGGGCAACGGCCCGGCCCGGCCTCCGACCTGTGGTCGCTCGGTGTGGTGCTGTACGCGGCCACGGAGGGCGTCTCCCCGTTCCGCCGCAGCAACACCCCGGCCACCCTCCAGTCGGTCCTCAACGCCACGCCCGCGCCGCCGGCCGCCGCGCAGGGCCCGCTCGCCGAGGTCATCAACGGCCTGCTGCACAAGGACCCGGCCCACCGGCCGGACGCCGCCCGGGTGCGCGCCCTGTTGGAGGCGGCGGCCGCGCCGCCCGCGCCGGCGCCCACGCAGGTGGTGCGGTACGCCGAGTACGCCGAGGGCAAAAGGCCTTCCCCGGCGCTCGGCCGCAGGGCGTGGCTCGGGCTCGGCGCCGCGGCCGTCGCGGTGGCGGTGACGGCGTACCTCCTGATCGCGCGCCCCTTCGCGGGCCCGCTGCCCGAGGGCTGGGCGACCCACCACGAGAAGGACGTCGCCGCGACGATCGCCGTGCCGAAGGACTACCAGCGCGAGGTGCCGGACCCGAACAGCACCACCAGGAAGCGCTGGGTCAGTTACAGCGACTGGAGCGGCGGCATCACGGTCAATCTGCGCCTGCTGAAGAAGTCCGAGGAGTCCGAACGGGACATCAAGGACTCCGCGGCCGCCCAGATGTACGACGACAACGGCTCCTACAAGGAGTCCGGCAGTTACGACCTCGACATGCCGAAGAACCCGAAGACCCACCCCAGGGATACGACGTACCGCGGCGAGAAGGCCGCCGAGAACACGGTCGTCTACACCACCGACGACAGCACGCACCCGAGGCCGACCGAGCTGCGGATCTTCTACTACAAGACCACCGCGGGCGACATGTACAAGCTCACCGTCCGCTACCCCGGCAAGGGCGACTTCACCGAACGCGGCCGCGAGGTGGCGAAGACCGCCATCGCCAACCTGGACATCGACCGACCGTGACAACGCCCTGATCAGGGCCTTTGCTGCCAGCGATCACTGGCGGCCTGCGAGCGCTCGGTGAATCGTCATTACTGACGGGTACACAAAGCCGCCGGTGCGGCATACCCTGCGCCTCATGACGGACGCCCAGGCCCCGGTGAAGACCGGCACGAATCCCCCGGCCCCCGCCCCCGCGGGGGCCCGCACCGCCGCCGACGTGGTGACGCCCGAGCTGGTCGCCCGGCTCACCCAGGGCGTCGTCGGATCCGGCCGGACCGCCAACCACACGCCGTTCACCGGGGAGAAACTCGCCGACCTGCCCGAGTCCACCCCCGAGGACGTCGCCCTCGCCTTCGAGCGGGCCCGCGCCGCGCAGGCCGTCTGGGCGCAGGTCCCCGTACGGCGGCGCGCGGCCGTCCTGCTCCGCTTCCACGACCTGGTCCTGGAACGCCAGGCCGAGGTCCTGGACCTGATCCAGCTGGAGACAGGCAAGGCCCGCCTGCACGCGCACGAGGAGGTGCAGGCCGTCGCCGTCGCCGCCCGGCACTACGGCCGCCGCGCCGCCGCGTACCTGAGGCCCAAGCGGCACACCGGCGCCATTCCGGCCCTGACGAAGGTCACCGAACTGCGCCACCCGCGCGGCGTCGTCGGCCAGATCGCCCCCTGGAACTACCCCCTGGAGCTGTCGGTCGGCGACGCGCTCCCCGCCTTCGTCGCGGGCAACGCGGTGGTCATGAAGCCGGACACGGAGACCTGCCTGACCGCCCTGTGGGCCCGTGACCTGCTGATCGAGGCCGGGCTGCCCGCCGAGGTGTTCCAGGTCGTCATCGGCGACGGCCCGGTCGTCGGCCCCGAGGTCGTCCAGCACGCCGACTACGTCTCCTTCACCGGCTCCACCCGCACCGGCCGCGAGGTCGCCCAGGGCGCCGCCGCCCGCCTGGTCGGCGTCTCCCTCGAACTCGGCGGCAAGAACGCCATGCTGGTCCTGGACGACGCCGACATCGAGAAGGCGGCGGCGGGAGCGGTCCGCGCCTGCTTCTCCTCCGCCGGCCAACTGTGCATCTCCATCGAACGGCTGTACGTCCACGAGGCGGTCGCGGACGTCTTCCTCGAGCGCTTCGCCGCCCGTACCCGGGCGATGCGGCTCGGCACGTCGCTGGCGTACGGCGCCGACATGGGATCACTGGTCGGCGAGCGGCAACTCCAGACCGTCGCGCGGCACGTGGAGGAGGCCGTCGCCAAGGGCGCCAAGGTGGTCGCGGGCGGCGTCGCCCGCCCGGACATCGGCCCCTACTTCTACGAGCCGACCATCCTCGACGGCGTCGAGGCCCCCATGTCCGTGTGCACCGAGGAGACCTTCGGCCCGGTCGTCTCCGTCTACCGCTTCACGACCGACGACGAGGCCGTCGAGCGCGCCAACTCCACGCCGTACGGCCTGAACGCGTCGGTCTGGACGAAGGACGCCCGCCGCGGCCGCGAGGTCGCCGCCCGGCTGCGCACCGGCACGGTGAACATCAACGAGGGCTACGCCCCCGCCTACGGCAGCGTCCAGTCGCCGATGGGCGGCATGAAGGACTCCGGCCTCGGTCGCCGGCACGGCTCCGAGGGCATCCTCAAGTACACCGAGGCCCAGACCCTCGCCCACCAGCGGCTGCTGCCCATGGCCCCGTCGTTCGGCATGGACGACGAGAAGTACGCGGCGTTCATGAGCCGCAGCCTGAGGCTGATGAAGGCGTTCCGCTTCCGCTAGACCGCACCCCGTTCCCGACGAGGAGAGCACGTGACTCAAGACGGCTACGACTACGACGTCATCGTCGTGGGCTCCGGCTTCGGCGGCTCCGTCAGCGCGCTCCGCCTGACGGAGAAGGGCTACCGGGTGGGCGTGCTGGAAGCCGGCCGCCGCTTCACCCGCGAGAGTCTGCCGAGGAACTCCTGGGACCTGAAGAACTACCTGTGGGCCCCGAAGCTCGGCATGTACGGCATCCAGCGCATCCACCTGCTCGGCAACGTCATGGTGCTGGCCGGCGCCGGGGTCGGCGGCGGCTCCCTCAACTACGCCAACACCCTCTACGTACCGCCGAAGGCCTTCTTCGACGACCCCCAGTGGCGGGACATCACCGACTGGCGGGACGAGCTGAAGCCGTACTACGACCAGGCCCGGCGCATGCTCGGCGTGCGGCTCAACCCGACCATGACCCCCTCCGACGTCCACCTGAAGGCGGCGGCGCAGCGGATGGGCGTCGGCGACACCTTCCACATGGCGCCGGTCGGGGTGTTCTTCGGCGACGGCGAGGACGCCGACGGCAAGGCGAGGGCGAAGCCGGGGGAGCGGGTCGCGGACCCCTACTTCGGCGGGGCGGGCCCCGACCGCAACGCCTGCACCGAGTGCGGCGAGTGCATGACCGGCTGCCGGCACGGCGCGAAGAACACGTTGAACGAGAACTACCTCCACCTCGCCGAGAAGGCGGGCGCGGTGGTCCACCCCATGACGACGGTCGTGTCGGTCACGGACGACTCGCGGGGCGGCTACGCGGTCGCCACACTCCCGACGGACCGCAGGAAGAAGGGCGCGGGCCGCCTCTTCACGGCACGCAGGGTGGTCCTGGCGGCCGGCACCTACGGCACCCAGACGCTGCTGCACCGCATGAAGGCGAGCGGCCGGCTGCCGTACCTCTCGCCCCGGCTGGGCGAGCTGACCCGCACCAACTCCGAGGCGCTGGTGGGCGCCCAGACCGACGACCGGCGCTACCGGAAGGCGACCGGGAAGCCGAAGGCGGACTTCACGCGCGGGGTCGCCATTACGTCCTCCATCCACCCCGACGAGAACACCCACATCGAGCCGGTCCGCTACGGCAAGGGGTCCAACGCGATGGGCGGCCTGTCGATCCTGCAGGTCCCGTACGCCGAGGGCTCGTCCAGGGTCGCGGCCTGGCTGCGCAACGCGGCACGCCATCCGGTGCTCGTCCTGCGCTCGTTGTCGAACCGCCGCTGGTCGGAGCGCACGATCATCGGCCTGGTCATGCAGTCCCTGGACAACTCCCTGACGACGTACCTGAAACCGGACGGCGTCGGCAAGGGCCTGCTCACCGCCCGCCAGGGCCACGGCTCGCCCAACCCCCAGCAGATCAGGGCCGCCACGGAGGGCGCCACCGCGCTCGCCGCCGAGATCAACGGATTCGCCGGCTCCAACGTGGGCGAGCTGATGGGCACCCCGCTCACCGCCCACTTCCTCGGTGGCTGCCCGATCGGCGCCTCCCGCGAGACGGGCGTCATCGACCCGTACCACCGCCTCCACGGCCACCCCGGCATCTCGGTCGTGGACGGCGCGGCGGTCTCGGCGAACCTGGGCGTGAACCCGTCGCTGACCATCACCGCCCAGGCCGAGCGGGCGATGTCGTACTGGCCCAACAAGGGCGAGACCGACCCGCGCCCGCCGCAGGGAGCGGCGTACGAGCGTCTGAAGCCGGTGGAACCCCGGCACCCGGCGGTCCCGGCGGACGCCTTCGGCGCGCTGCGGCTGCCGTTCCTGGGGATGCCGACGGTGCCGCCGAAGAAGTGACCAGGAGGAAGAGAAAGAGAAAGAAAAGAGAAGGACCTGCGTCCCCCTCCTGACGCAGGTCCTTCTCTTCTCTTCTTGCGCGGGGCTCTTCCTGCGCAGGGCTCTACGACACGTCGCGCAGAGCCCTGCGAGCCACGTGGCGCGTTACGCGATCGCGCCCGCCTTGCGACGGCGCACGAGCACGATCGAACCCGCACCGGCGACGACGGCGGCACCGCCGATGAGACCGATCATCGGCAGGGCGGAGCTGGAACCGGTGTTGGCCAGGCTGCCCTCGACCTTCGGCGTGGTGCTGTCCGGCTTGGTGTCGGTGATCGGAGCCTTGCCGCCTTCCTGCGGCTTGGTGCCACCGGTGTTCGTGCCGGCGGCGACGATCTGGAACTTGTACGACGCGAAACCGACGCCGATGCACTCGTTGTCGCCGTCGCTGTCGGGGTAGACGGTGAGGCCGAGCGAGAAGCCGGCGCCAACCGGAGCGTTGGCCTGCACGTTGATGCGCAGCGGGATGTTGACCTCGTAGTCGGGCTTGAGCTCGTCGGTGTAACCGACGAAGCCCTCCGCGTAGCCGCCGTCGTTGAGGTCCTCCCAGACATTGTCGTCCGGGTTCCATGCCTGCAGGTTGACGTGCTTGGCCTTGAACAGGTCCTCACCGTACTTGTCGGGCGAGGCCCCGGCGTAGTAGATGAGGTCGTTGAGGGTCGAATCGGAGTTGTTGGCCACGTTCATCGTGAACTTGTGCCAGCCGCTGCCCGCGGCGATCTTGCCCGGCAGGCCCTTGATGTTGACGTCGACCTTGGTGTCCTCGCAGAACAAGGAGTCCTCCTCGTCGGAGGGCGACTTGGTCTCCTCCTCGCCAGGGGTCGACGGGTCGTCGCTGGGGGCGTCGGTCTCGTTGTCCTCGCCAGGGGTCGACGGGCCGTCGCTGGGGGCGTCGGTCTCGTTGTCCTCGCCAGGGGTCGACGGGCCGTCGCTGGGGGCGTCGGTCTCGTTGTCCTCGCCAGGGGTCGACGGGTCGTCGCTGGGGGCGTCGGTCTCGTTGTCCTCGCCAGGGGTCGACGGGCCGTCGCTGGGGGCGTCGGTCTCGTTGTCCTCGCCTGTCTTTTCGGTGCTGGTGCTGGAGTTCTGCGAGGGGTTCTCGGACGCGGCGAACGCGGCCGGAGCCGACAGCAGCGCCAGGGGGGCGATCACGGCCGTCGCGGCGGCGGCTGCCATGGCACGGCGAAGTTTCATGCAGACCTCGGTAAGTCGGTGCGTACTGCGGCGACGCAGCACGGACATCGGAGAGGCCTCCGCGTGTGGGGCCGCGGGTTGTGGCCTTGTTCTGCTGGTGTGACCGAGGAGGCTGGTGAAAGGTTGCACCGTCCCTGACAGAATTTTTATGTGGCGTGAGTCACGCCCGGCGGACCCGTGGGGCGGACCGGCCCGCCGGCCGGCCCCGGGCGTCCCCGGAGCCGACCGTCATCCGGGTGACCGGACTGCTGTCCCCTGCCGTCCGGTCACTTCCCCGGAGCGAGATCCCACGGCACACGGCACGATCCGCACACCTCATCGCTCCGGAGAGTCACCGTGGTTCTTCCGGGCCCGCCCCTGGCCGGCACGGACACCGAGAGCAACGAGGCTGCGTGCGCGGCGGTCACGTGCCGTACGGGTGGGACGCGGGCGGGACCCGGACGGGAGAGCCCGGGCCGGGCTCACATCCCGCCGCTTCAGACCCTGCCGCGGCACAGCTCCAGCAGGGTCATCGCCAGGGTCGTGCCCGGCTTGCCCAGGGCCTCCCTGTAGTGGCCGAGGATCTCCATCTCGCGGGAGAGGTTCACGCGCCGGCCGCCGGAGGCGATCCGGGCCTCCTGGATGACGGCGGAGACGGCCATGCGTTCCTGGATCAGGCCGATGATCCGGTCGTCGAGCGCGTCGATGCGCTCCCGTGCGCCGGCGATCACGTTCGCGGCCTCGTCGGTGCGGGCATCGCCCGCAGCGGTAGCTGCTGGTGTCTGCGTCTCCGTTGCGGTGGCAGTCATCTCGGGGGCTCCTCACTGGGTGGGTGCGGTGCCCCGGAACGGCAAGGACCGGAGAAACGTCAGGCGCCCCGGGCCTTGTCGGCCCGGGGCGCCTGGGAAGTCGCTTGGCGTTGGCTCAAGCAGCACGACCATGGCAGCCGGCGGGCCGGGTGCCATAGGTAAAGAGGAAGGTCGAGTGCGCGAGCATGGGTCCAGTATGCCACGGCACCTTTCGTCCCGCCGGGTCGGGTGGCGCGTGGCACAGGTGGAGCCCCTCGGGGACGGGACCCGGCTCACGGCCACCTCGGTAGAATCGACAACCACAAGCCACCCGCCCAACCGCCGGAAGGCACCCCGTGTCATCAGCGACCCCCGCTGCCGCCACCCCCGACACCGTCCTGGTCGTCGACTTCGGCGCGCAGTACGCCCAGCTCATCGCCCGTCGCGTCCGCGAGGCCCGGGTCTACAGCGAGATCGTGCCGAGCACCATGCCGGTGAAGGACATGCTCGCCAGGAACCCGGCGGCGATCATCCTCTCCGGCGGCCCCTCCTCGGTGTACGAAGAGGGCGCTCCCCGTCTCGACCGCGAGATCTTCGAGGTCGGCGTCCCCGTCTTCGGCATGTGCTACGGCTTCCAGCTGATGGCCCAGGCCCTCGGCGGAACCGTGGACAACACCGGCGCCCGCGAGTACGGCCGTACCGCCCTGGCCGTCTCCAGGCCCTCCTCCACCCTCTTCGAGGGCACCCCGGCCGAGCAGGACGTGTGGATGTCGCACGGCGACGCCTGCTCCGCCGCCCCCGAGGGCTTCTCCGTCACGGCCTCCACGGACGTCGTCCCGGTCGCCGCGTTCGAGAACGACGAGAAGAAGCTCTACGGCGTCCAGTACCACCCCGAGGTCATGCACTCCACGCACGGCCAGCAGGTGCTGGAGCACTTCCTGTACCGCGGCGCGGGCCTCAAGCCGAACTGGACCACGGGCAACGTGATCGACGAGCAGGTCGCCGCGATCCGCGAGCTGGTCGGCGACAGGCGGGCGATCTGCGGCCTGTCCGGCGGCGTGGACTCCGCGGTCGCCGCCGCCCTCGTCCAGAAGGCCATCGGCTCCCAGCTGACCTGCGTGTACGTCGACCACGGCCTGATGCGCAAGGGCGAGACCGAGCAGGTCGAGAAGGACTTCGTGGCCGCGACCGGCGTCCAGCTGAAGGTCGTCGACGCCGAGGAGCGCTTCCTCGCCGCGCTCAAGGGGGTCACCGACCCCGAGGAGAAGCGGAAGATCATCGGCCGCGAGTTCATCCGGGTCTTCGAGCAGGCCCAGGCGGAGATCGTCGCGGACGAGGGTCCGGCGGTGGAGTTCCTGGTCCAGGGCACGCTCTACCCGGACGTGGTCGAGTCCGGCGGCGGCACCGGCACCGCCAACATCAAGTCGCACCACAACGTCGGCGGCCTGCCCGAGGACCTCGAGTTCAAGCTGATCGAACCGCTGCGCCAGCTGTTCAAGGACGAGGTCCGCATGGTCGGCCAGGAGCTCGGCCTGCCGGAGGAGATCGTCCACCGCCAGCCGTTCCCGGGCCCCGGCCTCGGCATCCGGATCGTCGGCGAGGTCACCAAGGAGCGCCTGGACCTGCTGCGCGAGGCCGACGCCATCGCCCGCGAGGAGCTGACGGCGGCCGGCCTGGACCGGGACATCTGGCAGTGCCCCGTGGTGCTGCTCGCGGACGTACGGTCCGTCGGCGTCCAGGGCGACGGCCGCACCTACGGCCACCCGGTCGTGCTGCGCCCGGTCTCCTCCGAGGACGCGATGACCGCCGACTGGTCGCGTCTGCCGTACGACGTGCTCGCGAAGATCTCCACCCGGATCACCAACGAGGTCCGGGACGTCAACCGGGTCGTGCTCGACGTGACCTCGAAGCCGCCGGGGACGATCGAGTGGGAGTGAGCCCCTTCTTCTGAGGGGCTCGGGCCCAGGAGCTCTTTTGAGGGGCTCAGGTCCGCCTGAGAGTGCGCACCGGCTCTCCGGGCCTCCAGACCTGGACGACCAGATACGTGTCGTCCTCCACGCAGGTCCTCACGACCTCCGTCAACTCGGTGCGGAAGAGGTGGAACGGCTGCGGCGGTTCCACCTCTTCCGCGTACGCCCCCTTCACCCCGGGGTCCTCCACCTCGACCGCCCGCCCGGCGACCCGTACGTCGCCGCCGGCCATCGCGGTGCCCGGCCCCGGATTCGCCTGCAGCGCGAACCTCGCGTCCCGGCGCAGGTCGAGCGCCTTGAGCGAGCCCGGCATCATGCCGAGCCACAGCTCGCCGTGCAGGAAGCGCACCTCCAGGCCGGTGGTGCGGGGGGAGCCGTCCTTGCGCAGGGTCGCCAGGACGTGGTGCGTGAACGCCCCGAAGCGCTGCTCGACGGTCGTGGCCAGATCGGGTTCCGCCGCGGCGAAAGCCGCCCAGTTCGTTGCCATGCGGTGAGTCTCGCGCCGATACCCGACACCTTCTGTCGAGGTTTCGGGCCGAGAGCCGCCGGAGTGCGGCATCTTTACGCACCAGCGCTCGTTTCCGAGCCCGACCGCCGGTACCTTCCGCCCCGTACGCCGATCCCGCGCCGGAGGACACCCATGCACGGCCCCACTC
>NZ_POTZ01000018.1 GCF_003236365.1 Streptomyces sp. NTH33
GAACGCCAGGTGCTGATCGTCCGCGACCACGTCCTGTCCGGCCGGGCCTTCTCCTCCCTCGAGGAGATGGACGCCGCCTTCACCGCCTGGGTGCCGCAGCGACGCGGCCAGATCCACAAGACGCACCCGGAACGTTTCGAGGCCGCCGGACGTATTGATACGTGGCCACACGGCTGTGACAGTGAGAGCAGCTTAGGCCAATGCCTGTACGCGTGTCCGGCGAATGAGAACGTAGGCTGCCCTCATGCCAAAGAAGCGCTCCGGTGGAGGCCTGTCGCCCACGCAGCAGGCCGCCAAGTTCCTCGGTGTCAGTGTGCTCGCGGGAGTCGTGATGGCCGGCATCGCGCTGCCCGCGGCGGGCGCGCTGGGCCTTGCGGCCAAAGGGTCGGTCGAGGGGTTCGACGACATCCCGGCCAACCTCAAGCGTCCGCCGCTCAGCCAGCGCACCACGATCCTGGACAGCCGGGGCGGCCAGATCGCCCAGGTCTACTCCCGCGACCGTACGGTGGTGGAGCTGAAGGACATCTCGCCGTACATGCAGAAGGCGATCGTCGCGATCGAGGACTCGCGCTTCTACGAGCACGGCGCGATCGACCTGAAGGGCGTGCTGCGCGCGCTCAACAAGAACGCGCAAGAAGGCGGGGTCGCCCAGGGCGCCTCCACGCTCACCCAGCAGTACGTGAAGAACGTCTTCGTGGAGGAGGCCGGCGACGACCCGACGAAGGTCGCCGAGGCCACCCAGCAGACCCTCGGTCGCAAGATCAAGGAACTGAAGTACGCGATCCAGGTCGAGCAGGACCTGGGCAAGAACAAGATCCTCGAGAACTACCTCAACATCACCTTCTTCGGCCAGCAGGCCTACGGCGTCGAGGCCGCCTCCCAGCGCTACTTCTCCAAGCACGCCAAGAACCTGACCCTTTCGGAGGCGGCGCTGCTGGCCGGCCTCGTCCAGTCGCCGAGCTACTACGACCCGGCCAACGACGCGGCGAAGGCCACCAAGCGGCGCAACGTCGTGCTGCAGCGGATGGCCGACGTCGGCGACATCTCCCAGGCGGAGGCCGACCAGGCCAAGAAGGAGCCCCTGGGTCTGAAGGTCACCCCGCCGCGCAACGGCTGCATCACGGCGGCCAAGGGCGCGGGCTTCTTCTGCAAGTACGTCGAGCAGGTCTTCCGCAACGACCCGGTCTTCGGCAAGACCCGCCAGGAGCGCGCCAAGATCTGGAACCAGGGCGGCCTGACCATCCGTACGACGCTCGACCCGCAGGCGCAGGACTCGGTGCAGTCCTCGCTGAAGCAGCACGTCTACCAGTCGGACCCGGTCGCGGCAGCAGCCGTGCTGGTCGAGCCCGGCACCGGCAAGATCGTGGCGATGGGCCAGTCCAAGCCATACGGCTACGGCAAGAACGAGACCGAGATCAACTACTCGGTCGGCAACGACCGGGGCGGCTCGAACTTCGGCTTCCCGACCGGTTCGACCTTCAAGCCGTTCGTGGCGGCGGCCGCGCTGGAGCAGGGCAGGCCGCCCACGCAGGAGTACTCGTCGCCGTACGAGATGCCGTATCCGAGCCCCGTGCAGACGTGCAGCGGCAAGCCCTGGACCAACCAGAACAACGCGAAGGTGCCGAACGAGAGCAAGTCGGAGGTCGGGCCGTACCAGCTGAAGGAGGCGATGGCCAAGTCGGTCAACACCTACTTCGTACAGATGGTCGCCGACATCGGCCTCTGCCCGATGATGAAGGTCGTCGACAAGCTGCACGTGGTGCAGGGCAACGGCGAGAAGCTGCCAGAGGTGCCCGCCACCTCGCTCGGTTCCAAGGGCGTCTCCCCACTGACGATGGCGAGCGCGTACGCCGCCTTCGCATCCCGGGGCACGTACTGCACGCCGATCGCCATCGCGTCGATCACACAGAAGATCGGTGACAAGGAGAAGCCGCTCGCGGTGCCGAAGTCGACGTGCACGCGTGCCATGTCCGAGAAGACCGCGGACACCATCAACACGCTGCTGCAGGGCGTGGTCGACTCCGGTACGGGTACGCAGGCCGGCCTCTCGGACCGCGCCAACGCGGGCAAGACGGGTACGACGGACGAGCGCAAGAACGCGTGGTTCGTCGGCTACACGCCGAACCTGTCGGGCGCGGTGTGGGTGGGCAGCGCCACGCAGCAGGTCAAGATGATCGACATCCGCATCGGTGGCGTCTTCAACCCCCTCGTCTACGGCGGTCGGGTGCCCGGCCCGATCTGGCGGGACGCGATGACCGGCGCCCTGTCGGGCAAGGACGCCCCGTCCTTCAACCTCGTGGACATCCCGGACCCGGAGAAGGACAAGGACAAGGGCGACAGGGACCGGGACAAGGGCAGGGGAAGGGACCGCGGAAACGGCGGTGACAACGGCGGGTTCCTCGGCGGCCTGGTCGGCGGGGGCAACGGGAACGGCGGAAACAACGGCGGTGGCCCCGGCCCGAACCCGTCCTTCTCCATCCCGGAGGGCCTCTTCCAGGGCCAGAACGGCGGCCCGCGGGGCGGCAACGGGGGCCAGCGCGGCTGACGGGCCTGCCGGCCACCACGGCGAAGGGGCGCACGGCTGAGGGCGGTTTCTAGTGTCCTGAGTCCTTGATTCGGTTCAGATATCCGGCGAGGCGTTCGAAGACCTCGTCAGCGGTCCTCGTCCAGACGAAGGGTCTGGGGTTGTCGTTCCAGTCGGCGATCCAGGTCCGGATGTCCTTCTCCAGGGCTTGGACGTTCTTGTGGACACCACGCCGTATCTGCTTGTCCGTCAGCAGCGCGAACCAGCGCTCGACTTGGTTGAGCCAGGACGAGCTGGTCGGGGTGAAGTGCATGTGGAACCGGGGATGGGCCAGCAGCCACTTCTGGATCGCGGGCGTCTTGTGGGTGGCGTAGTTGTCGCAGATCAGGTGGACATCGAGATGGTCAGGGACCTCCTTGTCCAGCTTGGCCAGGAATTTCTTGAACTCCACGGCGCGGTGCCGGCGGTGGAGTGAGCTGATGACCTCGCCGGTGGCCGCGTTCAGGGCGGCGAACAGGGTCGTCACGCCGCCGCGTAGGTAGTCGTGGGTGCGGCGCTCGGGCATGCCCGGCATCATCGGCAGCACCGGCGCCGACCGGTCCAGCGCCTGGATCTGCGACTTCTCGTCCACGCAGAGGACGATGGCCCGCTCGGGTGGGTCCAGGTACAGGCCGACGACGTCGCGGACCTTCTCGATGAACTGCGGGTCCTTGGACAGCTTGAAGGTGTCCACCAGATGCGGTTTGAGGCCGAAGGTCCGCCAGATCCGCGAGATGGTGGACTGACTCAGGCCACTGGCCTCGGCCATCTCCCGCGTCGACCAGTGCGTGGCGTTCTTCGGAGTGGTCTCCAGCGTCCGCACGACCACCTCCTCCACCTTCTCGTCGCTCACGGTGCGCGGCGGACCGGGCCGCGGCTCGTCGGACAGGCCCTGGAGCCGGTCGGCCGCGAACCGCTTACGCCACTTGGCCACAGTGACCGGATGGACGCCAAGCTCCGTTCCTACCGCGGTGTTCGAACCGCCGTCAGCGCACGCGAGCACGATCCTGCACCTCAACGCCAGAGCCTGCGAGGACGTCGCCCGCCGCGACCAGCGCAGCAGCGTCTCTCGCTCGTCATCCGTCAGAACCACCTCGACCGTCGGCCGACCCATACGCGCCATGAGCCCAGCCTACTTCTATAGCGAGATAAAGACTCATGACACTAGGAGTCGTCGCAACACGTGGTCGTGTTGATCAGGCCGCGAGCAGTTTATGCAGGCGCTCGGCTGGGGTTTCCCAGCCGAGCGTTTTGCGTGGGCGGCCGTTCAGCTCTGCGGCGACGGCGTCGAGGTGCTCGCGGGTGTGGACGGCGAGGTCGGTGCCCTTGGGGAAGTACTGGCGGAGCAGGCCGTTGGTGTTTTCGTTGGAGCCGCGCTGCCAGGGGCTGGCCGGATCGCAGAAGTAGACCGGGACGTCGGTGGTGACGGTGAAGGAGCCGTGGGCGGCCATCTCCGATCCCTGGTCCCAGGTCAGGGACCGCCTGAGGTGGGACGGCAGCGTCTGGACCGTGGTGACCAGTGCGTCCCGGACGCTCTCGGCGCCGTGGTCTTTGGGTAGATGCAGGAGCATGACGTAGCGGGTGGCGCGCTCGACCAGGGTGCCGATGGCCGACTTCCCGTCCTTGCCGATGATCAGGTCGCCCTCCCAGTGGCCGGGCACGGCCCGGTCCTCCGCCTCGGTGGGCCGTTCGCTGATCATGACCATGGGGGTGGCGTATCGCGGCTGGCGCTGTTGGGCCTGGCGGCGGGGTTTGCGCCGGGCGCGTCCGGTGCGCAGGGCCCGGGCCAGCTCGCGGCGCAGCTCACCCCGGCCCTGGACGTAGAGGGCCTGGTAGACCGTTTCGTGGACCACGTGCATCTCCGGCCGCTGGGGGAACTGGGTCCGCAGAGCCTGGCAGATCTGCTCCGGGCTCCACCGTAGGTCCAGGTGGTCCTGGATGAAGTCCCGCAGCTGCGGGTTCTGGCCGATCTTTCCGGGCTTCGGGCGGGGCCGGCGGGCATCGGCACGGGCCTGGGCCGCGTGCGGGCGGTACTGGCCGTTGACCGGGTGGCGGTTGCGGCGGATCTCCCGGCTGACCGTGGACGGGCTGCGGCCCAGCTCCGCGGCGATCGCCCGCACGGTCGCCTTCTCCCGCAGCCGGTCGGCGATGTGGATGCGGTCTTCCTCGCGCAGGTACCGGGACGGCCCGGAAGGCGCTGCCACCGCGTTGATCGGTGGCAGCGCCTTCCGGTTTCCGTATGCGTGACGCCCGTTGCGCCACTTCTGGCCGGTCCGCTCGTCGATCCCGACGATCCGGCACGCTTCCCGGTTGCTCACACCCTGCTGCATGAGCCGGGAGTATGCCTCCCGCTCCCTGGTGAGCTTCTTCCTGCCCTGAGGCTTCGTCCGGTCCTTACGGATCTCGAAGTCCATCGCACCCCTTGAACTGGGGTGTTGCGACGACTCCTAGAACCCAAGGAGAGCCGGCGCCCCTTTTGCCGATCAGTTGCCGCTCAGCCCGCCAGCAGCTTCTTGACCGCGGCGGCGACGCGGCCGCCCTCGGCCTGCCCCGCGACCTTGGGGTTCACGATCTTCATGACCGCCCCCATGGCCCGCGGCCCCTCGGCACCGGCCGCCTTGGCCTCCTCGACCGCCTGGGCGACGATCGCGTTCAGCTCCTCGTCGGACATCTGCTTGGGCAGATAGGCGGCGAGCACCTCGCCCTCGGCCTTCTCCCGCTCGGCCGACTCCGTACGGCCACCCTGCGCGAAGGCCTCGGCCGCCTCCCGGCGCTTCTTGGCCTCCTTGGTGATCACCTTGAGGACCTCGTCGTCGGAGAGCTCGCGCTTCTCCTTGCCCGCGACCTCCTCCTTGGTGATCGCGGCGAGCGTCAGCCGGAGCGTCGAGGAGCGGAGCTCGTCACGCTCCTTGATCGCGGCGTTGAGGTCATCGTGCAGCTTCGACTTGAGCGTGGTCATGGATGTGATTGTCGCAGCTACGGCCACTTCCCCGCGCGCCCATTCACGGGGCGCGCCGGTATGCCGACTGCCGGGCCGGGCCGACGGGTTGGCTCCGCGGCGGCCCTTCGCTGATTTCGCCGCGGAGCACGGGCCTGAGACGATGGACACATGCGCGCGCGATACGGAGTTCCCCTGGGCATCACGGCGGTTGCGGCCGCCGGTCTCCTCTACTCGGCGGGTTTCGAGGCCCGCTCCTTCCGTCTGAGGCGGGTGACGGTCCCGGTCCTGCCCTCCGGCATGCGCCCCCTGCGCGTCCTGCAGGTCTCCGACATCCACATGGTGAGCGGCCAGCGCAAGAAGCAGCGCTGGCTGCGCTCGCTGGCCGGCCTGCGCCCCGACTTCGTGATCAACACCGGCGACAACCTGTCGGACCCGGAGGGCGTCCCCGAGGTCCTGGACGCCCTCGGTCCCCTGATGGAGTTCCCGGGCGCGTACGTCTTCGGCTCCAACGACTACTACGGCCCCAAGCTGCGCAACCCCGCCCGCTACCTGCTGGAGAAGACGACCGGCCGCCACGGCCTGAACGGCAACCCGTCGGCCGTAGGGGCGATCCACAACCCGTGGGAGGACCTGCGCGACGGCTTCGACGAGGCCGGCTGGCTCAACCTGACGAACACGCGCGGCGTCCTCAAGGTCGAGGGCGTCTCGGTGGAGCTGACCGGCCTGGACGACCCGCACATCAAGCGGGACCGCTACGCACAGGTCGCGGGCGGCCCCTCCGACACGGCGGACTTCTCGATGGGCGTGGTCCACGCCCCGTACCTGCGCGCCCTGGACGCCTTCACGGCCGACGCCTACCCCCTGGTCCTGGCCGGCCACACCCACGGCGGCCAGCTCTGCATCCCCTTCTACGGCGCCCTGGTCACCAACTGCGACCTCGACACCGACCGGGTGAAGGGCCTGTCCACCCACACCTCCGAGGGCCGCACCTCCTACCTCCACGTCTCCGCCGGCTGCGGCACCAACCGCTACACCCCGGTCCGCTTCGCCTGCCCACCGGAGGCGACGCTGCTGACGCTGGTGGGGCGGGACTAGCCCCCACACCTCCGCCCCGGTCCGCCGCCACCGCCCCACCAAAACCGGATTTCGTCTCCAGCCGCCAGTGGGCTAAAGTAATCGTCGTCGCCGCGACAAGCAGCGACACCGGGGTGTGGCGCAGCTTGGCAGCGCGCTTCGTTCGGGACGAAGAGGTCGTGGGTTCAAATCCCGCCACCCCGACAGAAAAAGATCAAGGTAGAGGGCGTTTCCCCAGGTGGGAGACGCCCTCTCTCGTGTTTCGGGCCACTGCTGGGCCTTGCTCTCGATGGCTATGGATGGCTCTCGATGGCTGCCTCTTGCTGGCTTTGCCCCCAGCCTGCCCCCGGATGATCATGCTGCCGTACTGGTCACTCCCGCCGGCCGATCCGCCCGGGGACGTACAGTCGGCGTCTGCGGCGCATCCGCCCAAGGCGCGCTTCCTCCTCGGCGAGGACGCAGCTGCCGCACATCAGCAGCGCGCGCTCCACGGCACCTTCACCCCGGACGCCGATCTCCGTGACGAAACGTTCCTCCTTCCTGCACTTGAAGCAGCGGCCGCCGGCCAGCCAGGCGTAGCGGCCGAGGATCACGTCAGGAGTAAGGCGGTAGCTCGCGAGGCGGGCGGCAAGAGATGCGGCGGACTGAGTGTCCGGGAGCCACTCGGGGCGGGCGCGGGCGCCTGCCTCAGGCTCGGGGTCGTTCATGGTGGTGCTTTCCAGTGGAGAGAAGTTTAAGTTTGCAGCAATACCAAGATCACAAAAAGCCTGAATATCGATGCAGACACGTCTACAGTGATCATCTGAGCGTAAGGGGGTGCTCGATGATCCCCACACCGACGCCTGGCTACGGCAGCGCCGCCAAGAGATTGGCGGCCGCATCCAGGACGCACGGCAAGGGGCAGGACTCACCCAGGATGAGGTCGTAAGGCGTACCGGGCTCGCCCGCTCAACCGTCCAGAGAATTGAGCGCGGCGACGATGGATACAGCGTCGACCCGCTTCTACGGATCGCACGCGCCATCGGAGTGCCACTCGCCGACCTCGTACGAGAAGGCGACCGCCTCGAGGAATGACGAAGGCCCCGCCCATCCGCCACGGGGAAGGCAGACAGACGGGGCCGTAGGACGGGCCGTCAGCGGCACAGGTCGCGGTACGCGTCCAGCATGCGCAGTGCCGCGTTCAACGCCGGCCGGTAGCCGGGGCAGTGCCGCTCACGGGGCAGCGTCCAGGCGTGCCAGCACGTAAGGCACCACAGCACACCGGAGTGCTCCGGGTCGGGCTGCGCGCTGCCGCCGCACTGCGGACACTGCCCCATGACGACTCCTTACGCCGTGACGTCGAACTCGCCCAGCTTGGCACCGGCCAGGAAGTCGGTCCACTCAACCGCCGTGAACTCGACCGACTGGCCGGTCACGGAGCTGCGGACCGCGACCCTGCCGGGGACGTTCGTCGCCACCTCCACACAGCGCGGGTCGCTGTTGTTGTACTTGCACGTGGTGGAGGTGCGGAACTCGAACTCGGGAACTGCGGTCATGTGCCTATCCCTTCACGCTGTGCTGCTGCGGGGATGCGGTCCCCGCGCCGCCGTGCGACCCGCCCCGGGGTTAGACCTGTCCAGGGTTGGGGACCCCGGGGCGGGGCTTGCCCCCTCCCGCCGCGGCTAGCAGTTCGCGACGGGAGGGGCGTTTCTGGGTGCGACCCTGACCCGAAGCGGCCGCCATGGGGATGCTGCGTCAGTGCGGGGTCCGCGCCAGCACCACGGCGAGGACGGGGGTGGTCACGGCCGCCACGTACACGACCAGGCCGACGATGGCCTTCACGGCTGAAGAACCCGCGCGATCAGGAGTGGCCGCGATCACCGGTGGCCGCCGATCTTCTCGTGATGGTCCAAGAGGGCGTTCAGGGCACGGGCCAGGCGGCGGGCGTGGCCGGCCGGTCCGCCGTAGCGTTGGCTGGGCTCAGCGCGCAGTCGCTCCCGCGCCTCTCCAAGGCAGGCGAGCACGCAGTACCGGGTAACGCTGTTCTTCGGCAGCTTGCGCGCCGACCGTTCGACCTCCGGCATCAGCCGCTGCAGGTGTCCGCGCAGCTGCAGCGTGAGCGTGTCGAGCTTCTCGGGGGCCGGCGGAAGAGCGTCGGGGGCTGCGTCCGGGTCGAGCAGGACGTTCACCGCCTGGCGCATCTTGGCAATGTCCGGTGGATACAGGTCCTGGTCCTGCTCTTCGGCAGCCGGTGGTGGGGCGGTACTGCTTCCCATGGCGACGCTCCCTCGCAACATGGCCACGCCCCAGGACCGCACAACGGCCGCCGGGACTCAGCGTGTCCTAGGGCACAAGCTAGCGTGACCTAGGACACTGCACCAGGGGGCGCGCACATTCTCCCTCCCTGGAGTGACCTGTGTCCTAGTACAGTCGGCAGTACCCTAGGACGCAGGAGAGTCCATGCCAGAGCCTGAGCACCCCTACATGAAGGTCGCCGAGCGGATCCGCCGCCGGATCCTCGACGGCGACCTGGCGGAGGGGGAGAAGCTCCCGGGGCAGCGAGAGCTGGCCCGGGCGGAGGGCGTCTCGGTGGCCACCCTCGGCCGAGCCCTGGACCAGCTCCAGGTCGAGGGCTACATCACCACCAGCCGCCGCGGCACGTTCGTCGCCAACGCGCCGGAGATCGCCCCCTCCAGCTACGACCGCATCACCCGCGTACTGCGCACCGGCTCCGTCCTCGCCGAGGGCGAGACGATGATCGTCACGGCCGCCGAGCTGATCAAGCCGCCGGTGTACGTCGCCGACATCTTCGACCTGGGCGAGGGCGACCAGGTGGTGCGCCGACAGTGGCACACCGGCAAGGGCCAGCAGCGCACCGGCCTGTTCGTCACCTGGTACCCAGCGCACTTCGCCGCCGCCGTGCCCGAGCTGCTGTCCACCTCCCGCTCGTCCTCGCCCGGCCTGCTGCCCAAGATCCAGCAGGCGACCGGGCGGCGCATCAAGGCAGGCCGCGACGACATACACGGCCGTGACGCCGACGCCAGAGAGGCGAACTACTTGGGCCTGCGCATCGGGTCGCCGATCCTCGCGGGCGCCCACCGCCTATGGGACGACGAGGGCGTCATTGAATACGGAGAGTGGTGCCTCCCCTATCGGCTGGCCATCGGGTACGAGTACAGCTTCGAGGCAGCGCCCGACGCGTCCTGATTCCGGGCATGACGAAATGGCCCCCACCGCCCGTAGGCGGTGGGGGCTCGTGGTGTCAGTGGTCGATGAACTGCAGGAGGTAGCCGGCGCCTACGCGCGGCGGCGCTCACCCAAAATCGCTGGAGGCGTCGACGCCGCCGGCGGTTCCGGCTGAGGTGCCCCGTCTCGCCTGCAGACCAGCGCATCCGGGTCCCATGCCGGGGCTTGCAGGCTGTAGCCGTCGGGACAGGACGGCCCGGGTGGCCCCTGTTCGCCGCGCGGTCCTTGCTCGCCGCGCTCGCCCCGCGGGCCTTGCTCACCCTGCGGGCCCGCCGGTCCTGCCGGTCCTGCCGGCCCTGTCGGCCCCTGCGGGCCGGTCTCCCCCGGCAGACCCTGCTGTCCCTGCGCCCCCGGAGCGCCCGGCTTCCCGTCCTCGCCGTCGGCTCCGTCGCTGCCGTCCGCCCCGGCAGAGCCGTCCTTGCCCGGCCTGCCCTGCTCGCCCTTCGGGCCCGGAATCGGCACCGGCACCCTGGCACGCGCGGGCAGATCATCGACCGCGCGCGACGGGTCCGGTGCCGCCGGCGTCTGCCCCTCCGCCTCGATCTGCGCGCGCAGCACCCGCACGTCCCCCGCCAGGGTGCTCACAGCGTCGCCCCGCTTGTCGGCCTCCGCCGCCAGCTGCTCGGCGCGGCTGGCCTCGGCGTCGATGCGTGCCCAGATGATGACGACGGCGCCGGACAGAGCGACCATCCAGCACAGCAACGCCAGAGGGCGCCAGCTGCGGGCCAACGCCCGCTCTGTCCGGGTCACGGTTGCCCTCCAAGGTGGATGATCAATGCGCGCAGGCGGGCGATCTCGGCCTGATCGGCAGCCCGTAGTGCGGCCTGCTCGGCGAGCGCGGCGGTCAGCTCGGCCACCTTCCGGTCCAGGCGGTCGCGCTCCTCCTGCAGATTGTCAGTGAGCGAGCTGTAGCCGGTGAGAGCGTTCTCGCTGCGTTTCCCCAGATACGCCACCACGCCGCCGACGACCGCGCCCACGCCCGCGAGCAAACTGCCGAGGGTGGTGGCGTCCAAAGTGGCTCCTACAGGTCGCGCGGAAGGGTGGCCCTCTGCGGCGGCTGCCGGTTGGGGACCGCCCAGGTGATGCCCCAGGCGCCGAGGATGGCGAGGACGATGGTGATGCCCTCTCCGGTGTCGAGTACGCCGTCCTGCACGGCGGTGACCGCGGCCGTGGCACCGGCGGCGAGGCCGGCGACGATGGACTTGGCGATGCTGGAGATTCTCATGGGTTCCTTCCCAGGGTCAGGCGGTGACGGTGAATCCGTGCTTGTCGCCGAGCCGCTCGAGGGAAGCGCGGCCGGGGATGCCGTCGGCGTCCTTGCCGGTGTAGCCGTAGCGGCGCTGGAGTGCGGCGTAGGCGGTGAGGGTCTTGGTGCCGAAGCTTCCGTCGACCCACTGCTTGGCGAGGAGCCCCTCGGCCTGGAGCGCCTTTTCGACGAGGAGGACCTCGTTCTTGTGGGTGGTGTGGCCCTGCGTGGCGGCCGGGTCGCGGCGGGCCGCGGCGATGACGTGCGCCAGCGACACCTTCGGCTTCGATGCAGTGGGCGTCGGCTTGCTCGGTGCCGTGGTGCCGACGAACGCGGGCCAACTGCCGGGGTCCGTGTGGTCGTTCTCGGGGACGTCGCCGTGCGCGTACCAGCCGGGCTTGCTCGCCCAGGTGGACGCCGAGCGGCGGGACTTGAAGCCGTCCGGTGTGCCCATGGCCCAGTTGTTGGGGACGCCCCAGGAGTGCACCCACGCCTGCAGCTCCGGCCAGCCCTTGCACGGGGTGTCCTTCAGCTTGGCGTACACCTTCCCGTCGACCTTGCAGTACGGGAAGAAGAGCGCCTCGACCTGGATCACGACGGACCCGGCGCGGTTGGTGCGCGTGCCGCCCGCGAGGTCCCGCAGGGACAGGGAGCGGGAGTTCGCCGGGAAGAACTGGCAGATGCGGCCGGTGAACGGGTCCCACAGAATGTGCGGGGCGACCGCCCGGCCGGAAGGGTTCTTGCTGAAGTAGTCGCGCAGGTTCTCGTACGGCACGAGCGCGATCGGCTTGGCCTCGGTGGCGTTCTTGTCCCAGGTGATGTGGCCGATGGCCTTGGCGGGGCCGCCGTCGGTCGGGGCGTGGCCGCCTATGTCGAGTCTCTGCGCGCCGGGCATCCACAGCTCGGGCATGCGTGCCTCCAAGGGCATGAGAAAGACCCCGGCCGGGTTGGCTCGGGGCTCGAGGTGGTGGTGGATCAGATGCGGTTGTGCCCGGGACTGGCGGTGCCTCCGGCCCAGTCGAGAACAGCCCCGGTCCCGGTGACGAGCAGGGCGACCGCGGCGGTCCACCCGTTGCCGGTGAGGTCGTTGCCCGCGATGACGGCGCCGGTCGCGCTGGTGTGCGCGCTGATGCCGTTGACGGTGGCGACCGTGCCGCCTGCCTTGCGGATCTTGTTGCCGGTGACTGTGCACCGCACGGCGTTGGTCGACAGGCGGATCCCCGCGCTCGCGGCGCCGGCGATGTGGTTGTTGGAGATCAGGGAGTCCCCGCCGCCGCCGACGGTGATGCCGTGGTTGGCGGCCGTGCCGGTGATCGTGTTCCCGGTGACGGCCCCTCCCGGCGAGTCGGTGAGGTTGATCCCGTTCGAGCCGGACGCGGTGACCGTGCAGCCGCTGACCAGGGCATCGGTGCACTGGTTGACGTAGACGCCCGTGCTTCCGGTGGCCTCGATGCTGTTCCCGGTGACGCCCGGTCCCTTGCAGCACTCGACCTGAATGCCGTTCGCGCTGCCGCTGCCCCGGCCGTTGACTGTGTTGCCTGTGATACGGACACCGGAGTGCTGGGCGGTCGCGTAGCCCATGACGCGGATGCCCGATTCGCTCGCCGCCCCGTCCACGACGTTGCCGGAGACGACGATCTGATCCGGGTTGAGGGAGTAGCCAGCGCTCGGGTTGGGGACCGTGAGCACGATCCCCGCCTTGGCGGTATTCCGGATGATGTTGCCCTCGATCACGGCGCGGCGCCAGCCGTAGCCGCGGATGCCCTCGGCCAGGGTGCCCTCGACCACGTTGCCGCGCACCGTGATGTTGTCGTAGTAGGTGCCCGCCGCGATCGTGTGGGAGCCGACGAACCGGCCGAACGCGCCGAGCCGGTCGCTGGGGCCGCAGTAGCAGCCGATGATCTCGATGTTCTTGGACGGGGTGCCGTCGAACGCGCCGACGGGGCTGGAGCCGCTGACGGCGATGTCGATCTGCACGGCCTCGGAGGACTGCCGGGTGCCGCCAGGGGACAGGTCGGCGAAGCCCAGGAAGCGGCAGTTGATCGCGCGGCCGCCATCGACAGCGTTGAACTCCAGGGCGTGCGCCTGGGACGTGTTGAGGATCGTCACGTCCCGGACGGTGATGTTCCGGCAGTGGTTGAAACTCATCACGTCGTGCAGGCCGCTGGTCTGGCCCGGGCCGGTGCCCGCGTTGCCGTCCCATGTGCCGCCCGCGACGGTGATGTTCGACCGCCCGTTGTAGCCGTTCCACGCCTCGCTGGTGTTGGCGTAGTTGTGCAGCAGACCCCCGCCGCCGATCGCCTTGATGGTGGCGCCGTAGGCGTAGATGACCGTGTTGTCGTAGACCGTCAGCGCCTTGGCGGTGGCGTAGCGGCCGGGCGGGATGAGGACAGTGCCCCCGCCCGCGGGGCGGGCCGCGTCCAGGGCGGCCTGGAGGGCGGCGTAGTCGTCCGTGCTGCCGTCCCGTGCGGCGCCGGTGACCACGTACCAGCCGGGCATACCGGCGTTCATGAGCGCCTGGTCGGCGGTGCCCTGCGCAGCGTCGGCGGCAGCCTGCGCGGCCGCGGCCGCGGTATGTGCGGCAGCCGCGACGGCCTGCGCGTCCTCGGCCACGGCGGTAGCGGCGCTGGAAGCGTCGAGCGCAGTCGGGGCGATCTCACGGGCCGCCTCGTACCAGGTGACCGGGTTGCCGTGGGCGTCCAGGTACTGGTATTCGATCGCGCGGACGTCTGGGATGGTGAAGGTGCGGATCGCCCCCGGCTGAGACGACGTCGCCGGGTTGGAGCGGAGCTCGCCAATCGGGGTGGTGCCGTCCGCCTCGAACAGTGCAGTGACCAGTTCGCCGGATCCGGCTCGGCGCACGTTGACGGGATAGTTCGGGATCACGTTTCCGGCGGTATCGGTGAGGACGGCAGCAGGGTTGCCACCGAAGGTGTACAGCGTCATGGGGCGCAGGCGTCCTTTCAGTCGATCCAGTACGAGCCGGAGATGTCGACCCAGATCACGCCCGTCCCGCCCGTCACCTGCAGGCCGTCCTGGCTGAACCAGATGAGCGACCCCGGGCCGCCGAGCGACGACGAGGTGTTCTCGTCGAGGACCTCGAACCGGCCGACCCCGGTCATCGGATCCCCCGTCAGCGAGGCGCCGCCGGCCCAGACTCCCACCACCGCGGGCCGGCAGTCCGCGGGCACGTCCCCGACCTTGACGCCCGCCATGGGGAACGTGGTGCCGTCCGTGCGCTGGATCCGGCCGCGCAGGTGCACCTGCTTGCCGACCAGGCGGACCTGCGGGGCGAACCCGCCGGCCTCGTAGCCGCCCGCGAGCGAGACCGGCCGCCAGGCGGGCAGCGGCTGATAGATCGTCGCCCACACGTTGGCGGTCGCGGACGTCTTGATCCACAGTGATCCGTCGTCCGCACTGACCAGCGTGTGCAGCGGCGCCCCTGCGTATACCCTGTCCCGCTCGGCCTGGTTGGTGACGTGCTGCACCAGGTGCGGGTCGATCGCTTGCGCGAGCGCGGCCAGGTCGCCGGGTGTGTTCGGTGCCTGCTTGCCACCGGGAACCGGCAGCTGCGCATATCCAGTGGTCGCCATGGCGGCCCCTTCTTACGAGAATGTGATGGTGATCGAGCCGCCCGAGACGGCCATGTAGTCGGCGCGGCCGGATGCGTAGATCGCCAGCCCGCGCGCCGAGCCGGACGCGAGCGCCGCCCGCCAGGCGGCGGGCAAGGTAGCGGTGCCCTTCGCGCCGACCGACAGCCGCAGCAGGTCCTCGGGCCCGGCGCCGAGACTGAGCTGCCCCGACGGGGGCGAGGTGTAGCCGTGCAGGTACACGTGCAGCGGCCGCTTGCTGTTGACGCCGGAGCCGCGGCGGCGCGTGAACGCCACCGCCATCGACCTAACGGTCTTGCCCGCGCACGCATCGGCGATCCGCGTGCCGTAGAACCAGCCGCCCCGGCGGTTCCCGCGCCCGGTCCAGTCGCCCTGCATCGGAAAGTCGGCGTAGTCGTCCGGGCGGCCGCCGCGCCAGGACCCCGAGGACGTCGGGGAGATCGTCACCGGGCGCGGTGTCCGCGGGCTCGGCGGCGGGGGCGGCGGCTCGGTCTGGAGGTCAAGGCGCCCGTACAGCTCGACCTTTCCCTCGGCATTCGTCCGCATGTACAGCGTGACCGGGCCCTGCCAGCCGGACCCGGCCGGCTCCATGGTGCCCCACCTCGCCGCCCGCACGACCTGCGCGTCGAGGGCGACCTCGGTCGCGATCGAGCGGATCGTGGCCTCGTTGGTGTCTTCCGGATCGTCGCCGAGCCGCCACAGCACCACCGGGATCGCGCCGCGCCGCACCGCCACGGTGTCCCCCGCCCGCCGGTTGCGGTAGGCGTCCGTACAGGCCACGTCGTACAGGTCCGCGCCCTGCATGGACAGGTTCACCGTGCCCCGGTCGGTGACGTCGGTGACCACCGCCGAGACGGTCTGCAGGCCGCCGCCGAGCGCGCCGAGCGCGGCCAGGTCCTTGCCGAACTCGTCACGGATCCCCACCTAGATCCTCCTTGTGCTGGTGCGGGTCTGGCAGGTCATCGACACCCCGCCGAGGGTGTAGGGGTTGGAGTCGATCAGGTGCCGCTCCCACGCCCCGTCCTCCACTTCGATCTCCACCACGTCGCCCGGCTCGATCGCCGGGTTGCACACGGTGGGCAGGGAGAGCGTGGACTGCACGCCGAGGGAGTCGGCGAGCTGCGCCTGGGCGACGGTGTCGGCCTGCGGCATGCTCGTGATCAGCGGGGAGGTGTAGCGGCCGGTGCGCACCCGCACGCCGGGCAGGCCCAGGCGCTGCGGGGCGAGCGGATCTTCCACCGGGTCCGGCCCGGCGTAGGTCAGCGAGCCGGGGTCGTTGTCCCAGGCGTAGGCCGGACCCACCGGCGCGCTGCCGTCGCCGCCGTCACCGGTGACCACCCACAGGTTCCGCAGGTTCTCGCTGCTCTCCTCCTCCGACGGCTCGGCGGTGGCCAGGGTCCGCGGGATCCGCCACACCACCGGCCCGTTCAGGGTCGGTACCGGGCCGAATGTGATCACCCCATTCGCGTCGGCGTACACCTCGGCGCCCAGTGAGGCGGCGATGCCCGTGGACACCCCGGAGGTGTCGGTGCCGCCGGACAGGGCCGCCCACCGGTCCTCGTCGACGACCCACGCGGGCAGCGGGGTCCCGGCGTCCACCCCGTCCCGCCAGGCGATCGCAGCGCCGGGCAGGGCCTCGCCCACCAGTACGTCGGCGCAGGCCTGCGCCGAGTCCGGGCCGATCGTGCGGGCGGTGGGCAGGTCCGCGCCACGGATGACGTCCTCACGGCCCAGCAGGTCCACCGCCACGCCCAGCGGGGTGCGGCGCAGCCGGTCGACGACGTAGCGGCCGGCCGGGATCCACTCCACCTCGCGGCGCGGCACCCCCAGCCCCTGAAACAGCCTCACTTCGGTGGTGATGGAGTTGATGCCGTGCCTGCCGCGCGGCGCGTCCAGCAGCTCCACCGACGCCGAGTACCGGCACTCCGCGGTCCGGTCCGGGGTCACGCTCCCGGACCCGAACCGCGCCGGAGTCCACGTCTGCCCGCCGTCGTTGGACCACTCCGCTCGCACCGGCCGCCGGCAGTAGGCCAGCGCCTTCAGCGAGGCCGGGCTGATGGGCAGCATCAGCCGATCGCCCCGTTCGTGGACAGCGCCGCGTACGAGGTGAAGGCCGCGGCCACGGCGTCGTAGGTGGCGAACATGACGGCCAGGTCGTCGTAGGACCAGCCGGGCACGTACATCGGCTGGCCGGCCGTGTCCGGCCGCTCGATCGGCGTGATGGTGAACGTGACCGTGTAGCCGCCCGTGCTGCCCAGCTTGCCGGTGGGCTTCTCCGCCACCTGGTCGGGCACGAAGAACCGGTCCGGGGTCTGGTAGCCGGGCCGCACCTGGGCCAGCAGCACACCCGACCGGATCAGATCCCGGAACTGCTCGATCTGGTCGGCGAGGACGTCCACCGAGACCTGCTCGGACGGGGCGGCCGCCGTATCGTAGGCGACCGCCGTATAGGGACTGCCCGACCGGGTGGCGGTGTCCTGCCGGCCGTCGCTGGTGGTGCCCTCCGGCGAGCCGAGCATCACCCGCATGGACAGGCCCGGCTCGTCCAGCGACTTCAGCCACAGGTCCCTCGTCTCCGCAGGCTTGGGTGCGGGCACCACCAGGCCGAGCGAGGTGGACGGCCCCCACCTGCCGTCCGCGTACAACGGGGTGGCCGTGTAGACGACCGCCACCCCCAGCGGCGCCTCGTGGTCGTAGGCCGGCCCCGCGCCTTCCACGGCCCACGCCGGATCCCCCGAGCGGACCGGGACCGGCGCGGCCGCGCCCGGATCCTGCCGGGTGATCCGAACCTTCATCACCTGGCCCGCTCCGGGTAGGGGCGCCGGACCGGCCAGGTAGTCCACAGACAGGTAGACGCCCGCCCACTTGGTGTCGACCACCGCCGTCAGCCAGCCCTCGGGGCTGGTGATGACGGCCGGCGGCGTGATCTGCGGAGCCGACAGGTCCACGATCATCGGCATGGGCTCATCCCTTCTTTCCAGACCGCTTGGCGCGGCGCACGTCGTCCAGAGCGCCGTCGACCCGGTCGTCCACGTAGGCGCGCAGCACCGTGCCGTCCTCCACCACCAGATACAGAGGCCGCCCGTCCAGACCGCCGGCGGCGGCCTGCCCGCTCGAGCCGGAGGTGACCGGGACGACTCCGGCCGGAACCGCGGCCGCACCCATCCGCGCGGCAGCCGACTCGATCGCCGGGCCCGCCGCGACCATGCCCGCCACCAGACCGGCGCCGAGGTCGGCGCCGGCCTGCGCGCCCTTCCTCGAGGGCGAGTGGGCGTCGATGCCCTTCTTGGAGCGGATCGCCTTCACGGCGTCCGCGCCGAGCTTGGCCATCGCATCCTGGATGGCTTTCTCGTCGGCCAGCAGCCCCGTCAGGAACCCCTTGGCGGAAGCCTTCCCGGCGTCGTACATGGCGTCCGCCATCGTCCGCCCGTACGACGTCGACAGCTTCGCCCCGGACTTGGCCATGGCGTTGAACTGCTTGATCTGGCCGGGCGAGGCACGGGAGAACATCCCGGCCAGCTCACTGTCCGGGCCCATCGCCACCAGCTGGCTGATGAGGTCCTGGGACAGGCCCCGCTTGGACAGGGAAGCGATCTGCCCCTGGAAGGACTTCACGGTGGCCTGCCGGGAGGCCATGCCGGACAGGACATCGTTGATGCTGCCAGCGCCGGCCAGGTTGGACAGCCCCATGAAGTCCGAGGCGGTCTTCGCCTGGTCGGTCGCCGCCTGCCGGGCCTCCGCGATCCGGCCGCTGATGGCGTCGCGCCGCTTGGCCATCACCTGCAGCTTCGCCGAGACCGCCGCGACGCGGACCGCCAGCACCTTCCCGGAGCCACCGGCCGCCCGCAGGTCCTTCGCCAGCTCGTTCGCAGCCTTGGCGATGTCCGCCGCCGACCCGGTCAGGGACTTGGTGAAGGCCTTCAGGTCCCCAGGGATTTCCTTGTTGGCCTTCGTGGCCGCCTTCACCCTGGCCGTCGCGGCCGCCGCGATGCTCTTGGCCTTCGTGGTGCCCTTGGCGAAACCGCGGGCGCCGATGCCCTCCCACATCCGCATGGAGTCGACGTGGTTGTACACCTCCGCGCTGCCGCTGCCGAACCGGACCAACTCGGGCCCACGCTCGCCGACCCACGCGACCTCGCCCGGGCGCGGCTTGCCGCCGTCGGCGTAGCCCTTGGCCGCGAAGCCATACCGGTGAGTGAACAGGGCATCGCGGTACGAGCGGGCACGCGCCCCGACCACCACGCCGTCGCCACCGCGGCTCTCCACATTGGTGCCGTTGATCGTTCCGGCCGTGTGCCCGACGCCCGCGTTGGTGATGCCGATCATGAACGGGGAGCGCTTGTTCAGCACCCAGCCGGGCGGGGCCTGCGCGCCGGAGAACGCCATCGTTGCCCACCTGCGGTGCGGCTTCTGCCCGCGGATGACGGACTCGATGGCGCTCATGAACCCGGAGCAGTCCCACGACGGGTCGCCGTTGCCGCCCCACTGGTACGGCTTGCCGTGCTGGGTGCGCGCCCACGACAGGGCCGACTTGTAGCCCTTGCCGCCGATGCCGGCGGCCTCCAGCTTCTTGTCGGCCTCTCCGGAGAACCCCAGGATGGCCTTGATCACGCGTTTCGGGATGCCGGTGACCATGTCCCGGTACAGCGACGCCGAGCCGGAGATCTTGTCGATGAGCGGCTGCACGACCTTGTTCAGTCCGGCCTCGGCCGAGGCCTTGATGCCGTCCTTCAACCAGGACACACCCGACTTGGCCAGGTCGACGGTCTTGGACGCCGCCGAGCCGACCCACCCGAAGATGCCGCCCTTGGCGAACCCCTCGCCCTGGAACGGGCGCAGGCTGCGGCCGGCCATGGCGGCCTTGTTGACCGCGAGCAGGCGGGCCCGCTCATACGGGTCACGCATCGCCTCGGACACGGCCACGCCCTCACCCCTGCGCATGGGGACGAGCTGGTCGTCTCCCTGCTTGTATGAGGACTGCCCCGCCAGCACACCACCGCGGCCGAAGCCATCGGGGTGGAACTCGTCCAGCCTGGGCGCCCCGAAGGCGTCGGCGACCTTGTTCCACGTGCCGACGATGCCCCGGTTGTAAACAGTGTTGATGATGAAGCCGATGGGTTTCTTCGCCAGCTCGGACAGCTTGCCGAACTGCTCGCCGATGGTGTCCTTCGCAGTGCGGAAGGCGTCCGCCAGCTGCCCGGCGATCTCCTTGCCCTTGTTGATCGGCGGCTTCAGCCCCTTGTCGTACAGCCACGTGGCGACCGAGGCGATACCGCGGAAGGCGGGCGCCAGCGCCTCCTTCCACAGCCACGTGCCGGCGTCACCGAGCAGCGTCAGCGCTGTCTTGGCGAGGTTCACCGCGGGCTTGATGCCCTTGTTGTAGAGCCACAGGGCGAGCGAGACGATGCCGTCGACGACCGGCTTGAAGGCGTTCTTCCACAGCCACGTGGCGCCAGCGCCCAGCGCGCGGACTCCGGCCATGACCAGGCCGAAGTACGTCTTCACCCCGGACCACCACAGGCCGAACAGCCACACGATGCCGTCGACGACCGGCTTGAACACCGACTTCCACAGCCACATGGCGACGGCGGCGACCATGGAGAAGTACAGCTTCACCCCGGTCCACCAGGCCTTGAAAGCGACCAGCAGGACCGTGACGATGATCGTGGCCACGACGCGGAAGACCAGCGACAGGGCGTCGAAGACGGGCTTGAGGACGGTGTTCCACAGCCACAGCGCGCTGTCCGCGATGATCGTCCAGGTGGTCTGGACGATGTTCCGGAACGTCTCCGACTTCTGATAGGCGATGACCAGGGCGGCGCCGAGGGCGACGACGGCGATCGCGATCAGCACGAAGGGGTTGAGGGCCATCACGGCGTTCATGAGGGCCTGCGCGGCCGCCCACACTCTGGTCACCGCCGCGACGCCGCGCACGGCCATGGAGTAGGCGCCCATTACGCCCATGGCGACGCTGGTGGCGATGGCGTTCGCGGACATGGCCAGGGTGACGCCGCCGATGAGGACGGCGAGCGGAGTCAGCCAGATGCCCCACTCCCGGAACCAGCCGACAGTGCCGCTGATGGCGTCGCCGGTGCCGCGGACCACCGGGACGAGGTGGTCGCCCAGCCACGTGGTGATGGTCCGCACGTGCGGCAGCACGTCAGTGTTCAGGAAGCTGCCGAACCTCATGAGCGGCGGGAGCACGTGCTTGGTGGCGACGTCCCCGAGGGTCATCAGGGCCCGCCGTTTGAACTGCTCGAAGGAGACGCCGGCGTTGTCACGCAGGTCGTCCCCAGCCTGCTTCGCCGCGCCGCCGACCTTGCCCAGGTCGGCCGCCGCCTTGGACGGATCCAAGGAGTACAACGACTGCCCAAGGTCCTCGGCCTTGGTACCGAAGAGCTCGACCGCGGCCGCGTTGCGGTCGATGGGGTCCTTCACATTGCGCAGGGCGTCCAGCGTCATGTCGAAGGCGGTACGGGCAGAGTCGCCGCCCTGCCCGATCATCTTGAACATCTGGTCGGCGTCCAGGCCGACCATCTTGTAGCCGCCGCGGATCTTGTCGCTGCCCGCGACGGCCTCGATCGTGAACTCCTTGATCGCGTCCGCGACGACGTCGGTGTCCCTCGCGCCGGCCTTCATGCCCTGGCTGATCAGCCCGGTGGCGGTCTTCGCGTCCAGGCCCATCGACCGGAAGATGGTGCCGTACTCGTTGAACGTGTCCATGAGGTCGTCGGCGCGCGGGCCCATGACCTGGAAGCCGCGGGTGAACACGTCGAACGCCTCGTCCGCGTTCTTCACCAGTCCGGTCTTCACCGCCTGCCCGGCGGCGTTGGCGGCCTGCGGCATGTCGACCTCGAACAGGCTCGCGAGGTCCTGCGCCTTGGTGGCCAGGTTCGCCAGCGGCTTCGTGGTGGCCTTCTCCGGCGCCAGCCCGGCGGACATGATGGCGCGCACCGCGGCGGCCCCGTCCTCGATGGACTCGGTGACCGCGCCCGCGTACAGCTTGCCCGCCGCGGCCCCCGCCTTCTGAGCTTCCTGCGGGGACAGGCCCAGCTGGCCCTTCAGCTTGCCGGTGGCGGCCTGCCTCTCCAGGGAGTCCCCGATGCCCTTGGCGATCAGGGCCCCCGCCGCCACACCGGCGGCGAGGGCGCCGGCCGCCATCTTCCCGGCCATGCCCTTCATGAGGCCCTCGCCGCCGTCCTCGCCGGCAGACCGGGAGGCCCGCGCGACGGGCTCCCCGATCTGCTGGTTCAGCGAGCGGCCGAAGTTGCTCATGTTGGGCAGGACGTCGACCCACACAGCACCCGCGCGGGGCATACGATCACCCCTTCTCGGCGTGCTGGGGAGTCGCCAGGGCGACGATCCGCTGGTATCCGGCACGCGCCTCGGCGTGCTCCTTGCGGGCCTGTCTCTTCCGCTGCTTCTCCGACGGCTGCCCGGGCCGCCACACCGGCTCCGGGTACGGCTGCGGTGCGGCCTTCTCCGGCCGGTTGGCGTTGCGGAAGTCGGTCAGCAGCCGGGCCATCAGGTCGAGCAGGTCGGCCAGCATGAACTCGGTGTGCTGCCAGTGGTGGCCTGCCGCCGCCCGGGCCACGGCCCCGTCAGGGGGCAGGCCTTCCACCATCACCCGCAGCTTGCGCAGCGTGATCTTTCCTTGCCAGTACTCCTCCACGGGATCCCGCGGGGAGTAGTGGTGCATCAGGTCGGCCTCGACGGCCTCGGGGTGCGGCCCGAGGACGTCTAGGACCGTGTAGGGCGCTTCTTGACCTGCCCCTGCATGTCCTGCTGCACGGCCAGGAACAGCAGCGCCACGTCGGCGTCCTGGTGGCCGGCGGCCACGAACTTGTCGTACTGCTCGTCACCGAGGATCGCGTGGGCCTTGGCCCGGTTCGTCTCGGCCTCGTCGACCCGGTTGGACCACTCGTCGTCGGCGAACAAGGGATGAGGAAAGGTCAGCACCTCGCCGTTGTTCAGCTCGACCTCGATGTCCTCGCCGCCGACAGCCTCGCTGAACTGCTGCCGGACCTGCGACATGACGTAACGCTTCTTGTTGGGCTTGCTCATGGGTGTCTCGTCTCGCTTCTGGGTGGCCTTGGGGTGTGCCTGGGAAGGCGCAGCGGCGGCGGGGCTCACCCCAGTCCGCCGCCGCTGCGCCGGTTTGCGGGACGCGGTCACGCGCCGCCCGCCACCGGCGGGGCGAAGTCACGCCAGCCGGGTCCGTCGATCCACGTGATGGAGTCGGTGCCGAGTGCGTCGTCGATGTACGCCTGGTAGGTCACGCCGCGGGAGATCTCCGCTGTGCGCGTCCACTGCTCGTCCTCACGCCCGGAGCGCAGCGCGCTGGGGAAGTGCCTGACGATGTACAGCGGGTTCCCGGTCGCCTTGTTGAGGTCCTCGGCGATGAACACCAGCCGCCTGTACCTGGTGGGCGGGGTCTTCGGCCGGGACCAGGTCCACGTCGCCGTACCGAGCTCCGGCAGCGCGCCGGCGCCGGACAGCGGCAGGTTCTCGTACAGGGCGACCGCCGCGGCGTTGGTCTCCTGCGGCACCCACTGCGCGGTCTGGGTGTCGGTCTCCACGTCCGAGCGGGTCGGGGATGCGGACTGCCCGGACTCCACGTCGGAGGTGGACAGGTCGCCGGAGAACGTCACGCCGTCGGCCGTGGTGTAACCGACCGGCAGGTAGCCGTTCGGGAGGGTCTGCAGCACACCGGCCTCGTCGAACGGCGAGGCCACGGCGGGCGTGTCCGGGTCCGCCGCGAAGATCGCGTACCTGAGTGCCTTGCGGATCAGCGACTGGCGCATCTCCGCGAGGGTGGTGAAGTCGGCCGCGGGCATACCGGGCTCCTTCCATGACGAAGCCCCCGCACAGGTGGGGGCGAGGATGGTTGCTTACGCGTCAGGGTCCGGTCCTGCCGCGGGTGGTGAGCCGGTAGGTGGCGATCGCCCGGCGCACGCCGGGGTTGCCGTAGGCGACTGGGACAGGCCGCTGGTCGGTGTCCACGGTGTCGATGACGACACCGCCGACCATCGTCGCGGCGAGCGCGTGCACGGCAGCGTGGGAGCGTCGGGCGAGCTCCCACATAGCGGCCCGGTCAGCGCCGAAGGACTCCACGTCGACGATGACGGTGTCGGAGATGTGGTCGTCCGCGCCGTTCGCCACCTGCACGACGACGACCGGCACCAGCGTCTCCACCTTGGCCGGGACCTCGTCGGTAACGCGCGGGCCGCCCAGGCGGGCCCGCACGCCCTTGATGACGGCCAGCTCCATGTCCGGCCACATCAGCCCTCCCCGGTGCGGGCCGCCCGACCCAGGACGCGCCGGCGTTCGGTGTTGCTGTCGCCGTACTCGTGCGCCTCGGCGTCCTCCCGGTCCGCGATGACCTTCGCGGTCGGCCGGCCACGCGGGCGGACTTCCTCCGAAATGCCGATCGAGTCGGCGAACTCGGGCCCGATCTCTGCCCGCGCCATGGCCTTGGCGCGGGGCACGATCTCCTCCGCCTGGGCCTTCAGCGCGCCGCGGACCTGCTCGGACTGCATGATCCTGGGCAGGCACCTGGGGTCGAACTCGAACCTGATGCCGGACATCAGCCGCTCACCACCTTCAGGAACGCCTCGGTGTGGTCCAGCAGCCCGGCGAAGCTGCCGTGCTCGCCCGGGTCGCCGTCGACCTCGTACAGCACCCCCCTGAACCGCACACGCGATTGGGCGGTCAGGCCCATGCCGGGCGGGCCGGCCAGCCGCCACCGGGTGACGACCTGCGTCTTACCGTCGTTGGCCTCGGCGGAGCTGACGGGCTGCACGTTGCAGTCGTCGACGTCGCGCTCGCGGTCCTCGTAGACGTCGTGGCCGCGGTCGTCCTCGCCGACCAGCACCCGGTCGATGACGGTCACGGTGTCCCGACGCAGCGGATTGTCCAGCACCATCAGGCGTCGTCCCCCCGATTCAGGCGGTGGGCCTCGACGGCGGCCGCCCACTGCGAGGTGATGCCGACCGCCGCGGTGGCCGCGAAGCTGACGGACTCGGTGCCGGTGGTGATCTGCTGGATCGCCGGATCCGTCCGGTAGATCGCCCGGGCCTGGTCGATGACCGCCTCGGCGACCTCGCCGGGCACCGGGTCCTGGCCGTGGTCGTAGGTGACGGTGATCTCCGACCACTCCGGCCAGCAGCCGTCCGGGTGCAGCAGCAGCCCAGCCTGCCGCCGCACCCGCACGCCCTCGATGGCCTGGTCGTCGACGAGGACGGTGTGCACCTTCAGGACCGGCGTCGCGGGCAGCCGCAGCACTGCCCGCCCGCTGCCGTCCAGGAACACTGTGTCGTCGGTGACCAGGCTGACGGGGTGGCGGACCTGGCCGCGGAAGCGGCGGGTGGCGGCCCGCAGCGCGGCCAGCAGCCGCACGTCGTCCGCCGGCAGCTTCAGCAGCACGGCCAGGTCCTGCGGGTCGGCCAGGTATGGCTCAGGCCCCGCCACCGCTGCCGCCCGCCGCGCGCTGCCGGGCCTCGGCGAGGAACTCCTCACGGCGCTCCAGCAGCCCCTTGCGCTTCTCGCCCTCGGCCTCGACGTCCAGGACCCGGGCCGTCTCCGCCTCGTCGGCCTCCGCCAGGTGGGAGATCACCTGAAGGACGGTGTGCTCCGCCGGGTCGAACAGGGCGTCCTCGGTGTCGGGGTCCTGCTTCTCCTGCGTGCGCGGGTCCGCGTGCGCCTGCGTGAGCGGGCCCGCAGGCGTGCCCGCACTCTCGCCCGTGCGGGCGCGGTAGCGGGCCTCGTCCTCGGCGCGCACCCGGATGCCGCCGATGGTGACCATCTTGTGCTCGGGCATACTGCCTGCCTCCTTAGCCGGCGGTGTCGGGCTTGACGACGATCAGCCGGTTCGGCTTCCAGATGACCTGAGCCGCGCGCAGCTCCGCACGCACGTAGGTCAAGTTCCTCTGCGCGTAGTCCTTGTGCTGGTTGAACGCCAGCACGGACAGGCCCTCACGGTCGAGCAGGGCGACCTGCCGCCAGTCGCCGAGGATGACCGTGCCCGGGGCGAGCCGCTGCGACAGCGCACGCGTGCGCCCCCACGACGTGGACGGCCCCTGACCGAACGGCCCCTGACCGAAGAACCTGTCATTGGCGTCCTGCAGCAGGTCCCACGCCTCGTCGTCCTCCGGGCTCATGAGCACCGCGGTGACGTTGCCGCCCGGCAGCGTGGTGATCCGGGTGATGGCCCGCCGGATCGCCTTGACCTGCGCCATGGCGTCCGCACCCGGGGTGTAGGTCAGCTCCTGCACACCGGTCGTGTACAGGATGCCCTTCGGCTTCCCGCCCGTGCCGGGGCCGTTGAGGAGATTGTCCTCGACCACCCAGTCCAGCGAGTAGCCCAGCTCGTTGTCCATATACGACGCCAGCGCGGGCGCGTCGGACAGGAGCTGGTTGGTGACGTCGTAACCGTCGGCGTAGGTGTACACCTTCGCCTCTGCCAGCTCCGTCTGCATGGTCGACGTGGGCTTCACGTTCGCGTCGCCCGGCAGGATCTCGTCTGCCACGACGTCCGCGTTCCGGGTCACCCCGGTGACCTGCAAGTATTCGAAGTTCCCGGCGGTCTCGCCACGGCTGATCAGGTCCAGGATCGTCAGGTTGTCGCGGTCGACCTGGTCGACCATCGGCATCCGGACCGGCTGGACGTTCCCGAGGGCGACCTGCAGCGGCGCCGCGGTCGCCTTGCGGCTGGCCAGCCACTCCTTCATGGAGCCGACCTGAACGCGCCCGATGTCGACCGGGGAGCCTTCGCCCACGCCGCTCGGGTGCTGCTTGCGGAACTCGGCGTACAGGCCGGACTTCACGAACCGGCCGCCGAAGGTGTGCGCATCGGCGTCCTCCTGGCGGTCCTTGACCCCGGACAGCTGAGGCTTCGGCCGGTCGGCGACCTTGCCCGCCATCGCGGCGGCCGCGGCCTGCGCCTCGTCGGCGGCCTTGACCTTGGCCTCGACCTCCTCCGCCTCGGTCTTGATCTCGTTGATCCGCTTCACCTCGTCGTCGGTGAAGTCGCGGCCGTCCTCCTCGGCCGCCTTGGCGACGATGTCCGCCGCTTCCTTCAGCAGCGCTTGGAGCTTCTCGCGCAGCGTCACAGTGTTCTCCTCATGGTCATCTCTTGTGCGGTGACCCACGCGGCTACCTGGGCGAGCGACGGACCGGACGACTTCGCGGGCGCCTCGGGGGCGGCGGCGGGCGTCTCGGCCGGCCGGTGGCCGGTCTCCTCGGGATTGGTCCGGCCCGCGGCCTTGGCGGGGGGCCGGAAAGTCTTCTCGGGTTCGGCCGCGGCGAGGACCTCGCCGATGGCCTGGTGGGCGGAGACGAGACGGTCGTAGTGCGCGCCCGCCAGCACCCTGCCCTCTTTCACGCCGCGGACGATCTCGGCGGCCTTGGCGGCGAGCAGCTCGGTCTGCTGGTTCGCGCCGACCAGGCACGGCCCCACCTCGTACAGGGCGGAGAACTTCCGGATCTCGTAGTACTCGCCCCACGGATGGTTGGCGAGGTCGTCGGTGTCGACCCAGCCGCCCTCTCCGACGTCGTAGGCGAAGCTGAACTGCTTGATGCGGCGGCCCTTCAGCAGGCCGTGCACGTGGCGCGCGGTCGGGTTGGTGTCCATGTCCTCGATCTGCGCGAGCACTTCCAGGCCGTCGGCCGTCTCCGTGGCCTCCAGCACCGAGCCGATGTGGGCGAACGGGTCGCCCCACTTGTGCGCCCAGATGACCGGGATGGGGTCGCCGCTCGCCTTCCACTCGGCGAGGACCTGGGCGAACGCGCCGGGGGCGATGACGTCGCCCACGCTGTCCTCGTTGCCGAACACGCTGACCAGGGCCCGGAACTGGCCTTCCTGGAGCCCGTCGGCGGGGCCAGCGGCCTTGATCCGGGCGTGCGCTTCCTTGGTGCGGGGCACGGTCAGCCCTCCTCTCGCTCGGGCCAGTGCCAGGTGCCGCCCGTCTGGGCACCCTCGGAGTGACGGCAGACCTGGTTGAAGAACATCCCCTCCGGGTTGAGGACGGCCAGAGAGACCGTCTCCGGTCCGGAGAAGTTGGCGAGACTGCCTTCCCCTTCGCTGGGATGCACGCCCGTGATGATGGCCGCCCGGCACTGCGAGGTGTACTCGCCGCCGGGGGTGCCGTAGCTGACGTAGTGAACGATGCGCCCGACCGTGGGCTTCATGGGTCAGCCCCCCTCTCGTGTGTAGTCCAGGCGGCAGTTGCATCCCGCGGTCTCGTCAGCCCGGCCGTTGGAGTCGCCGGGCCAGCGCAGCCCGTTGGCGAACGTCTGGCCCAGCTCCACCGAGTCGCCATTCAGGCGGGCGTGCTCCGGCCGCGGGCTCGACCCGGTCCGCCACACCTTGTGCGTCAGCCCGGAGGCGCCGGCCGCATCATGCGAGCCGAAGCTGCGGGCCTCCGTGGCGGCGGTGACCGCGCGCACCCCGGCGGACACCACCCAGGAGTTCAGCCCCTCGCGCAGGTTCTCCCGCCAGTCGCCTTCCTCGCGGACGGCGGCGGTGGCCGTGGTGTAGGCGGCCTGCTCGTACTGGGCGGCGTGCGTCTCGGCGGCCGCGGCGAGCCAGGCCTCCATGACCTCCGCCGACCAGCCGTCCGCGTCCGGGTTCCAGACGCCGAGGACCGACCAGGCGCCGATCTGCGCCAGCCGGAAGCCGTAGGAGAGCATCAGCGCGGCGAGCTGGGCCTGCCGCTCCGGCGACTGCGCGGCCCACAGGTCGTAGAAGTCCGGCGGCCCATCCGCCTTCGCGTCCGCGCGGTCCAGCAGGGCGTCGGCCTGGCGCTGCGCCCACTCGGTCAGCGCCGCCGCGTAGGCGTCCCGCTCCGTCTCGAACGTGCCCAGGTCATCCGGCCGCCCCTTCACGCGGGGCGGCCCCGACCTTTTGGGAGGCTGTCCGGCGCCGTGTCCCGCGGCGAGGCGAGTCCGCCGACAACCACGTTCAGCGGCGTCACCAGCTCGTCCGTGCCGTCGACGTGGGGCAGGTTCTGTACCGCGCGGGCTTCGCTGCGCAGCATGTACGGGGCGCCCACGGCTGTCTGCAGCAGCGCGGCCTGCTCGGTGAAGCTGCCGCGCAGCTTGGCTTCCAGGTTCGCCTCGACGTAGAGGTTGGAGCCGGGGGCGATCAGCGGTACCAGCATGCTGTTGAGGACGTCCTGCCACTGCGTCACATACGGGCCGAGGCTGATCGTGAACAGCATCTGCCGGAAGGCGTCGATGTTGCTGAAGGTGCCCTCGCGGGCGCCGACCAGCTCCGGTGCGATGTGGTACGCCGAGGCGACCTCGGCATCGGTGAGCTTGCGGCCCTCGATGTCCTGCGTCTCCTGCGGGTTGAAGGCGTTGACCGTCTTGAGCGTCATGCCGTCCTCGAGGATCGGCGTTCCGCCGGCCTGCCCGGCCCTGCCGATGAAGGCGTTGAACGCGGCGATGAACCGCTGCTTCGCCGTGGCGGACCACGCCGGTGCATCGACAGGCCGCTCGATCACGGCCGGGACCCGGGCACCATTGCGCCACACCGACCGCCGCCACTCCACCGCCTCGGCCTGCTCGGCGAGGATCTGCCGAAGCGTCAGCATCGGCGACGTGCCGTCCGCGCCGACCGTGGCATACCCGTGGTCGTACAGGTACGGCGCGGGCAGCCGCACCACTTCGGCCGGCCCCCGGGATGAGATCAGGTACAGGGCGTCCGCCTGGTCGTCATCGTCGGCCAAGACGTGGAACCTGCGGGCGGGCTTGCGCCGCAGCTCGAACCCGGAGGACGTGTCGGCGCTGGGGAGGATCTGCTGGCACCACCGGTCGTAGATCAGCCAGTCCACCAGCGTCGCGTGCCACAGCCGGGCCGGAGACCGCATCGGCGCCGGCTGCGCGAGCAGCTGCGCGAGCGGATGATCCGTCACCCGCCGCCGGTCCGTGTCGGAGACCCGCTCGTACACGTGCCAGGGGATCGTGCACAGCTGCCGGGCGATGTAGTCGACGACCTTCCGCACGGACGGCTGGGTCTCCCACACGCGCGCGGCCGCCGCGGTGTCGGCGTAGTTCGACAGCGGCACCCCAGGGTCCACCACGCGGATCCCGTTGGCGGCCAGGTAGCCGCCCAGCTGCGACAGGTCGCTGAACTGCTCGGCGGCCTTGGCGAGCACGGGCACCCCGTCCTGGTCGATGACCTGCCCGGAGGCAGTCTTGCGGCGGCGCGGCCACCAGCGCATGCGCCCACCCCCTTCAGATCAGATCGCTTCGAAGTCGGCGTCCTCGTAGGCGGACACGCGCTTGGGCGGGCGGGCGAGGACCTCGGACATGGCGTCACACACTGCGCTGACCCCGTCGATCTTGTCCGCGCTGCTGGCCCGGTCGGGCTTGACGTTGCCGGAGGCGTCCATCTGCACGGCGAGGTTGTCGATCATCCACGTCATGACGGGGTTGCCCTCGTGCCGCAGCATGGGCCGGCCACCCTGCCGCACCTGCCGCTCGCCCTGCAGCAGCAGCCGCTTGACGGCCTTCAGTGCCGGGCTCATGGTCTTGTAGCCCTGGCCGACACCGACCATCGGCGCCCGCTCGCCCTCGAGGTCGTTGGTGAGCGACGTCGACCCCCAGCGGTCGAACCCGAGGCTCTTGACGTCGAACTGGTCGAGGTCCCGGCGCACAACGTCGCCGATGGCGTCGTAGTCGGTGACGTTGCCCGGGGTGGTCTTCAGCCAGCCCTCGGCGACCCACCGGGAGGCCGCGCCGGCGGTCCGCTTGTCCAGCGCCTTGAGGTTGTCCTCGGGCGTCCAGAACCGCAGCAGCAGGTCCAGGCCGCCGTGCTCGTCGTCCGGGAACAGCCACGCCAGCGCGTTCAGGTCGCTGACGCTGGCGAGGTCCAGGCCGCCGTACGCCTCGCGGCCGCGCAGCGTCACCTCGTCGACCAGGGCCTGGTTCGCGCGCCAGGCGTCCAGGTCCAGGAACTTGGTGACCTGCTTGGTCCTGATCCCCAGGTGCAGGCGCTGGAAGGAGGCCAGGTCGGCCGGCGACTGCTGGGCGGCCCTCGCCTTGCGGGCGAGGTAGGCCCGGGTCGGCGACACCCCGAAGCCGGGGTTGGCCGCCCGCCACGTCGACTCGACGAACGGGTCGGCGTCCTTCGGCACGGCGAACACCACGCCGTACACGGACGGGTCCTCGAGCACGCCGCGCGCCAGCTGCTCGATGCGCGTGCGCTTGCGGTTGTAGATCGTCTCGGGCTTGCCGCTGTCCGCCGTGGTGATGATGACGATCAGGGGCTGCCGCCTCGAGCCGGTACCGGACTCGATGACCTCGACCAGGTCCGGGCTCTTGTGGACGTGCAGCTCGTCGATGATCCCGGCGTGGAGGTTCGCGCCGTGCTGGGCGTCCGCCGCGTTCGCGATCACCTCGAAGTAGCTGTCGGTCTTCGGGTGAATGATCTTGCCCTGGTACGCCTTGACGTGCCCCTTGAGCTTGGGCGCCCGCTCGGCGAGCTGCTTGATCGGCGTGAAGACGAACCCGGCCTGGGCCTTCGTCGTCGCCGCGGCGACGACCTCGGCGCCGGGCTCGCCGTCCGCGCACGTCATGTAGATGGCGATGCCGCCCGAGAGCGTCGACTTGCCGTTCTTCCGGGGGACGTCGACGTACAGCTCGGAGATGATCCGGACGTACATGCCGGCGTCGTCGTCCCACGCGACCCACCCGAAGACGGGGGCGATGATCCAGGCGACCTGCCACGGGTCGGGCACGAGCGGACGGCCGGCCCACTGACCCTTGGTGTGGCGCAGCAGGGAGAACGACTTGATGACCTTGTCGACGCGCTCGGCGTCGAACCGGGCCCCGGGCACGTTGCGGGGCTCGGGGGTCTTGATCAGCGGCGGGCAGTCCGGCAGGGCGATGCCCCGGGAGACGAGGTACCAGCCGACCTCCGGCGAGAGCTTCAGGCGCTCCAGCTCGGCATCGTCCAGGTACGCGCCGGGGACGGGAGTGTCCGGCTCGGCCTCGGCCCGCTTACGCGAACGGGTTGTCGTCCTCGTCGCCATCGTCGGCCCCCCTGCTCAGGGCCTGCTCGGTGGACGGGCTCAGGCCGAACTGGGCCGCGAACCCGCGCAGCTCGCGGCCGGCGTTGCGCGCGATGGCCACGGACGGGTTCGCGATCGTCTTCTCGCTGGTCGACCCGTCCGGCCTGGTCGTCACCTGCTTGACGGTCAGCCCCTTCGCCGTGACATCGCGGGTCGCGGTGACGAACACGGACCAGGTCTCGCAGTAGGCGGCGAGCATCGCCCGGTCCTCCTCCTTCAGGAGGTCCAGGCGCTGGAGCCCGGGGGCGACTCGCCGCCACTCGGCGGCCGCCTCTCGCGACAGCCACGTCGGGGCCTTCGGCGGGATCCGTCGGAAGGCCGGCCCCGGGTTGACCGGGCGGCCCCCGGAGTCGCGGCCCTCGGCCCTGCCCATCAGCAACTTCAGCCCGGCGGGCTTCGCGGTGCGCCCCATGTCAACCCCCTGACCTGCGGTTTCCCTGGTGACGCTGCGTCACTTCCCCGGTTTCGAGTTCACAATTCTGAGCGTGTGTGTGCCGCACTGACGGCGCCGGGCCCCCAGACGATCAGTCCAGCGATCCAGACTCCCCTTCCCCCGGGAGGGCGCTGGGGGCACGGTGGCCTCGGAGCCATGCGGCCACCTGGTCAACGGTGTCTCCGCAGGTGAAGGCGTGACGGTCTGCGTTGGCCGTTGCGATCAGCTCGTCGGCCAGCTCGGCGGCCACGAGAGCCGTGATCGGCCCGCGGGAAGCCTCCGGAAGGCTCTGGACGGCCTGCTGGGAGGCCTGCGGGGGCTCATGCGCTGCCATGTGGTCCTCCAGTGGGTCAGCGGGCCTTGCGGCGTGCCCTGTTGGCACGCGCGGCCTCTTCCTTGCTCTTGACGAGGTGGCACGGCTGGCAGATGAGTCCGAGGTTGTCGAGGTCCTCGGCTGCTCCGCCCTCGCTGATCGGTCTGATGTGGTCGAGCTGGTGCTGGTGCTCGCCGTCGGGATCGTCCTCGCGGTCGGGCTGCTCGATGCCGCAGCGGTAGCAGCAGCCGTTGTCGCGGGCGGTGACGCGTCGCTTGAGCGTGCGCCATCTGCCGGAGCTGATGCCGTACCTGCTGGCCTTGTCGTCGCGTCCTGCCCACGGGATGCGCTGGTGGTCGTCGCATCGGCCACGGGGGACCAGGGCGCGGCACC
>NZ_POTZ01000190.1 GCF_003236365.1 Streptomyces sp. NTH33
CCCGTGCACCCAGCCCCGGGGCGGGACGCGGTGACAGCCTCGAGGCGGGTCGGCTTCCCCGGGCGTCAGCCGTGTCGCCGGTGCAGCGTGGGCCGGTCTGCGCCTCAACAACCGATGACGGCAGGGGAATCCAGCGCTGTGAGCGAACGGCCGGCCGGCGGCATGGCGCCGATCGACTCTTCCGTGGCACACCCGGCCCGGGTCCACAACGCCTGGCTCGGAGGGGACGGACTCCCCTCCGGCAGCCACCTCGTCATCTCCCACCCGGCCTCGGACATCACCGCCGAGGAAGTCGCAAAGTCCGTGCGCCTCCACAACGAGCGGGCCGGCGAACACGCCGGTGCGACCCCGCGCCCGCACGAGCGGGTCACCCGTTTCTTCGAGGGCACCGAGCTGCTGGAGCCCGGGGTCGTCCAGCTCACCGAGTGGCACCCCGACGCCGACACCGCCGTGCCCGCTTCCGATGTGGTGCGGCGTCGGCCGCAAGCCCTGACACCTCCGGTGCGGCGGGGACTCGGCGGCAGGATTTAGGGTGGTTCCCGCCGACGGCGAGCGGGAGGGGACGTACCGTGACCGGAATCGGGCCCGTGGCAGGGGACGCAGCCCCCGGACCCGGTGCCGCCTGGCCCCTGGCCCGCCGCACCGGCGTCACCCGGATCGGCGTCACCGGGCACCGCTCGATCCCGGCCGCCCTGCTGCCCTCGGTGCGCTCCGGCATGCGCCGGCAGCTCAGCGGCGGCGGGAGCCTGGAGGCGCTCACCAGCCTCGCGGCCGGCGCCGACCAGCTCTTCGCCGACATCGCCCTGTCCGGCGGGATCCCGGTGACGGCCGTGATCCCCGGCATGGACTACGAGGCCCACCTGGGTGACGCCGCCGCCCGGGCCGCCTACCGCCGCCTCCTGGGGGTCTGCGCGGCCCGGGTCGAGCTGCCCGCCGAGGCGACGCACGAGGAGGCGTACTACGCGGCCGGCCGCTGGATCGTCGACCACGCCGACCGGCTGGTCGCGGTCTGGGACGGCCGTCCGGCCCGCGGCCTGGGCGGCACCGGGGACGTGGTGGCGTACGCACGGCGGACGGGTCTTCCGGTGACGGTGCTGTGGGAGCCGGGCGTACGGCGCGACTGACGCGGCGCCCGCTCCCGCTGATGCCCCGTCACCCACCGAACGCGCCCAGCCAGTCCGAGTGCTGCGGGGACACCAGCCGTTCCGCCTCGGCCACCGCCTCGGCCCAGCCGTCCTCGGTCACCGTGGTGGTCATCGCCACCCGCAGGGTGTCCAGGTCCTGCTCGACGAGCGAGTGCGCGTAGGTGAGCGGCCGGTGCCGCCGTACCTCCTGCCAGGCCACGCCCGCCGCCGCGGCCGCGCTGAACAGGCCGGTCAGGTCCCAGCCCCCGATCACGCCGGCGGCCCGCAGCACGGCCGCGGCCAGGGCGAGCAGGGTCAGCAGGGCCGTGACGGACGACCAGTGCATGGCCGCCCGGTGGGCCTGGGCGGCACGGCGCTTGTACCAGGCGTGCTGCTCCAGGAGCCGGTCGCGCAGATAGATGTCCCGGCGTACGTCGAAGGGTTTGGCCCGTACCGCCCGCATGGCCGGGGTGATCTGCCCCGTGCCCCGGGTCCCGGCCCCGTTGCGCGTGTCCTGCCAGCCGACCTTGCGCAACTCCCGCAGCCGCTCCTCCAGGCGCTCGGCGAACAGCGCGTCGGGGTGGGGCGCCCGGGAGTGGAAGGGACCGCCGTGCACCATGTACTGCCAGGCCAGGGACTTCGACAGTTCGGCGACGGCCCGGTGCGCCTGCCAGCGGGCGCGGGCGCGGCGCCGGGAGGTGTGCAGGCCCATGGCGATGCTCAGCGCGTACAGCACCGCGGCGAAGGCCGCGGGGACGTGGCTGTCGAGGCGTTCCGCCAGCATGGCGGCCGCGGTGCCGAGCAGCAGGACGACCAGCTGCGTACGGACGGCGCGGAAGGACTCACTCTGACGGGCGATCGCCCACTGATCACTTGCGCGGAACAGGGGCGGCAGGTCACGGTCGGTCAACGTCGTGCTGGGACCCGGAACAGCGGTGCTCATCGACCCCCCCGAAGTCGTCGCTCACCCCGAAGGTTCAGAGTATGGACGGAGGCGAACGGCCCGCAAGGCCATCCTGCGGGCCCGAGCCTGAGGTATCGTCCGCCTAAACCCGCGCTGTCCCTTTCTCGGTGGTCCGGCCAAGGACCACGGCACCGGACCTCTGGTCCTGTTGGGGCCGGGGACAAGCCGGTTCCCCGGAAGGAGACAACAGCACGATGAACGCACAGGTGATCGCCGAGAGTGGACCGGCCGCCGGTCCCGCGCCGCACCGACGGCTCACCCCGCTGGCGGCGATCGACCCCCGCGACGCCGCCAGGACGGCCGCCCGGGTCACGCAAGCCGCGGGCCGACGTCCCGCGAAGCCGGTCACGTTCAACTCCGCGCTCTGAACCCACACGAAGCGCTCCGGACTCACGCGACGCACGGCGGGCCGCGCCCGACACCACACCGGACGCGGCCCGCTCCTTCTCCCTCCACCCGTTGGCGTAACCCTTGTCGGTCAATCTCTGGTGACAGCAGGGAAATTGGCGGTAGGGTAGGGCGGTTGGGGTGGCTGTTCGCGATAGCCTCTCGCCCATGAGCGACCCCGCGGACATTCCACTCCAGCAACTCGTACTCAAGATCCACAGTCGTTGTGATCTGGCGTGCGACCACTGCTACGTCTACGAGCACGCGGACAGGAGCTGGAAGGCGCGGCCCGTCGTCATCGCCCACGAGACGGTCGCGCAGGTCGCGCGTCGGCTCGCGGACTACGCCCGGTTACGCCGACCGGAGTCGGTCACCGTGATCCTCCACGGAGGCGAACCCCTTCTCGCGGGACCTGCCCGGATCCGTGCCATCTGCGCCGAACTCAGTGCCACGGTGGGCGCGGTCGGCGCACTCGACCTGGGCATCCACACCAACGGCGTACAGCTGAGCAGACGTCACCTCGATGTGTTCAGGGAATTCGGCGTCCGCGTGGGAATCTCGCTCGACGGCGACCGCATTGCCAACGACCGGCACCGCCTCGACCGCCGTGGCCGCAGCAGCTACGACCGCGTCCTGCGCGCCGTCGGCCTGCTGCGCGAGCCCGAGTACCGCCACCTGTTCGGCGGACTGCTGTGCACGGTGGACGTGGCCAACGACCCCGTCGCCGTCCACGACGCGCTCACCGCGCTGGACCCGCCCCGGATCGACTACCTCCTGCCCCACTCCACCTGGGACAACCCGCCGCCTCGCGGCTCCTCCGGCTCCCCGGTCCCGTACGCCGACTGGCTGCTGGCGATCTTCGACCGCTGGCAGGAACAGGGCCGGAAGGTGCCGGTCAGGACCTTCGACTCGGTGCTGAGCACGCTGCGCGGCGGGCCCAGCCTGACCGAGGCCATGGGGCTCGCGCCGTCCGACCTGGCGGTCGTGGAGACGGACGGGACCTTCGAGCAGGCCGACTCCCTCAAGACCGCCTACGACGGCGCCCCCGCCACCGGATACGACGTCTTCCGCCATGGCTTCGAGGAGGTCTCCCGGCACCCCGGTGTACAGGCCCGCCGGCTCGGCATTCAGGGCGTCGCCGAGACGTGCCGGCGCTGCCCGGTCGTGGAGTCCTGCGGCGGCGGACTCTACGCGCACCGCTACAGCAGCGAGCGTATGTTCGACAATCCCTCGGTCTTCTGTGCCGACCTGCGCGCCCTCATCGAGGGCATCGCGGAGCGGATCACCGAACGCGCCCTGTCCCCAGGCGTCCGCGACGCCGGCGAGCTGCGGTTCGCCCGGCTCAGACAGGACCGCGACCTGCTCGTCCACGCGGCCGAACGGCTGGCCGGACAACCGGACTGGGACGAGGCCTGGCAGGCCCTGCTCCGGCTGGACGCCGCCGACGACACCGCCGCCCACCTCGAGAGGGTCCTGTCCCACAGCCACCTGCGCGCCTCGCTGCGGCACACCGCGCCCGACCTTGTCATCACCGCCCGCCTCGCCGCCACCGCGGTGGCCGTGGCCGTCCACGCCCGCGTGCCCCTGCGCCTGTCCTGGGCCCACCCCGATCCGGCACTGCACCTGCCGACGCTCGGCACGCTGACCCTGCCCGGCCCGGGGCGCGTCGAGGTCACGGTGCACGCCCGGGGATTCGCCGTCCGCATGTCCGACGGCACCGGTCTCGCGGTGAGCGACGATGAACACCCCTCCCGGTGGCGGTCGCTGACCTCCGTGGACGTGGGCGGCCCGGAGCCGCTGCTCATCGACGACGCCGACCCCTGGCGTGCCCGCTACGACGCCGCCGTCACCGATCCGCTGGACCCGCCGGCCCTGGCCGCGTTCGGGGAGCGGCTGCGCACCGCCCACCGGCTCCTGGCCGGGCGCGACCCCGGCGGGCCGGGCGACCTCAACGCCCCGCACGCCGACGTCGTCACCCCGCTCGCCGCCGGCGCCGGAGTACGGCTGGACACCGACCGGATCGGTGCCCCGGGAGTGGCCCTTGACGCCGAACCCACCGAGATCGCACGCGAGTTGCCACGTCTGGGCCGACGTGCCCGGCTGGCCGCTCTGCGGGAGACGACGGACCTGAACGTACCGGGCACCCGGGCCGGCCGCCTGCTCACCGAGGCCGTCGAGGCGCTCGGCGACGCCGCGTACCACGGCCCCGGAACGCGCGAGGCCGCCCGGGCGCTGGAGCGGGCGGGGCAGGCCCTGACAGAGCTGTCCGGTCCATCCGCGGACGACCTGACCGAGACCGGTGCCGTTCTGGTGGCCGAGGCGCGTGCGGAGTGGGCGGCGCGGACGGGCGACCGGCATGCCGGGGCCGGGGAACTCAGCGCATTTGCGGGGGAGTTGTACAGCGACCGCGCCGACGCTCCCGTAGCACCCGTCCCGCCCGGCGGTACCCTGACCGGGCCCGGTGCCGTCCTGGTGGCCGAGGCGCGCGCGGACGGGGCCGCCGTGCGGATGGGCGGCCGGTGTGTCTGAGGCCCGGGAACTCTGTACCACCCTCGGTGAGCTGGGCATTCGCCGCGGCGGTGTCCTCATGGTGCACGCCTCGCTCCGCGGGACCGGCACGGCCCCCGAGCGGGTGCGTGACGCGCTGCTCGCCGCGCTCGGTCCCGACGGCACTCTCGTCGCGCCCGCCTTCACCCCGGAGAACTCCGACACCTCCCGCGCCCACCAGGCCCTCATCGAGGGCCTGGACGAGCAGGAGGTGCGCGCGTTCAGGGAGGCGATGCCCCCCTTCGAGCCGCATGCCACGCCCTGCCCGACGATGGGCGCCCTCGCCGAGTGCGTACGGACCACGCCCGGTGCGGTGCGCAGCGCCCATCCGCAGACCTCGCTGGCCGGACTCGGGCCGCGGGCGGCCGAGTTGCTCGACGAGCACCATCCGCACTGCCACCTCGGAGAGCGCTCCCCGCTGGCCCGGCTGTACGGGGCGGACGCCCAGGTCCTGCTGCTGCGCGTGGGGTTCGAGGCGTGCAGCGCGTTCCATCTCGCCGAGTACCGGACGACCCCGCCCCCGCCCCGGCGCACCTACCGGTGCGTGACCGGAAACAGGGGCAACTGGATCTCGTACGAGGACGCGGCCCTGGACGACGGTGACTTCGCGGACGTCGGGCAGCGGCTGCCGAGTGATCTCCTCGTACGGCGGGAATGGTCGGGACGAGCGGTCGTGCTCTTCCGGATGCGGCCCGCCGTCGACGACGCAGTGAGTCAACTGTCCAGATGTCGCTCATCGATTGGCGTGAAACAAGCGGCCCGCACGGGGCGGTCGTCAGGCACATTGTTGACTCCGGTCGGGTGACCGCGCGGGCGCGGGTGTGACAGCGGGCAGGGGGGCGTGTTGGAGGTACCCGGAAGGGAACGGGGGAGGGCTCCGGACGACCAGCCCTATTTCTTCCTCAGCTATGCCCACACACCGCGCGTGGGGCCCGGTGGCGGCGATCCCGACCACTGGGTGCACGTGCTGTACCAGGACCTGTGCGACCACATCATGGCGCTCACCGACCTGCCCGCCGGTGCGTCCGTCGGCTTCATGGACCGGGAGATGAGCTCCGGCGACGGCTGGCCGCAGAAGCTCAGCGAGAACCTCGCCCGCTGCCGGGTGTTCGTACCGCTGCTCTCCCGGCGCTACTTCACCAGCGAGATGTGCGGCCGGGAGTGGTACGCGTTCCACGAGCGGCAGGTGCACGTCAAGGCCGTCGACGGCATGGAGGCCTCCGCCATCGTGCCCGCGCTGTGGACCCGCGTCGACTTCGCCCAACTGCCGGACTCCGTACGGCACCTGCACCTCGACCACGCCACCTTCGGCGAGCGGTACGCGACCAACGGCATCTACGGGCTGATCAAGCTCAGCCGGCTGCGGGACGAGTACGAGGAGACCGTGCTCACGCTCGCCCAGCGGATCGTCCAGGTCGCCGAGCAGACCTCGCTGCCGCCCAGCCGTCCCCGTGACTACGAGCACACGCCGAGCGCGTTCCGGCCGCGCGGCGAGGGACCCCGGCACATCCACCTGACGGTGGCCGCGCCCACCCGGGACACCATCCCGGAGCACCGGAACGCCGGCCCGTACGGCGACGACCCGCAGGACTGGAACCCGTACCACTCGGAGTCGACACGGCCGCTGCCCGTGCTCGCCCAGGAGCTGATCCGCTCGCTGGACTACCGGATCACCGTCTCCTCCTTCGACGACGAGGACATCCACGGCCCCGGGGAGGCCGACGCGGGCCAGGAGGGCAAGGCGGCGGGCCGCCCGGGCATCCTCCTGGTGGACCGCTGGGCGCTCACCGACCGCGAACGGCGGAGCCGGCTCGAGGCGTTCGACCGCACCTCGCTCCCCTGGGTCAGCGCCATCGTGCCGTGGAACCGCGCCGACCTGCAGTGCCACGGCGAGGAGGGCAGGCGGCTGACCGCCGAACTCGAACGCACCCTGCCGCTGATCCTGGAGCGCGGCAGACGCACCAACAGCCGGATCGCGGTCAACGGTGTGCCCACCCTGAAGGTCTTCACCGACGTGCTCCCGGCCGTCGTGGCGCACACCACCCGGCAGTACCTCAAGCACGCCGAGGCCCATCCACCGCCCGGCCCGCACGTACCCAGGCCCCGCCTGATGGGCCCCATCCAGCCGCCGGACCCGGCAGGCGGACCCGACACCGGAGGAGAAGCATGACGGCCGCGCGGGACGGACGCATCATCACCTTCTACTCGTACAAGGGCGGCACCGGGCGCACCATGGCCCTGGCCAACACGGCCTGGATCCTGGCCGCCAACGGAAAGCGCGTCCTGGCCGTCGACTGGGACCTCGAAGCCCCCGGCCTGCACCGTTTCTTCCACCCGTTCCTGGACCCCGAGGCGCTGGCGGCCACCTCGGGCGTCATCAACATCATCGAGGACTACGCCTGGGCCGCGACCACGGGCACCCCCGAGCGCCCCGACGACTGGCACCTGCCCTACGCGCAGGTCGAACAGCACGCCCTCTCCATCCGCCCCGAACGCTTCGACCTGCGCTTCCCGGACGGCGGTTCGCTGGACTTCCTCTCCGCGGGCCGCCAGGACCGGGCGTACTCGACGAGGGTGACCTCCTTCGAGTGGGACAACTTCTACGAGCGCCTGGGCGGCGGGAAGTTCCTCAACGCGCTGCGCGCCGACATGAAGACGACGTACGACTACGTCCTGATCGACAGTCGCACCGGTCTGTCGGACAACGCGGACATCTGCACCATGCAGATGCCGGACGTGCTGGTGGACTGCTTCACGCTGAGCGACCAGGCGCTGGAGGGCGCCGCGGCGGTGGCCCGCAGCATCGAGGAGGGCTACTGGCCGCGCCGCATCCGGGTGCTGCCGGTGCCGATGCGCATCGACGAGGGCGAGAAGGAGAAGGTCGACGCGGGACGGGCGCTGGCCCGGATGCGGTTCGAGGGACTGCCCAAGGGGATCGACGGCCAGGCGCTGACCCCCCAGGAGCTCAGCGCCTACTGGGGCAACGTGGAGATCCCCTACCGGCCGTACTACGCCTACGAGGAGACCCTCGCCACCGTCGGCGACGAGAGCGGCATCGCCAACTCGCTGCTGTCCGCCTTCGAACGGCTGACCGCCGTCATCTCCGACCGCGAGGTCACCTCGCTGCCGCCGATTCCCGAGGCGGTGCGGCTGCGCTGCCGCGACGCCTACCTCAGGCGCCGGCCGCCGACCAGTGCGGCCGCCTTCCTGGTGACGTACGCCGCGGAGAACCGGACGTGGGCCGACTGGGTCAGGTACCTGCTCAGGCGGGCCGGCTGCGAGGTCACCCTGCACGACATCTCCGCCGGCCCGGCCGGCCCGGCCGACCCGGCCGCCCGCACCCTGGTGCTGCTGTCGAAGGCCTTCGAGAAGACCCGCTACGCCGACTCCGTCTGGCGGGCCCTCACCGATCCCTCCGCGAACGCCGCCCGGCCCCCGGTGGTCGCGCTGCGGGTCGACGAGGTGCAGCAGCTCCCGGAGTCGTTCGTCGACCTGCACCGGCTCGACGAGGCGCAGTGCGTGGCCGCCCTGCTGCGCGCCCTGGAACTGCCCCTGCTGCCGGTCGAGTCCGCGCCCATGGCCCCCCGCTTCCCCGGCAACACGCCGGCGATCTGGAACGCGCCGCAGCGCAACACCACCTTCACCGGGCGCAACATGATCCTGGAACGCGTCCGCGACCAGCTCGGCGGCACCTCCGGACCGCCGCAGCCACAGGCGCTGTTCGGGCTCGGCGGAGTGGGCAAGACCCAGCTCGCCACCGAGTACGTGCACCGCTTCATGGCCGACTACGACCTGGTGTGGTGGACGTCCGCCGAGCACGTCGACGACGTCGTCGCCTCACTCGCCGAACTCGGCGCCCTGATCGGCGCGCCCGGCGGCGAGGACATCACGCTGGCCTGCCAGGAGGCCGTGCACCGGCTGTCGCGCGGGCTGCCGAGCAAACGCTGGATCCTGGTCTTCGACAACGCCGACGACCCGGCCCAGCTGGCACGTTACTTCCCCAAGGGCGGCGGCGGCCACATCCTCGTCACCTCCCGCAACCAGACCTGGTCGCAGCACGGCGCGTCCGAGCAGATCGACGTCTTCCTGCGCGAGGAGAGCATCGAGCACCTGACCCGGCGCACCGACGGGGGACTGGCCGCCGAGGACGCCGCCCGGGTGGCGGAGGCCGTCGGCGACCTGCCGCTGGCGGTCGAGCAGGCGGCGGCATGGCTCGCGGAGACCGCCACCCCGATCGAGGACTACCTGCGGCAACTGGCCCGGCAGACCACCGAGGTGCTCGCCCTCAACCAGCCCTCCGACTACCCGAAGACCGTCGCCGCCACCTGGAACGTGTCGATCGCCCGGATGGAGAAACGCTCACGGGCCGCGGTCCGGCTGCTCCAGCTGTGCGCCTTCCTCGCCCCCGAGCCCATCTCCGCGCAGCTGCTCTACAGCAAGGAGATGATCGAAGCGCTCAAACCCTACGACCCCGCGCTCCAGGAGAGTCTGCTGCTCGGCCGGATCATCCGCGAGATCGGCAGGTTCGCGCTCGCCAAGGTCGACCAGAAGACCAACAGCATCCAGGTGCACCGCCTGGTCCAGGCCGTGATCCGTTCCCAGATGACGGAGGAGGAGCAGCGCGAGACCCGGCACGTGGTGCACACCGTCCTGGCCGGCGCCCGGCCCGACGGCGACGAACCCATCGACGACCCCGACACCTGGCCCCGGTTCGCCATCATCTGGCCGCACCTGGTCGCCTCCGACGCCCGCAGCTGCCACGCGGCCGAGACCCGCCGGCTGCTCATCGACCGGGTCCGCTACCAGTGGAAGCGCGGCGACTTCCCCGCCGCCAAACGGCTTGCCGAGGACCTGCTCGAGCACTGGAGGCCGGTGCTCGGCGAGGACGACGTGCAGTACCTCTACCTGCGCTGCCAGCTCGCCAACGTACTGCGCTCCCAGGGGCGTTACGTGGAGGCCCGGACCATCGACGAGGAACTGCTCGAGCGGCAGAGCCGCGTGCTCAGCCCCTCGCACCCGCACACGTACGTCACCATGTCCTCGCTCGCCAGCGACCTCGCGGCGCTCGGCGAGTACCGGAGGGCGGTGGAGCTCGCCGAGCAGGCGTACAACGGATTCAGCCAGATCTTCCACGAGTCCCACCGGCGTACCCTCAGCGCGGCCAACAACCTCGCCCTCGCGCTGCGCATGGTCGGCAAGTACGGCGAGGCCCGCAGGATCGACCAGGACACCCTGGACCGGCGCATGGACGTCCTGGGGCCCGACCACCCCTACACGCTGGCCTCCGCGGAGAGCCTGGGCCGCGACCTGAGGGAGGTGGGCCGGTACGCGGAGTCGGTGACGATGCTGTCGCGGGCCTACGACGCCCACAAACGCATCCTGGGCAAGGAGTTCCCCGGCACGCTGCGCTGCGCCAAGTCGCTGGCGGTGTCGTTGCGCCGGAACGGCCAGTTCGAGGACGGCCACCGGCTGACGACGGCCACCCGGGCCCAGTACCGGGCGCAGTACGAGGCGCCGACGCCGGACTCGCTGGCCTGCGACCTGAACATGGCGGCCGACCTGTTCGCGGCGGACGAGCGGGAGGCCGCGCGCGAGGTGGCCCTGGAGGCGCTCGCCGAGTACGTGAAGGTGCCGGGCGAGGCCCACCCCTACACCCAGGCCACGCTGAACAACCTCGGCATCTTCCACTGGGGCTGCGGCGACCTGGAGGAGGCCGAGGCGGTGTTCCTCAAGGTGCTGTCGCGCATGACGGAGGTGCTCGGCGAGGAGCACCCGCACACCCTGTTCGCCAGTGTGAACTACGCCAACGTCCTGTTCTCCCAGGGCCGGCTGGACGAGACCCGGGTCCGCGAGGAACGGGCGCTGACCGCGCTGCGCGTCGTCCTGGGCGACCACCACCCCGAGAGCCTGGCCGTGGCCGCCAACCACTCGCTCACGCTGCGGGCGCTGGGCCGCGAGGCCGAGGGGCGGCTGCTGCGGGACGAGGCGCTGACGGAGCTGCGGCGGCTGCTCGGCGAGGACAACGGCATCACCCGGCTGGCCACCCGGGAGCAGCGCATCTACCGGGACCTGGAGCCGCTGGCGGTGTGAGGGGGGTCAGTCGGCGAGCAGCCAGTTCAGCACCTCCGGCAGCGCGCGCAGGGCGGCGAAGTGGGCCGCGCCGGCCTCCAGGACGGCCGTGGCGCGCGGGATGCGGTCGGCGAGCCAGGCCGAGTGCGAGGCCGGGGAGAAGACGTCCTGCGCGCCGTGCCACAGCAGCACGGGCACCCGGATCCGGGCCGGATCGAAACCCCACGGCCCGGTGAGGGCCAGCGCGTCGTCGATCCAGCCGTAGGGGGACGTGCGCAGTGCCTCGCGGTAGTTGCGCAGCAGCATCGAGCGGACGGTGTTGTCGGAGACGATCAGCCGGTCGTCGGCGGTGAGGACGCCGCGCAGCTCCTCCAGCAGCCGGGCGGGGTCGTCGCGGATGCGCGCGGAGCGCGGGATGATCCCGGCCGCGAACCGCTCCGGATCGGTGAACGCCGTACGGAACTCGGTGACGTTGGACGGCGCCATGCCCGCGAACCAGTCCAGGCCCTCCGCGTTGCGCGGCGCGAGGCCCACCAGCGCGGCGGCCCTGGTCACCCGGTCGGGCAGCAGCGCGGCACAGGCCAGGGCGTGCGGGGCGCCGGCGGAGCGGCCGGCCACCGCGAACCGGTCCAGCTCCAGGGCGTCGGCGACGACGGCCACGTCCTGGACGACGTCCGCCACCCGGCGGCCCAGCCGGCGGTCCGAGCCGCCGTAGCCGGGCCGGTCGTAGCTGATCAGGCGGGCGCCGCGCTGGTACAGGAACATGGACCGGGGCCTGGGACCCACCCGGCTGCCCGGCATGCCGTGCAGGAGGAACACCGGGCGTCCGTGCGGATCCCCCGAGACCTCGACCCGTAATCGCCGCCCGTCCGCCGTCCGCACATGGTCAGGCACCGCCGCGCACCCCCCTTCCCGGACCCTTGGACCGGGACCACGCTGTCGGAACCCTGCCCGCCGGCCGCCGTGCCGAAACGACGGCACCGGCCGGGCCGCGCCGCCGCTCGGCTACCGGGAGGCGCCGAAGTCCTGGGTCCAGTAGCTGCCGGGCTGGGCGAGACCGACGCCGATCTCCTTGAACGAGCAGTTGAGGATGTTGGCCTTGTGGCCGGAGCTGGACATCCAGCCGGCCATCACCTGCTCCGGAGTGCTGTAGCCGTAGGCGACGTTCTCGCCGTAGGTGCGCCAGGTGTAGCCGGCGCGGGTGATCCGGTCGCCCGGGGAGGAGCCGTCGGACCCGGTGTGCGACATGTTCCGGTGGGCCGCCATGTCCTCGCTGTGCGCCTGTGCGGCCTTGGTCAGCGTCGCGTTCACCGTCAGGGGCGAGCAGCCGGCCTTGGCCCGCTCGGAGTTGACGAGCTCCACGACGCGTGCGGTGGTACCGGACGCCGTGGCGGTGGGCGCCGGCGTGCTCGGCGACGCGGGGGCGGCGGAGG
>NZ_POTZ01000191.1 GCF_003236365.1 Streptomyces sp. NTH33
GGCACCCTGAACACTGCCGCCGGCCACGGCAAGCGACACGCGGTCCATGGTCTCGATCAGGTGATCCATCGTCGTACTCATCAGGTGACTCCTTCGGGGAGATGCACACCTGATTCATGACACTCCCCGAATACAGATACGCGGCTTGACCAGCAGAGACGAATATCCGAACGGCACAGGATGACGTTGGGGTCGTCGAGGGGTGCGAGCCGGTTCCGGCCCTGGTGGGGCCGGTGCGCGTCGAAGTGGCGGGCGTAGTCGTGGAGGATCTTCTCGGCGTGGCCGCGGTCGAAGATCAGCAGGCGGTCGGTGCACTCCTCGCGTGCTGAGCGGACGAACCGCTCGGCGTGGGGATTACAGTTCGGGCTGTGCGGAGGGATCTTGGCGACGGTGATGCCTTCGCTGGCGAAGACGCCGTCAAACGCGGCGGTGAACTTCGCGTCCCGGTCGCGGACCAGGTGGGTGAAGTTGCCGGCGCGGTCACCAAGTTGCCACATCAGCTGTCGGGCCTGCTGGGTGGCCCGGGCCGCGGTGGGATGCGCAGTGACCCCGAGGATGTGCACCGTGCGGGTACGGACCTCCATGACGAATAGCGCATACAGCCGCCGCAGTCCGATGGTGTCAACGTGGAAGAGATCTGTGGCGAGCAGTCCGTGCGCCTGGGCCTTGAGGAACGCGGTCCACTCGCCGCGTGCAGGGTGTCGGCGAGGAGCCGGACCGAGGCCGGCTGCGCGCAGGACACGGCGGACGGTCGTTGGGCCGGCCTCGTGCCCGAGACGTCGCAGCTCTCCGTGAACGCGGCGGAACCCCCGGCGGGGGTTCTCGGCACCGAGCCGGACGATCAGGTCGCACAGCTCCTCGGGGATCGGCGAACGGCCCGGTGACGTCGGCTGCCTCCACTTGTTCTTGACCGGCCACCGGTGCCGGGCGAGCAGAGTGCGCGGGGAGACGATCCGGTGCGCACGCAGCGCCCGAGGGAGGAGTCGGGCCAGTGCAGCCGGCAGCGCCCGGTCCGGCCAGGCGGGCTGCGGGGCCGCGCCATGGCGGCGCAGCACCGCGATTTCGTACCGCAAGATCAATATTTCGACCTCCTTCGCGGCGGAGGACCGGCATAGCAGGACCAGCCACGCGAAGATCCGCGTAGTGATCAGGTAGAGCATTCGTACGAGCACAAGGTCTGATGGTGCCGGATCGGCCCCGCTGACAAAGCTCGGCGAGCGCTCTGCGAGCGCAGCCCCCGCGGGGCGTCGCCCCAGGTCACGGCCTGTGCAGCCATTCTGAAGCCGTACGAGGCCAGGTGATAGGCGACCGCCGCCATGCTGCGCCACCGTAGGGACCCGTGCGGTTGAGGAACAGCGGGCCTCGACTGCCCAGCGGCCCTCCGGGTCCGGCGAGGACAACGGGACCGTCGTCTATCAGTGGTCGGCCGGCGAGCTCTTCCTGCATGCTCGCCGTCGGCTTGGATGGCGCTTCCGGGCCACGACCCGAACCGAGCGGGAACCAGGGGGAGTTCAAGTGACCGAAGTCCGGTCCAGCGAACGGATGTGCGAGCTCGGCGTCCTTCAGGAAGGCGCTCCGCTGCTCACCGAGCCGGCCCGCGCCTTCGACCTGCCCGTGGAACGGGACGCTGCCGAACAAGCCGCGGACAGCCTGTTCGCCGCCATGGAACGCATTTGCACAGGCCCGCACCTTCGCCAAGGGGATGGGCCTCGCCGCGCCCCGGATCGGCTTCGGCCGCGCCGCCGCCGTGGACCGCGACCGCAGAGGCGTCGCCCGTGCCCGCACCCTGCCGGGCGGCGCCCGGCCGGTCCCACCGACGCCTGTGCCGCCGGTGGGACCGACCGCGTCCCGAAGACGCTCCGCGGGAAAACCGCGTCAGCGCACGCATCGTGCCGCGGGGATGCCTCCGTTGGGGGTGTCGCGGAGCAGCCAGACGGGGTTGGACAGGGCGATGGCGCGCCCGGTCCGGTCCCGTACCTCGACGCGCACGAACCGGGGCGCCCTGGTGTCGATGGGCAGGTCGACGAACCCCTTGGCCCACGAGGACGCCGGGATGTCGGTGAACGTGGTGCCGGGTTCGGGCTTGGCCACTCCGGCGAGGTCGACCGTGCCCTGCACGACGCGCACGAATCCGTCGGCGGGGAGGCCCGTGAGGATGGCGCGCACGGTACGGGTGGCGGCCGTCGACGTCGTGACGGAGCCCATGGGGGCAGCCCCGTCGACGAGGAGGTCGACGACGCCGGAGAAGCGTGCGGGGTCACCGAAGTAGACCTGTCCGGCGGCCAGCGCGGCGAGCAGGTCGTCCAGGTCGCGGCTGGGTGCATGCGCCCAGGTGACGAAGTTGGATTCCTGGCCGAGCCAGTTCTGGCCGGAGTGGTCGTCGCTGACCCCGGTGCCGGTGAGGAACAGCGCGTTGCGCGAGCAGACGTCCCAGAGCTGTGAGTGCCGGTCGAGGTCGACTCCGCCGCGGCTCGGGTAGCCGACCTCGAGGATGTCGCAGCCCATGGCCCGGTCGGCGAGGACGGTCTTGGCGACCGCCGCGCGAAGGGCGTCCTGCCCCGCGGGCGTGAGTTCGGCGGGGCGGCCGGTGCCGAAGGGGTGGTTGTAGGAGGCGAGACCGCCGGTGGAGTGGATCATCTGGATGACGGCGAGCGCGGCTGCCGGGTCGGGGTCGGCGACCGGCCGGGGTTTCGCGAACGTGGGCATGGTGATCTTGGGGCCGTACCAGTTGACGTGCGTGGGCTTGATGAGGGAGACCTCAAGGCCCTGGTACTGGCGCACCGCGGGGAACCGTGCGGCGTAGCCGGCCATCACCGCGGCCTGCACCCGCAGGGAGTCGTCGGCCGAGCGTGCCGGGCGGGAGATGCGCAGCAGGTCGAACCATCCGTCGACGGGACGCTCCTTCTCGCTGACCGCGCCGAGGGTCAGGGAGAGCATCGCGGCGTCGCGGTTCTCCAGGTCTGGCCAGAACCTCGCGATGTCCTCGGCCGGGGACATCCGCAGCGTGTTCCACCGTCCCTGCCGGGCGGGCAGGTGTACCACGGCGTTCAGCCCGGACCGGCTCCGGGACTTGCCCTGGGTCCCGTCCACGAGGTAGGTCAGCGTGTACTTGCCGGCGGGCCGGCCCGCGGTGGCCGGACGCCAGCTCGTGGTGACCACCACGGCGAGACAGGCGTGCGGCGACACCTCGGCGGGGAAGACGTCGACCTCGATGGTCTGGTCGTACAGGGACCGCTGGGACACGGTGTTCGCGGCGCTCGCCGCGATCCTCGCCGCCGCCGCGTCGCGGCCGGCCGAGGTCGCCGAGAGTCGTACCGACCCGGGTGTGGACGCGTCGCCGGGCGAGGCCATCGCCTTGTCCCACAGGACCCGCGACGATGCGAGGGTCCCCTCGCGCTTCTCGGCCCACGACCATGCCACCCCGTTCACCTGTTCCGCGGGGCCGTCCATGTGGACCAGGTTCGGATAACCGTGCTCGGCCATCCGGAAGTCGTGCTCGGTCCACCACAGCACGTCGATGCCGGCGCGGGTCGCCTGGTCGAGGTGGCCGTGCATGCTGGCGGCGCCTTCGCTCCAGGAGGCGTGGATGTGCATCGCCATGGACACCGGACGTGCGGCGGCGCCGTCCGTGGTGGCCGCTGCGGCGAGGGGCTGGGGCCCCAGGGCAAGACGCCCGGCTCCCAGGGCAGTCACCGCTGCCGTCGTCTTCAACACATCGCGGCGTGATATCGGACTCATGCTGCACCGTTCCTCAGCTGTCGAGCTTTGAGCCTGAGAATGGCCGGTGCAGGTGAAGCAGACGTGATCACGCAAACAAGCACATCCCAACACTGGCGGCCAATCGATCGAGCGATCCCCCACCGCGCCGACCGCCAGCCACAGTCCGCCCCACCCTCCCTTTTCTTGTCCTGGGAGTCGGCTGCGAGAGGCGCATAGGGGGATGTCAGACCCCCGACCACGGCCGGACAGGCATGGTGACCTGCAGCGCTGCAGGGCTGGTAGGAAGTCCCGCACGTGTACTGACTTGCGTGTTCGCCAGCTATCGTGACCTTCGTCAGGCCACATTGCGGTACTCGTGGATGAGCCCGCCGAGGATGTCGTGGCGCTGGATCCGCTGCGCGGGAACGGGATGACGCCGGGATCGTCGGCAGGGGCGCGAAGTTGCAGCGCGCGATGCGGCCGTCCGCAGTTGTAGTGGCGGGCGTACTCGGCGAGCACGTGCCGCAGGTGCTGCTCGTTGTAGATCAGCAGCCGGTCGGTGCATTCGGCTCGTACGGTGCGTATGAACCTCTCCGCGTGGGTGTTCATCCGCGGCGTCTGCGGCGCACTCTTCAAGATCTCGATGCCGTCGGCGGTGAAGACGGCGTCGAACGCCTGGGTGTAGCGGCTGTCGCGGTCGCGCAGCAGGTAGCGGAAGCCGGAGGCGCGATCGCCGAGGTCGGCGATGAGGTTCCTGGCGAGCTGGGTGGCCCAGGCCGCAGTGGGATGGGCCGTGACGCCGAGGATGTGCACGGTGCGGGTGCCGACCTCCATGACCGCGAACACGTACAGCCGCTTCAAGGTCACGGTGTCGACGTGAAAGAAGTCCGCAGCCAGGAGCCCAGAGGCCTGGACGCGGAGGAACTCGCGCCACGTGGGTCCCGCGCTGGGGCCGCGTCGGGGTGCGGGACCGAGGCCGGCGCTGCGGAGGGTACGCCGGATGGTTGAGGCGCCTACTCGGCGGCCGAGGCGCCGCAGCTCGCCCTGGATGCGGGTCGAGCCCCACGTGGGGTTCTCGTGGGCCAGGCGCAGGATCAGGGCGGTGAGCTCCTCGGGGATCGGCGGTCGGCCGGTGCGCGCGGGTTTCTGCTTCCATTTCCAGCGCAGCAGACGTCGGTGCCAGGCCAGGAGGGTGCCGGGGGTGACCAGGCGGTGCCGGCGCAGCCTGCCTGGTAGGTGTCGGGCGAGAGCTGCGAGCACGGCGTGGTCCGGCCAGGCGAGGCGCGGCCGGGCGCCGAGCTGGCGGCGCAGCACCGCGACCTCGTGGCGCAGCGCAAGCAGCTCGACGTTCTTGGCCTCCTCCGATCGCGACAACAGCAGGAGCAGCCCGAGAAGCTTCAGGAAGACCAGGTAGAGCACGCGCAACGCCATGCAGTCCGAGCCTGCCATGATCGACCGGGGTTGCAAAGTACCTGTTCAAAGGCTATGCGTTACTTCTGGTACTCCACAGGCTGATCGTTCGGAAGGAACGGCCGCACCCCGGGGCCCAGTTGAGGCTGACCGACGCGGACGGCATGCGGCTGACGTGCTTCGCCACCAACACCTTGGGCCGGCCGATCGCCGAGCTCGAGCTCCGTCACCGGCTGCGGGCCCGGGTCGAGGACCGCATCCGGGCCGCCCGGGCCACCGGGCTGCGGAACCTCCCCCTGCACCACACCGCCCAGAACCGCATCTGGCTGGAGATCGTGCAGATCGCGCTGGATTTGCTGGCCTGGATGCCGATGCTCGCGCTGACCGGGAAGGCCAGGCTCTGGGAGCCCCGACGCCTGCGGCTCCGCTTGTTCACCGCGGCCGGACAGCTCGTGACCACCGGCCGCCGGCGGGTCCTCCGCCTGGCCCGGCACTGGCCCGGCGCTGGCCCTGGACCAGCCACATCACCGCCGCCCTCGACCGGCTCACCCAGCTGCCGGACCCCGGCTGACCGACAAATTCCCCGTCCCTACGACAGCACCTCAACACCCGGAACAGTGGAACCCGGCGCCACCCCGAGGCGACACTCGGGCCTGGGTCCTGCCCAGCCTCAGCCCGCCGCGCGAGAACGGCCCGCCGACTACGTCGGCGGACCGTCACGAAACTTCGAGGCTAGACCTTCACCTAATGTGCTGTCAAGTCAACGCGCCAGATGGAGGATTGCTCTATGCCCCGCTGTTAAGATCATCTGGCTTTCAGTAGGCTGACGCTGCGTCATGCGCGTGTCACGGGGGATAGTTGCTGCCCACCGCGAAGGAGTAGCCGTTGGTCCGCGTGTGAGCCCGCAGCGCGGCGTTGGGTCCGCGACTTCGGCCACCGCCGCGCGGTCCCGCATATACCCCCGCGATGCGACATGAAGAGAGTCTCATGACCTCATTGATGAAGGATCCACTACTGTGGATCTTGCTAGGAGTACTGATCGCTGCGGTCCTCGCAGTGATGCTCGCCCGGAGAACCAATCTGGCGCTCCGGAAGCAGAACGCCGATCTGCACGCAAGCCAGGGCCGTCTCGAAGCGGAGCGCCAACGGCTTGCCAACGAGAGCGCCACTCTGCGGTCCGAGTACGATCGCGATCTGGCGCAGGTCCGCAGCGACGCCGAAGAGGAAACTAAGGCCGCTCTCCGTACTTGGATGCGTAGCCTGCAGGTCCTGGCTGATGAGCAGCAGGGCGTCATCAGCGATCTGGCCCGAGTGAAGTACGGCAACGACAGCGAGATCCTCGCGGATTTCATGACGATCGACCACACCAACAGCCAGTTCGGCCGGCGGGCTCAGGGCATCGCGGCTCTGTGCGGTGGCTGGCTCGGCCGACGTGACCGCGCAGCCCCTGTCCTTGACGTGGCGCGCAGCGCTCAGGGCCGCATCAAGCTCTTTGACCGGGTGAGGATCCACAGCCAGGTCAACGTCGCAGTTGCCAGCACCGCCGTGGAACCGGTGGCGGTCGTCTTGGCCGAGCTCCTGGACAATGCCACGAACTACTCGGCGCCAGGCACGCCCGTCGAGATCAACATCCAGGCCGTTCCGACTGGTGTGTGCCTGATCGTCGACGACGCCGGTCTGGGTATCAACGCAGAGGAGAAGGAGCGCGCTTCCGCCCTGCTGAACACGCAGGGCCCTGTGTCGATCACCAGCCTGGGCAGCCCGCCGCGCGTCGGCTTCGCTGTCGCAGGTGTGCTCGCTGCCCGGTACGGGTTCAAGGTTTCCGTCGATTCCGTCTCGCCGTACGGCGGCGTCCGCGCGGTCATCCTCCTACCGGAGACTCTCTTGACCCACGATGTCCCCGCACCTGAAGTCGAGACCGGCTCCACCACTGCGACTGAAGGGTCGCCGCGCAGCGGGCCCGTCACGGCACCGGTGGCCATCGTTGGGACGACGGCAGGCGGTTTGCCCAAGCGCCGCCGTGCGGTCGCAGTTGTACCGCCTGCACCATCGCTGGCAGCCGAGCCGGACCCGGTGCCGGTGCCGGAGCACAGTGACGTGACCGCCACCGCGACACGCCTCACTGCCTTCGCACGCGGAACCGTCCGCGGGCGGGACACGACCATCACGGAAGGATCTGAAGACCAGTGAAGCCCGACCTGTCCTGGGTACTGGACGACGTAATCAGCGTCCGTGGTGCCCGGCATGCGATCCTCGTCTCCGCTGACGGTCTGCTCCTGGAGCGCTCCAGCGAAATCCCCCGAGACGAGGCCGAGACCAACGCCGCGGCGATGAGCTCGATGCAGTCCCTCAGCCGCGCCGTCGCCGGGTTCGTGGCAGGCGGTAAGGGCATCTGGAAGCAGACCTTGCTCGAGTACGACGGCGGCTGGATCTTCCTGATCGCGGCAGGCAGCGGAGCCTACATGGCAGTCTCCGCGGCCTTGGACGTCGACATGGAGGTCATGTCGATCCGCATGCAGCAGCAGGTAGCCGCGCTGGGCCGGGCACTGAGCACCCAACCGCGTCAGAGCGCTGGTGCTGAGGCATGAGCGCTCCCGGCGAGGAAGCTCCAGTCTCCAGCGAACTCGTCCGCTCCTACGTCATCACAGGCGGCCGGCGCCTGCCCTCCGCCGACGACCTCTCCCTGCACATGCTCGTCACCTTGGCGCCCGACCGGGAACTGCCGCTAGGTGCCAGCCCAGAAGTACGCGCCATCTGGGAGCTGTGCGCGGGGGGATACCTGGCCGTGGCGGAAGTGGCCGCGCACTTGGGCCTGCCGGTCGGTGTTGCCCGTCTGCTGCTGACGGATTTAGCGGAACAAGGCCATCTGCTGCGCCGCTCTGCGCCGCCACCTGCCAAGTCTGAATCGAGACTCGTCATCGAGAAGGTGCTGCATGGACTTCAAAGCCTCTATGCCTGAGCCGAGCTACGTCTCGGGCTTGGTGACGACAGCCGCAAAGATCCTCGTGGTGGGGCACTTCGCTGTGGGCAAGACCACCTACATCGGCTCGCTCTCCGAGATTCCCCCGCTGCGCACCGAGGAGCGGATGACCCAGGCTTCCGCTCGCGTGGACGACCTGGCGGGTGCACCGGACAAGGTGACGACCACGGTCGCCTTGGACTTCGGGCGGCTGACCCTGGGCGACGAAGTGGTGCTGTACCTCTTCGGGACGCCCGGTCAGCAGCGGTTCGTCCAGCTGTGGGAGGACATGGCCCGCGGGGCGCTGGGAGCGCTGATCCTGGTCGACCCCGCACGGCTGGCCGACTCCTTCCCGGTGATCGAGCTGGTCGAGAAGTACGGCCTGGAGTACTCCATCGCGGTCAACTCCTTCACCGATGTCCTATATGGCGAAGCTGAGATCCGTGAGGCCCTCGACTTGCTGCCCGACACCCCTGTCTCGTACTGCGATGCCCGCGACCGCGCGTCGTCAGTAAGGTCGCTGATCACGCTCGTGAAGCATCTCCTTGTGCGCACGGCCTGATCCGCCGCCCACCCCCTGCTCCTCCACTCGCCCGGACCGCAAAGACGCCGGGCCCACAAAGGATCCGATCCCATGGACAGTCAGCAACCAGCCGCGCCGGGCGCCCCCGCACGGTGCCCCATGCACACGGCGGAGTTCGCCGCCGATCCGTATGCCGCCTACGACAAGATGCGCGCCGAGGGGCCGGCGGCTCCGGTCGAACTCGCCCCCGGGGTTGATGCCACTCTCGTCGTTGATTATCAGACGGCGCGGAGCGTGCTGCAGAACACGACCGATTTCAGCAAGGACGCCCGGCACTGGAAGGCCCTCATGGAGGGCCGCATAGCGCTGGACAGTCCGGTGGTGCCGATGATGGCGTTCCGCCCCAACGCCATGTTCACCGACGGGGCGGTCCACCTCCGGCTGCGTAAGGCCGTCACGGACAGCCTCGACCGACTCAACATCGGCAGGATCCGCCGGGACGCCGAGCCCATCGCTGCTTTCCTGATCGACCAGTTCAGTGAACGCGGCCGCGCCGATCTTCTGAACGACTACGCCAAGCTGCTGCCGCTGCTGCTCTTCAACAAGCTTTTCGGCTGCCCGGCCGGTATCGGTGATCGCCTCACCACCTCCATGTCGGCGATGTTCGACGGCAGGGACGCCCTGAAGGCCAGCGAGGACATCACGGCCTGCCTCATGGAGCTGATCGCTCTCAAGCGGCGCGAGCCCGGCGACGATGTCACCTCCTGGCTCATCCAGCACCCCGCCGGCCTGAACGACGAGGAGTTGAAGGACCAGCTCGTCATGATGATGGGCGCCGGCGTGGAGCCTGAGCGGAACCTGATCGGCAACGCCCTGCTCCTGCTGTTGTCCGGTTCCTCGAGCCGAGGCGCGGGCATGCTGCCCGAAGAGGCGATCGACCATGTCCTGTGGAACAACTCGCCCATCGCCAACTACGCCACGCACTACCCCCTGCGTGACGTCGACCTCGGCGGCGTCCGAGTGGAGGCCGGCACACCTCTCATGATCAGTTTCGGGGGCGCCAACTCCGACCCCGCACTTGGCGCCGCCCGCGAGTCCCTCAGCAAGGGGGCTCACCTCGCCTGGGGCGCCGGGCCGCACGCCTGCCCGGCAAAGTCCCCGGCGACAGTGATTTCCCTGACCGCGATCGAGGCCGTCCTCAACGCGCTGCCCGACCTGGCGCTCGATGTCTCGGTCGAGGAGCTGCAGTGGCGGCCCGGCCCCTTCCACCGGGCCCTGGCGACGCTGCCGGTCCGCTTCACACCGACCCCCGGCACCCGAGTGGCCGCACTCCATACCCCCGCACAAACCACCCCGCAGACCACGACCGCCCCGTCCCACATGCCCGTGACGCCCTCACCACACCCTGAGGTCAAAAAGGCGAGAAAGGGATTCTGGAGTACCTTTCTCGACATTTTCCGCGTGTAGAGGTCGGCATGCGACGGGAATCGTTCCCTGCGGCGTAGAGCCAGAGGAGCGGGAGGGTAAGTCCTGGCGGTAGCGGTGCCGCCCGGTTCCGCGGAGGAGCTCCACGCGACCACAGCGATTGGTATAGATGGTGCGGCATCATCCCAGTTCTCCGCCGCATGAGTTCACCTGCAGGACAAACCACCCGCTCTGGGAGGCACTACGCGTCACCGGTGACGTCGTCCCCGCCCCCTGGGGCGGGTACTTCGTACCGGCTTCGATGCCTGCAGCCAGGTCCTGCGCGGCGGGACCTGGCTCGTGCCCGAGATCAACTTGACGAGGTCGACGACCGGTGCCAGGCCACCGTCAAGGATCACTCGACGTCCCCAGCTACGTTGCTCACAACGCGGCGACTTTGGGCATCTTCCACATTCCCGAACAGCCCAATCGTGTTGATCATCACGCCGTGCGGAGCAATCAACTCCACTACTTTCAAGTACTTTCAAGCCGTGACTGCTACTCAACTTCCCCGGACCCGGGGTATATCGGCGGGCCTTGCCCGGATCCTCTTCGGGCCTCATGCAGAGCAGATCCACCAGCCCTGGAAGTCCCTGTTCAGCGATCCGCGGTTCAGCTTCCAGGAGGGCCTGAGCCCGCATGAACGGACGGCGCTGTCCTACGAGCGACTGCGCCTGGTCAACGAATCAGTGGCTAACCCGATCGGACTCGCCTCCGACATAGAATCCCTCACCGCGATGCACGAGTGGGCCGGCGTCGTGGACGCCGGCATGGCCACCATCGCGAGCATCCACTGGAACCTCCACATCGGCAGCCTGGTGGACCATGACACCGATGGACGAGATCTGTCCGCGTACGCCCGCATGGACCGCATCGGCACGTTCCTCTGCACCGAACTGGACCACGGCAACGACGCCGCGTCGCTGGAGACAACCGCGACCTTCGATCGTGAGACGAACGGTTTCATACTTCACACGCCGACGCCCGGCGCCTGCAAGTGGATGCCGAACACTTCCTCAACCGGTGGCGCCAAGAACGCCGTTGTGGCAGCACGCCTGGTCGTCGACGATCTCGACCACGGCGTGTTCCTCTTCCTTACTCCCCTGACTGACAGTGCTGGCCACCACTATCCGGGCGTGGTAGTACGGCCCCTCCCACAGACGGCGAGCGCGCCCGTCGACCACTGCGCCACGTACTTCCACCAGGTGCGGTTGCCGTTCGAAGCGCTGTTGCAGGGCGAGCACGGCCGCCTGTCTCGTGACGGCACGTTCACTAGCTCTCTGGGCAACCCACGCAAGAGGTTCCTCCAGTCTGTGCGCCGCGTCCATGCAGGCAAGCTGTGCATGACCGCCTACAGCCTCGGTGTGACCCGGCACGCCCTGGCCGTCGCGATGCGGCACTCCCATCTGCGGCTCACCTCGGGGATGACGACGAGTCGCAGAGTCCCGCTGATCGAGCACCGCAGTCACCACGCCCCCCTCCTGGCAGCTGTTGCCACCACCTACGCCGCGACGCTGCTGCACCGCGACGTCGTAAGGCAGTGGACAGGCGAAGCAGGGGCCGAGCAGGAAGAGACCGAGCGCCTGGCGGCCGTGGCCAAAGCGTGGATCACCTGGCAGGCCCGCTCGGTGATGACGGAGTGCCGGGAACGGTGCGGCGCACAGGGCCTACTGCTCTCGAACGGCATCGCCTTCCAGCTGGCCGCGAACGAGGGGACGATCACGGCAGAGGGCGACAACCGCGTGATCTGGGTCAAGGCCGCGGGCGAGATGCTTCTCGGCGGGTTCACCCCGGCACCGCCCTCCGAAGTGCCGCCCGCCGGCCGCACTCTCGACGACCCCGGGTATCTCCAGGACCTGCTGGCCGATGTCGAACGGATCTGGCACAGTCGGGCCCGCAGCCGACTGCGCGGCGGCCGCCGCGGAGACCCCCTCGCGCGCTGGAACGGCACCGTCACGCCCGCATTGAACCTTGTCGAAGCACACGTGCACCGCCGTGCGGCGCAAGCCCTCCTCGTCGCCGCTGGACGGCCGTCCGATCCGCAGGCCCGGGCGGTTCTCGGGCGCCTGCACGCCCTGTTCGCGCTGCGCCAGGTGAAGGCACACAGCGGGGACCTGCTTGCCGCCGGCCGCCTCACAGCCGACCACGTGCAGCAACTGCCGGACGTGGAGGAAGCGGCGATCGAGGCACTCGTACCGTACAGCCTGCAGTTGACCGAAGGCTTCGCTGTCCTGGAAGGATTCATGGGCGAGCATCCAATGCTGCGTACCCCGTCGCCTGCGGCCGAGCTGGCACCCGCCTAAGAAGCTGTTGTCTTTCCGGACGTGAGGACTGCGTTTTCGCTGGTGGGGCATAGGGGCGGCGATCTGGTGGGAGTGACGAACTGTCATGTCGTCGCTGCTGTGGGGGTCGTGGATGCCGTCGGTGGT
>NZ_POTZ01000192.1 GCF_003236365.1 Streptomyces sp. NTH33
GCTCGGGCTCGACGACGGACGTAGAAGCCCCCCCACCCGGCCATTACCCCTGACGTAATCGACCACGCTCCCCTGCTGCGGCAGTGTGGTGCACGTCAACGAGATCCTCGACGAGGGTTCCGGTACCCAGGCCCGAGGAGCAACCATGCCCATCAAGTCCGCTGACACCACCGCGAGTTCCGTCGCCGACACCACTCGCCACGTCGTCCAGGAGTTCCTCGCTGCCCGGATGGCCGGGGACGTCGAGCGGCTCGTCGCGCTCTTCGCGGACGACGTCGACTGGCTACTCGCCGAGAACCCCGCCGTCCCGTGGATCCGGCCGCGCTCCACCGGAGCCGAATGCGCCGCCCAGTTCACGGAGCTGGCCGAGCACACGGTGGCCGAGGATGCACGGGCCTCCGTCGACACGTTCCTCGTCGACGGCACCGACGCCGTCCTAATGGGGTACCTCTCGGGGACCGTGCGCGCGACGGGGAAGTCCTTCGAGGGCCCCTTCGCGCTGCGCCTCACCGTCGAGGAGGGCCGGATCACCCGGCATCACCTCTACGAGAACGGCGTATCGATCGCCGAGGCGTGCACCCCTTCCTGAGTCCCGCCCCCCGACTTGCGACCTGGCTGGTGCCGGGGCAGGCCCTCGGCGGAGATGGTCCACTCGCCGAGCGGGTGGCGTAGCGCGACCTTCGGAAAGACCCACACCCGAGTCTCCTTCGCCTGGCCCGCCACCGCACCAGCGTGCTGTCGCGATGCTCCGCGACAGTACTTCCTCCATGGCCTCAGCCGACACGGTCACGTCTGTCATCAGATGTCACTTCCTGCTTGAAGATCCACCGTTGACCGTACGGACCCGCGTCCGTCGTGCTTCCCGCCCATGCCGAAGTGCCGAGCGTGCAATGCGCGGTCCACGCCCCGCCCTTCGCGGACCGTGTCGATGACGTCGGTGACGGGCAACGGCCCTGATGTGCCATCAGGCGATGGAGCGGTCGTTCCGAGGCGGCCGCTACCGCAGTAGTGGTGCCGACGCCCCGTCGGGCGATCGGCATGTGCGCGGACACGAAGCCGGGGGAGTGCGGGCTGCGGTGTGTCAGTTCGCGGTGCGCACCGCATGTCCGTAATGTCCATTTGGCTCCGGTTCTGGACAGGGTGACGGGAGTGGTCGGTGGCTGCCGGGGTCTGCCGTTCGACGACGGCGAGGACAGCACTCGCGCGGTTCCGCACCCACGTGGTTGTGAGCGGCCGTTCGGCCGAAAGGGCGGTTGTGGTGAAGCAGCGACACATTTTCGGTGACGTGTTCGCCTTGGAGTCGATCGTCGCGTGTTTCGTCTTCGCGATCGTGCTGCTCCTGTTCGGATACGCGTTGATCCGGCGGCGCGCGGGACGGCGGTTCACCGCCTCGCCGAAAGCGGAGCGGCCCCGGCTCGAGGCCTACTACGTGGGTGTCCTCGCCGCCTTCGTGGTGTTCCTGGTGAGCTGGACCGCCTGGCAGAACCACCGGGAGCACCGGCCGCCCGCCGCCGAACCCGTCCGTGTCGACGTCACCGGCTTCCAGTGGTGCTGGCAGTTCAGCTATCCGCAGTCACCGGAGCGGCGCAGCGTCCTGGCGAACTGCCAGGGTGACAACCTGCCGACCCTCGTGGTCCCGACGGGCCGCCCCGTACAGGTGCGGCTGACGTCGCACGACGTCATCCACTCCTTCTGGGTCCCCCAGCTGCGCTACAAGATGGACGCCTTCCCCAACCACGTGAACACCTTCACCTTCAGGCTCGACCACAAGGGCCGCTGGCTCGGAAAGTGCGCCGAGTTCTGCGGTGAGCGGCACTACGCCATGCACTTCTGGGTCAAGGCGGTCTCGCCGGAGGAGTACGACCGCTTCCTGCACGGCCAGGCGAGCGGCGGCGGAGGTGCGGCGGCATGACGGCCACTCCTCCCGCCACCGAGGACGAGGGCGAGGACGGCCGACCGGTGGCGCCGAGCGGCTGGCTGGGCTGGGTGGCGAGCACCGACCACAAGCGGATCGGTCTGCTGACCATCGGCACCTCCCTGGTGCTGCTGGTGCTCATCGGGATCCTCGCCCTGATCATGCGCAGCCAGCTCGCCCTGCCGGACCAGCAACTGGTGGACCCCAACACGTACAACCAGCTGTTCACCATCCACGGCTCCGGCATGATCTACCTGGTGGTGACCCCCTTCGCGCTGGGGATGGGGATCTACCTGGTGCCGCTGCAGATCGGCGCGCCGGGCATCGCCGTACCGCGTCTGACGCTGCTGGGCTACTGGCTCTACGTGCTGGGCGCAGTGCTCATCCTGGGAGGTTTCGCCACGCCCAACGGCGCTCATGCCGCCGGCTGGTTCTCCTATCCGCCGCTGGCCGACCACACCCATTCGCCGAGTGTGGGATCGGATCTGTGGATCGGCGGGGTCCTCCTGGCCGTCACCGGCAGCATCCTCATGGGCTGGGCGGTGCTGTGGACGGTGCTGCGCAGGCGCACACGCGGCATGACCATGATGCGCCTGCCGGTGTTCTGCTGGTCGATGATCGCCACCTGCCTGATGGTGATCGGCTCCTTCCCCGCCCTGCTGGCGGCGATGAGCCTGCTCGCCGTGGGGCGCGCCGACGCCTCCGTCTTCGCGCAAAACGTCTGGAACATCGGCTACCAGCACATCTTCTGGTTCTACGGCCACCCGGTCGTCTACGTGATGTTCTTCCCCTTCCTGGCCGCCGCGGCCGAAGTGCTCGCCGTCTTCGCCGGCCGCCGCTTCTTCGGCTACACGGGCACCGTCCTGTCGCTGCTGGTGTTCGCCGCCCTGTCGATGAGCGTGTGGGGCCACCACATGTTCGCCACCGGGCAGGCGACCAACGACTACTACTCGCTGACGTCCATCGCGCTGCTCGTCCCCGCGGGAGTGGAGTACTTCGGCCTGGTCGGCACCATCATCGGCGGCCGGCTCCGCTTCCCCACGCCGATGCTGTTCGCCCTGGCGTTCATCCCGCAGTTCCTGATCGGCGGGCTCACCGGCATCATGGTCGGCACCCCGGTCATCGACTACCACGTCACCGACAGCTACTTCGTGGTGGCCCACCTGCACTACGTGCTCTTCGCGGGCAGCGCCTTCGGCCTGTTCGCCGCCGTGTACTTCTGGTTCCCGAAGGTGACGGGCGTGATGCCCAGCCATCGGCTGAGCCGGCTGCACTTCTGGCTGCTGGTGGTCGGTACGAACCTGACGTTCCTGCCCATGTTCGCGCTCGGCTACCTCGGCATGTCGCGCCGGGTTGCGACCTACGCCCCCTCCGACGGCTTCGGGCCGCTGAACCTGCTCTCCAGTGTCGGGGCGGCGTTCCTGGCCGCAGCGATGCTCATGTTCATCCTCAACATCCTGTGGACCCTGCGTAAACGGGCCCTGGGACGTGCTGAGCCCGCCGGTGACAACCCGTGGGACGCGTACACCCTGGAGTGGGCCACCACCTCGCCGCCGCCGCGGCTGAACTTCACCCCGGACCACCCGGTCCCGCCCGTCACCAGCTTCGCCCCGCTGCTCGACCTGCGGCAGCGGGAGGGCCGCCTGCCGGCCACCTCGGCGGAGGGGGGTGGGGTGTGAAGCGGCACCTCTCCGCCCTCGTGGTCGCCGGCTGGGGCGCACTGAACGGTGTGTTGCTGGCCGTGCTGGGGATCTATGGGGAAAGTTCCCTGGTGTTCTGGCTGTGGGGCAGTGTCGTCGCACTGCTGGGGCTGGCCGCGCTGGCCGTACTCGCCTCCTCACGCTCCGGCCCCGAGCAGCAGGTGCGCTACCGCGTGCCGAACCGAGGGGCCGCGGCGGCGATTCCCGCCGCGTTCGGCTGTTTCGTCGTGGCGCTGGCCTTCGTCTACGGCCTGTGGCTGCTGGCCCTGGCCGTACCGCTGCTCGGCGTGGCGGCCGCGATGGCCGTGCGCGGTACAGGCCCCAGGGAGGAATGAGCTGCAATGGACCACTCGACGCAGATGGGTGAGTTGTCGGCCGTGACGGCGATGGCCTGCTCGGGGTTCATCCTGGCCGCGGTGGTTCCGGCGGTGATGTGGAGTCTGCGCAGGTCGCCGCTGTGGGGGCGGATGAGCGTGCACCCGGGTCTCGCCCTGTCACTGCTGGTGCTGTCGCACGCGTGGGCGGTCCTGGGCGATGCCCTCGGGCTCCGTCCGGCAGGCGGCGCGTGGGTGACCGAGCCGGTGCTGATCGCGGCCGCGGTGCTCTTCTGGATCCCCGTCCTGGCCCGCACCCGGCACCGGCTCAGCGACGCCGGCCGCTGCCTGTATCTCTTTCTCAGCATGCCTGTGCTGGACCTGCCCGTGCTCGGCGTCATCGCCACCGGCCACTCCCCGGAAGGACTGGCCATGATCGTAGGAATGCTGCCGATCGGCATCATCGCGGCGGCGCAGACCTGGGGCTGGGCCCAGCGCGAAGAGCGGCTGGCCGTGAACGACCTCCCTCTGACGGCATCCGGTGACGCACATGCCCGGTGACATCCGCCCCGGCGTCCTGCTCCTCGACGTCAACGAGACCCTGACCGACATGTCCCCCCTCGCGGCACGGCTTCAGGACGTCGGCCTGCCCGGCCGGCTGCTGCCGGTCTGGTTCGCCGGAGTGCTGCGCGACGGCATGGCCTCGACCCTGGCCGGCGGCACGGTCACCTTCGCCGCCGCCGCGGGCGACGGACTGCGCACCCTGCTCGCGCGGGAGGGAACCGGCCGCCGCGACCCCGAAGCCGCCGTACGGCATGTCCTGAGCGGCCTTGCGGAACTGCCTCCGCACCCCGACGTCCCGGAGGGCGTACGGGCTCTGCGCGCGGCCGGATTCCGTCTGGTGACCCTGACCAACGGCTCCGCCGACACCACCCGGGCCGTCGTGGACCGGGCCGGCCTGGCGGGCTGCTTCGAAGCGCACCTGGACGTCGAGGCCGCCGGTGCCTGGAAGCCCGCACCGGCCGCCTACGCGTACGCGTTGCGCACCACCGGCGTACCGGCCGGGCAGGCGATGCTCGTCGCGGTACACCCCTGGGACGTCGACGGCGCCTCCCGTGCGGGCCTCACGACGACCTGGCTGCGGCGCGATCCCGTCCCCTATCCCTCGTCCCTGCGTCCCGCGGACCGCGTCGCGACGGGGCTGGCGGACCTCGCACGGCAACTGGGCGCCGCGGCGGCCGCGGAGGGGAAGTGACGCCTGCGCGGCCGAGCACACGGCACCGGCCCGGCCGCTCACCGCTCTTCGCCCTCCTCCGCCTCGCCGGGGCCCGCGCGCACGAGGTCGATCTGCTCTGGTCGCCCAGTGCCGCCTGTGAGCACCTCACCTGCAGCAGTAGTCCGGGCCGTGTCACACAGTTTGCGCGTCTTCTGCCGTTCAGTTCTCCCGCTCGCGGTGTTCGTGGAGGGATTCTTCGATCCGCTGGGTGGATGCCTGCGCGGTGGCCACGTCGCGCGGATAGCTACGCATCGCGGCCAGGCCGAGCAGACCGGCGGCGACCAGGGCGAGGAGGAAGAAGAGCAGCGTGTACTCCAGGCCCGTGCTGCTGTCGCTGCCGTGGTCGGTGAAGACGGTGGTCGAGAAGTAGCCGAACAGGGTGGGTGCGGCGGCTTCGCACAGGGTGCGCAGCATGGTGCGCACCCCTTCGCCCGTGCCCCACAGGAACGGGGGGAGGATGTCGAGCCGTGCGGCGTCCAGGGGCGGGTTCGCCGCGCCCAGCAGCGATGTGCCGGCGACCAGCAGGGGCAGGGCCACGGCCAGGGAAGAGACGTAGATGGCCGGCGCGAGGAAGAGAGGCACGGTCAGCATGCAGACGGTGGGGACCAGGGCTCGGGCGTTGACGCGTCCGCCGCGCAGCAGCCGGTCGGCGATCCGCCCTCCGGACAGGACACCGGCCAGCGCTCCTATGCCCACGACGAGCACCAGGGAGGTGGCCACGGAGGTGGCGATGCCGTAGTGGCGGGTGGTGTAGAGGGTGGCGAACGAGCGCAGTCCGGTGAAGTAGAAGTAGCCGAACGCGGACGCCCCGATCAGGACCAGGTTGGTGCGCACCCGCAGGACGTAGCGGATCGACCACCACTTGGAGGCCTTGCGGGGGTCCGAGTCGAGGACGAGGTGCTCGTGGGGTTCGACCTGCGCGCGCTGTGCGGCCCTCACGGCCAGATCGGCGTCCTGCCGGTCGGAGTCGGACGACTGCGCCCTCTGCGGGGCTTGGTGTCGCGTGTCGGCGTCGGACACGTCCCGCTCGTCCGGGAGGTGTTCCTGGTTGCGCTCCAGGCGGGGCTGCCCGCCGCGCGCGGGTTCGGGCAGGCGGTGCAGGAACCAGACCAGGGCACCGGCGGGGATCACCAGCCACCAGAAGGCGAAGCGCCAGGTGAGGAAGGATCCGATGGAACCGGAGAAGGCGAAGCCGAGACCTGTGCCGACCATTTCGCCGGCGAGCACGAACCCGTACATGCGGGCCCGGTCCTTGACGGGGAAGTAGTCGCCCATCAATGAGGCGATCGTGGGCCCGGCAGTGGCACTGACCGCTCCCAGAGCCGCGCGCGAGAACAGCAGCCACATGTAGGAGGTGCTCGCGCCGGCCAGAAGCGTCGCCGCGGCCCACAGCGTCACGCTGATGGCGAGCAGCCGGGTACGGCGGGTGCGGTCGGTGAGCAGTCCGACAGGGACGGTGAACACCGCGCTGGACAGCGCCACCACCGAGACCAGCAGCCCGATCTGGGTGTTGTTGATGCCGAAGGTGTGCTTCAGCTGGGAGGCCATGGCCGACACGGTGCCCTTGTCCGCGCCGTCCACCGCCAGGGTGGCGGCCAGGGTCAGGACGATCCTGGCCCGGGCGGGACCGCCCAGAGCCTGAATCCCTCGTCCCAGGAGCGCCTGGGCGGGCGCCGGCCCCTTCATCAGCGCCCCGCCTGCGGCGTTTCTGTCTCGTCCTGCCTGTCCGAGCCGGCGCCCTCACGGTGGCCGGCCTCACCGGCGAGCAGCGGGGAACGCGACAGGACCATCACCGCCGCCGCGGCGGCCGCGGCGGCCAGCACTGCCACCAGGATGAACAGGCCGCCGCGCACGCTCTCCTGGAAGACCAGCGTCCCCCAGAGGATGGCGACCACCGGATCGGCCATGGTCAGGCCCGGCTGGGTGACCAGCAACCGGCCCGCCTGCATCGCCGACTGCAGCAGGAACATCGCACACGCGCCGGCGGCGATCATGGCCCACAGCTGCCAGCTGGTGAACAGGGCGACCAGGCCGTGGGAAAAGGCGTTCGTCATGCCTTTCATCAGCGCGGCGGTCAGCCCGAAGGTGCACCCCGTAGTCGCCCCCAGAACCGCCGCCCGACGGGAACCCGACACGCCCTGGGCCCACAGCACACCGCCCACGATCACCAGCGCGTTGACTCCGCAACCGATCAGCCAGCCCACCCACGAGACGGACGAGCTCTTCCCGCTGCCCGGCCCCAGCGCGATGACCAGCCCGGCCACGCCTGCCGCCATCACCGCCGATGCCACCCATTCCCGACGGCCCAGCCGGCCCCCGAGGAGAAACCCGGACAGGATCAGTGCCGTCGGCAACTCCAGAGCGAGCAGCGGTTGCACCACCGTGATCCGGCCGGAGCCCAGCGCGGAGGCCTGCAGCAGGAAACTCGCAATGATCGACAGGATCCCGCCCAGCCATACCGGACGGTGCAGCAGGTGCCACACCAGGCGCAGGCTCAGATTCTCTTCCGCGGGCTCCTCACGCGCGGCCTTGCGCTGCAGCGCGGAAGCCAGGGCATTGGCCATGGCCGCCAGCACGGCCAGCAGAGGACTAAGCATGACGCCACCCGACGCACACGACTGGTGACACCAACCGGCGCCCGAACCAGGACAGAAAAACGGTCAAGAAAAAAAAGCCACCCCACCCAGGTGGCCGATATGCCCCTTTTTATGCTGGCATCGAACTGGCTGCCCCAAGTTCTTCTCGGTTGTGCTGCGATGACGCGGCGGGCGAAGTGCAGCAGCTTCAGTCGTGACGAGCCAGTACCACTCCTGTGTTCGACTCCAGGAGCGCCTTGGTTATGCAGGGTATACGGGACGAGGATTCTGTGCCCTCGTTCTGTGAGGTGGCCGGCGGCCTGGGCTGGGCGGTCGGTTCAGGTGTCGGCGCCAGCTCGGGTGCGGCAGCCTTCTAGGCGGGGTCATGCCAGTCCAGGCGCACGACGGTGGCGTCGCCCGTCCGCGGACGGGTCCGATTCGGCGCCGGCCGTCGTGCCGGTTCCATTACTCGATCAGCTCGTTCAGCTCCGCCTGCGAGACGACCTTGAGCACCGGAGTGAAGTGGGTGCGGCGGAAGTAGCCGATCCATCCCTCGACTCCGCTCCCTTTCTCGTGGGCGCCCTCGACGCCAGGCTGGCAGTAGAAACCCTCGACTGCGAAGTTGCGCCAGAACCTGCTCTTGCAAACAAGGTCAGTCCGTCGATCGCGACATCTGGGAACACTCACCCCACGAGGCGCAATACCTCGGGCATGAGGTCCTTGGGGGGAGACCCATCGACGGCCGCGACCAGGTCCGCATCGGCCAGCAGCGAGCGCAGTACGTGCACGACGCCATCGACACCGCCGAGCGCCAGCCCCGTAGCAGTACGGGCGACCGATCCCCACCGCGGTGGCACCCAGCGCCAGCGCTTTGACGATGTCGGCGCCGGTGCGCACCCCCGGGTCGAACAGGACCGGCAGCCCGTCGGCAGCGTCGAGCACGTCGGACAGGCACTCCGACGTGGTCAGCCCTCCGTTGGCCTGCCGTCCGCCATGGTTGGAGCAGGCACATCACGGACGGGCTCTACCTGATCGTGGTGCTGACCGCGGCCAGCGCCGCCATCCCCCTCATGATCACCACCAAGGCAGGACTGTAATGACCAGCCATCATGCCCCGGACGTCTGTGACACAGACCGATATCCCGGCCGCGCCTGCAGTGCCCGCTTCCAGCGGAGCACGACGAGCAGCAGGACGCACAGCGCGTTCGCCGGCAGCAGGCGCCGCCGCGGCGGTCTGGCCGGTCCCGGCGGCCAGGCGAGTACGACCAGAGCGGTGTTGAGCAGCGTACGGAAGACCACCAACATCGCCAGCTCGACACCGAACGCCGTCCAGGAGGTGTGGTAGACGAACATCCAGCGCAGGTCGTGGTGGACGCCGAAGGACGGTGACGCGGTCGCCTGCGGAGCGATTCCGGAGATCGCCGACAGGCCGGCCGAACCCAGGCAGACGGCCTCCGCTGCCGGCAGGCCGGCGGCGAGCAGCATCAGGACAGCCGCGCCGACCCGGCGGCGTGGTTCCTCGTCCACGTCGGGTGGGATATCCCCCGCGGCACCCGCCCGGACCCTTTTCCGCCCTACGGGCCGGGCCGTCCCACGACGGTGTGGATGCCGAACCGCTCGCCGCGGGACGACACCGCCGGCCGGGATCGATGACAGGCGCCTCTGCCCGTCTCCTGGGGCCGGGATCACCCCAATGGCGCAACGAAGGGTTTGCGGACGCGCGCACTCCGTGTTCCTGAGGTCTCCTGGAGGATGTCCGGCCGTGCGGCAACGGGATCCGTCGCCACGCCGCATGCCGCACGACCGGAGCCACGGGCCTTGTCGGCAGACCGGCGATCCAGCTCCACCCACCCCGAAGGAGTCACCCGTCATGACCGAATACCCGGGAGAACGGCCGCCGTCCGGAGCCTCGGCTGTGCCGGGGCAGGGACCGTCCCGGCCGCCGTCCGAGCCGTCGGCCGACGAGGCGGAGAGTTACGAGGCGTGGCTCGGCCGCAGCCGCGTGGTGCTCACCCCGATCGCCGCACCGTCGATCCTGGGGCTGTTCGGCTTCGCCTCCTCGACGTTCATGGTGGCGTCCAACCTGGCCGAGTGGTGGGGCGACCGGCTCGTATCGCCGGTCGTCCTCGCCCCGCTGGTCATCTTCTTCGGCGGCCTGGCCCAGCTGGCGGCCGGCATGTGGGCCTACCGGGCGCGCGACGCCGTGGCCACGGCCATGCACGGCACCTGGGGAGCGTTCTGGCTCGCCTGGGGCATGACGCAGCTGATGGTGGCCAACGGCCTGCTGCCCCTGGACACCACGCTCAGCCGGGCCTTCGGCTTCTGGTGGATCGTTCTCGCCGTGACCACCATCTTCGGCGCGCTCGCCTCGCTCGGGCGGAACCTGGGCATGTTCCTGGTCATGGGCCTGCTCGCCGCGGGCTCGGCGCTGCTCGCGGCCGGCTTCGTCGGCGCGGTCCACGGCCTGGTGCTGGCCGGGGGCTGGGTGTTGATCGCCTCCGCGGCCGCCGGCTGGTACACGGCGGGCGCGATGATGCTGGAGCAGTCCTACGGCGGCCGGATCATCCTGCCCCTGGGCCGGTGGAGCCTGCGCGGCAACCTGCCCGGCCACCGGCAGACCCGGCCCATCGAGTACGCCGCCGGCGAACCCGGCGCCAAGGCCGGCCAGTGACCCTCTCGCTGCCTCCGGCGCCGGCAGGTCTGCGGCAGCCGGAATCTCGCCGATGTCCTCCGGCACCTCAGTTCTGACCGCACGTGGTGCAGACCGAGGCCGCTCCGGTGACGGATGCCCTCCATGACGCGCTGCCAGGAGCCGAGTCACTGTCGGGGAGCCGTCGCCCGACTGCGTGGCGTCATAGCAGAAAGCAAAGAGGCTCGTGACAGGTGAGCTCGTCCATGCCCGCTGACAAGTCTGCCGAACGGGACTTCCGGTGGGTCGAAGCCCAGCCCGGCGGACTCCACTGCGCCGGATGCTGACCCTCGCCCTCCCCGCGAGCAGACGCGACCGACGAAGCAACGCCGAAGGCCCCGGCCGGCTCCCTCGCCCATACCGGAGCCAACGCCACCCCGTGGCTGCTCGGCAGCGCCGGAGCACTGATCGTCGTGGGCGGCGGCGCCGTTTAGATCGTTCGCCGACGCAAGGACAACGGCGACGACGGCCAGCCCGCCAACTGACCCGGCACGGCTCTCGTGAGCCGGCCATCTCGTACGGCAGGCCCCAGGACCACGCCCCTGGGGGCCTGTCTCGTTGCCCGGGCTCTTGGCCACGCCGAGCCTTGCGGACAGGGGCAACGGAGTACGGGCGACGTGGCACGACCACTCGACACGGAACAGCGGAAAAGCCAAGCGCCACGTGAAGGGGGAGCCGTACGATGCCAGGTTCTTCATCCCCCGAGGAGGCGCCTGGTGGAAGCGCTGTCGCTTGAGGAGCTGCGAGCGGTGGATGGGCGTGCGCTGCACTTCACGCTGTCCGGCCTCGGCCGTATGATCCCGGAAGACGCTCTGGCCTTCCAGCGATACGTGATCGGCCAGCACTCGCTCGCCGACGGCGTTGCCGAGGGAACCCGGCAGCGCTTCGAGCAGTTGCGTCACGTCTACCGCTACCGGCTCCTGTGCTACGACCTGTTCACCGTGGTCAGCGGCGCCGCGCTTCTGGTTTTCGGGCAAGCCCTGCGGGACAGATTCATCGACTTCTACTCCAGCTGGCGCATACTGGCGTTCTCTGCGCCCTTCCTCCATTTCGGCATCGGGTCTTTCGTGGACGAAAGGGATTACGGCGCTGCCTGTTCGGTCTGCGCTGAAACGGCAGGCGGCCATGTGCCCTGGGACTCGACGCGACTCAGCTGGCCAGCAGGCTCCGCCGCAGGAAGGCACAGGTCCGGTTGAGCAGACGGGACACGTGCATCTGCGATATCCCGACGGCATCCGCCACCTGCCGCTGGGTGAAGGAACGGAGATAGTACAGCTCCAGGACGGTGCGGTCCCCGTCCGGAAGCTGTGAGATGAGAGAACCGAGCGCCACCAGATCGGTGACGAGTTCCAGTGTCGGATCCTCCGCACCGAGGCTCTCTGCCAGGGAAGTACCCCTGTCGAGGGCGCGCCGCTCGTCCATGGATACCGGATTGCGGGCCTGGTCGGCCTGGAGTGCCTGTTGAATGTCGTGTTCGCCGATCCCGGTGCGGCGTTGTATGTCGTGGGTGCTGCATGGACCGACGCGTCCGTTCCTGGCCAGCCCGTCCTGGGCGCGGCGTACTCGGCGGTGTTTCTCCTGGACCCGGCGCGGCACGTGGACCTTCCAGGTGTGGTCCCGCAGGTAGCGCTTGAGCTCGCCGTCGATGGTGGGAACGGCGTAGGCAAGAAAGACGTGGCCGAGCGACGGATCGAAGCGGTTCACCGCTTTGACGAGTCCCACGCACGCCACCTGGAAGAGATCCTCTCTGCTCTGGGGTGGTGAGCCGTATCGCCGGGCGAGTCGACGGGCTACGGGCAGGTAGGCGGTGATGACCGCCTTGCGCAGGGCCGTTTTCTCCGCTCCCGGAGTGCAGGCGGCCATCCGGTGGACGAGTTCGTCCTCGGGCGTCCGGTGGATGAGTTCGTCCTCGGGCGTCCGGTCCTCCGGCCGGTCCGGGGGCCGTTTCGGCGGAGTGGATGGCTGCGGGGCGTGGG
>NZ_POTZ01000193.1 GCF_003236365.1 Streptomyces sp. NTH33
CGCCCACACCGCGTCCGCCCCGTATCCCGGCACGCCGGCGGCCCCGGCCGCCGCACCCGCGGGTCCACCGGCGGCGGATGTCCCCCCACACGGCTCATCAGTCCAGGGGAGTGCCGATTTCCACGGTGGGCCGGTGTCGCAGGAGGAGCGCCCCGCGGGCGTTCCCGACCACGGTGCACCCGCTCCGTATGCCGGCATGCCGGTGGCTCCGGGCTCCGCACCCGTGGGGGCGACGGCGGCGGAGAGCGCGCCGCAGGGCCCGTCCGCCGCGGATGCCCCGCCGCACGGCTCGCCGGGCCGGGCGCCCGCCGATCCGCACGGCGGTCCCGTCGCCGGCGCCGGTCCCTGGGCGCGGTACGACCCCTGGGCCCGGGGGCAGCTTGCCGCGCCGCTGCAGCAGAGCGGGGCCGGGGCGCTCAGCGCGGAACAGCGGCACCGGCGGGTGACGCGGGCGCTGGTGGGCGGGGCCGTGGTGCTCGCGCTGGCCTCCGGCCTGCTCGGCGGGCTGGCCGGGGCGTACTTCGAGCGCAACGGCGGTGTGGGGACCGTGGAGCTGCCGCAGGCCGGGAAGGAACCCGCCGGGCGCGCCCCGGACAGCGTCGCCGGGATCGCCGCCCGTGCCCTGCCCAGCGTGGTGACGCTGCACGTCAGAGGCTCCGGCGAGCAGGGCACCGGCACCGGGTTCGTGCTCGACGGCCTCGGCCACATCCTCACCAACAACCACGTCGTGGAGAACGCCGCCTCCGGCGGGGACATATCGGTGACCTTCAGCGGCGGCCAGACCGCCAAGGCCAGGATCATCGGCCGGGACACCGGCTACGACCTCGCCGTCGTCCAGGTCCGCGGCGTACGCGGCCTGACCCCCATGCCCCTCGGCAACTCCGACAACGTGCAGGTGGGCGACCCGGTCGTCGCCATCGGCGCACCCTTCGACCTCGCCAACACCGTCACCTCCGGCATCATCAGCGCCAAGGAGCGCCCCATCACGGCCGGCGGTGAGAAGGGCGACGGCAGCGACGTGTCGTACGTCGACGCCCTGCAGACCGACGCCCCGATCAACCCCGGGAACTCCGGCGGCCCCCTCCTCGATGTCCGGGGCCGGGTCGTCGGCATCAACTCCGCCATCCGCTCCGCCGACACCGGTTCCGACCTGCAGACCAGCCGGGCCGGCTCCATCGGCCTCGGCTTCGCCATCCCCGTGAACCAGGCCAAGCGGGTCGCCGAGGAGCTGATCAACACGGGCAGGGCCAGCCACCCGGTGATCGGCGTGACCCTCGACATGAACTACACCGGCGACGGCGCGCGGGTGAACACCAAGGGCCGTGACGGCGGTCCCCCGGTCACCCCCGGCGGCCCCGGTGCCAGGGCCGGCATCAAGGCCGGCGACGTCATCACCGCGGTGAACGGCCGGCGCGTCCACTCGGGCGAGGAGCTGATCGTCAAGACGCGCGCCCACCGCCCCGGCGACCGCCTGGAGCTGACCGTCGTGCACAACGGAAGGGAGCGGAAGGTCTCCCTCGTGCTCGGGTCCTCGAGCGGCAACTGACCGAATCGGGGCATACGCCGCGGCGGACCCGTCATGCACACGCAGCCCGACACCTCGGGGCGGTACCGGTCGGGCGCCTGCGCCGGGTACCGTGGTTCCGGCCCGGACCACGGAAGAGACCCGCACAGACCGGACCGCCCGAGGGCCGAGGACCGAGGACATCGCAAGGAGCTTCAGGTGTTCAACGACATAGGACCGCTCGAGCTGGTGACGGTCGTCATCGTGGCCGTGCTCGTGTTCGGTCCGGACAAGCTCCCGAAGGTCATCCAGGACGTGACGCGCACGATCCGGAAGATCCGCGATTTCTCGGAGAGCGCCAAGCAGGACATCCGCAACGAGCTCGGTCCGGAGTTCAAGGACTTCGAGTTCGAGGACCTCAACCCCAAGACGTTCCTCCGCAAGCAGATGGAGAACGACGAACTGGGGCTGAAGGAGATCCGCAACGGCTTCGACCTGAAGAAGGAGATGGCCGACCTCACGGACACGGTGCACGGCCACGAGTCCCCGTCCTCCGCGTCCTCGTCCGGTTCGTCCGGCGGCCGGATCGACATGACCAAGAAGCCCGAGGTCCTGGGCCGCGACGAACGCCCGCCCTTCGACGCGGACGCCACCTGAGCCGCTGCCGTCCCCGCGCACCCGCGACCCACGCACCGGGCGGCTTCCCGGCTGCCCGAAGCGGGATGGATATGCTGCCGAGTTGTTGTGCGGACCGGACGAGTACGCCCGAAGGGGGGCGGGCCACCGCCGGTCCGACGAGAGCGAGGAGGCGTCCGGGCACATGGAGACGACGAGTCAGGCAGGCGCACAGGCGCCGGCCGCGGAGGGCGGACAACGGTTTCCCTTCGCCCGGCGTACGGTCGACGGCTACCTGCTGGCGCCCTTCCCGTGGTACGGCCTCGACGAGGCCTTCACGGGGCCGCGCTGGCTGATGCAGGTCGGCACCTCGGCCGACGGTTTTGTGGAACACGGCTCGACCGGGCACGGCGACGAGCCTTCCGTGCGCAACGAGCAGGTGTCCGGGGACGAGCCCAAGGAGAAGTTCGCGGTCGTCGTCACCGTCGCCGCCCACCCCGTACGGCGCCTCGCCGACGGCACCGGCCAGCTGGAGGCCACCTCCGTCTCCTCGGCGGCCTGGCTGGCCGGGGTCGGGCTGCTGTCCGTCACCTGGCCCACCCAGATGGACCACACCCTGCGGGACGACTGGCTGGAGCAGCAGACGGAGACCGCGTGGGTGCTCGCCGACGACCTGACGGGCTCGGCCTGGTCGATGCTCTCCCTGCCCGTGGACGGCGTCCCGATGCCCTTCCACTACCGTGAGTCGGAGTTCGGCTGGGTGCTCGCCGGCTCGACCCGGGAGGGCGTCCACGTGGGCGCGTACGGCAGGGGCATGAGCGCGTACGGACTCGGCTTCGCCATGATCAAGGACATCAACGCGTACGCCTGACCGGCGGGCCCTGCGTGGCGCGTCACGCCCGCGTGGTGGGCCACGCGTCCGAGAGGGCCACGCGTCCGACGGGGCCCTGTGCCCGTCGCCCCGGTGGCCGGAGACCCCTCGCGGCTCTGCCCGGCGTGGTGTCGGGCGCCGTGAGCCGGCCTGCCGGGCGGTCGGCGAGGCGTGTGTGCATGTGTCATGCCGCGCGGTGGGGACGCGTGTGGTGACGCCGGCCTGTGCTTCTCGGGCCCTGGCGTCGCAGGCCCGTCGGCTTCGCCCGGCGCCGGCCGGGCGTGTGCGGCGCGCCCCGGTGGCGGGGCCGTGTGTGCGACATGGCTCTGTGCCCTGTCGGCCCTGTGCCCTACTGGCCCCGTGCTCCGTCGGCCCGTGGCCGGAGAGACATCGGCCCTCGCCGGCCCGCGACGGGCGTCGCGGGCCGGCGAGGGCCGACTTTCCGGGCCGGTGGGTGTCAGAACTTGTTCTTCGGTGTGATGCCCAGCGACAGCCCCGCCAGGCCCCGCTGGCGGCCCCCCAGCTTGCCGGCGATCGCGCGCAGGGCCGAGCCCGCCGAGGAGTCCGGGTCGGTCAGGACGACCGGCTTGCCCTCGTCGCCGCCCTCGCGCAGACGGACGTCGATCGGGATGGAGCCGAGGACCGGGACCGTGGCACCCGTGGTGCGGGTCAGACCGTCGGCGACCCGCTGGCCGCCGCCCGTGCCGAAGACGTCGACCATCTCGCCGCAGTGCGGGCAGGGCAGCCCGGACATGTTCTCGACCACGCCGACGATCTTCTGGTGGGTCTGCACGGCGATGGATCCCGCCCGCTCGGCCACCTCGGCCGCCGCCTGCTGGGGCGTCGTCACGACCAGGATCTCGGCGTTGGGGACCAGCTGGGCCACGGAGATCGCGATGTCACCGGTGCCGGGCGGCAGGTCCAGCAGGAGGACGTCCAGGTCGCCCCAGTACACGTCCGCGAGGAACTGCTGCAGAGCCCGGTGCAGCATCGGGCCGCGCCAGACCACCGGCGCGTTGCCCGGGGTGAACATGCCGATGGAGATGACCTTCACACCGTTCGCCGACGGCGGCATGATCATGTTCTCGACCTGGGTCGGACGGCCGTCCGCGCCCAGCATCCGCGGCACGCTGTGGCCGTAGATGTCGGCGTCGACCACGCCCACCTTCAACCCGTCGGCCGCCATCGCCGCCGCCAGGTTCACCGTCACCGAGGACTTGCCGACACCGCCCTTGCCGGAGGCGACCGCGTACACCCGGGTGAGGCTGCCCGGCTTGGCGAAGGGGACCTCGCGCTCGGCCTGGCCGCCGCGCAGGGCCGCCGCCAGCTCACGGCGCTGCTCGTCGCTCATCACGTCCAGCGAGACGCCGACGCGGGTGACACCCTCGACGCGCGAGACCGCGTCGGTCACCCGCTGCGTGATCGTCTCGCGCATCGGGCAGCCGGAAACCGTCAGGTACACGGTGACCGCGACCGCACCGTCCGCACCGATCTCCACCGATTTGACCATGCCGAGCTCGGTGATGGGCCGGTGGATCTCGGGGTCGTCAACCGTCGCCAGCGCTTCGCGCACCGCGTCTTCCGTAACCATAAGGACGATGGTACGGCGACCGGCGGAGGAACAGCCCCCTTGTCAGTGGTCGTTCACGTCACGTCCGCCCGGGTGTTCCGCCGGGAACACCCCGGGCCGGTGCCCGTCGGCGCTTCTCAACTCCAGCTCCTTGACCAGGTCCTGCAGCTCCGAGCGGATCCAGTCCCGGGTCGCCACCTCGCCCAGGCCCATGCGCAGCGCGGCGATCTCCCGGGTCAGGTACTCGGTGTCGGCGATCGACCGCTCGTTCTGCTTGCGGTCCTGTTCGAGGTTGACCCGGTCCCGGTCGTCCTGCCGGTTCTGCGCCAGCAGGATCAGCGGGGCGGCGTAGGAGGCCTGCAGGGACAGCGCCAGGGTCAGGAAGATGAACGGGTACTCGTCGAACCGCAGATGCCGTGGCGCGGTCACGTTCCACGTGATCCAGACGATGATCACCACCGTCATCCAGACGATGAACCGTCCGGTGCCCAGGAAGCGCGCGATGCGCTCCGACAGCCGCCCGAAGGCGTCCGGGTCCCATTCCGGCAGCAGCCGGCGCCGCGGCGGGCGCGGCTGGTCCAGCCGACCGGTCCGCGGCCGCCCGGCGGCGGTGGCCCCCGCCGGGAGCCGCTCGCGGGTGCTCTCGCGCTCAGCCGGCATCGGTGGCCACCCCCTTCTCGTCCAGGTGGTACTCCGTCTCCCGCCAGTCCTCCGGCAGCATGTGGTCCAGGACGTCGTCCACGGTGACCGCGCCCAGCAGCGACCCGGCCTCGTCGACGACGGGCGCCGCCACCATGTCGTACGTCGCGAAGAACCCGGCCACGACCGGCAGCGTGGCGTCGGGGGCCAGCGGCAGCAGGTCGTCGTCGAGCATCGAGCCGACGAGCGTGTAGGGCGGGTCGCGCAGCAACCGCTGGAAGTGCACCGTGCCCAGGTACTTGCCGGTCGGCGTCTCCTCGGGCGGGCGGCAGACGTAGACCTGGGCGGCCATCGCGGGGGAGAGGTCGCGGTTGCGGACCCTGGCCAGGGCGTCGGCGACGGTGGCGTCCGGGCGCAGCACGATCGGTTCGGGGTTCATCAGACCGCCCGCCGTGCGCTCCTCGTACGACATCAGCCGGCGCATGTCGGCCGCGTCGGCGGGCTGCATCAGGCCCAGCAGCCGCTCCTGCTCCTCCTCGGGCAGTTCGGCGAGCAGGTCGGCGGCGTCGTCCGGGTCCATGGCCTCCAGCACGTCGGCCGCGCGCTCGCCCTTCAGCTTGCCCAGGATCTCGATCTGGTCGTCCTCCGGGAGCTCCTCGAGGACGTCGGCCAGGCGGTCGTCGTCCAGGGCGGCGGCGACCTCCGTGCGCCGCTTGGACGACAGGTGGTGCAGCACGTTGGCGAGGTCGGCGGGGCGCAACTGCTCGAAGGTGGCGAGCAGGCTCTCCGCGCCCTGCCCGTGCTCCTCCAGCGAGAAGCCGGTGACCGCGGACCACTCCACCGTCAGCGTCTCTCCCCGGTTGCGCCGGAACGCGCTGCCCTTGCGTCCCTTGCGGACGAAGACCCGGTCGATCTCCCAGTCCCGGCGGGCGGGCAGCTGCTGCGCCGCCACGTCCAGGACGGTGACCTCCTCGCCCGTCTCCACGAGCGTCACCCGCCGGTCGAGCAGTTCACCGAAGACGAGCCGTTCGGTGGGCCGCTGCTCGAAGCGCCGGACGTTGAGCACGCCGGTGGTGATGACCTGTCCGGACTCGATGCTCGTCACCCGGGTCATGGGCAGGAAGATACGGCGCCGGGTGGGGAGTTCGACGACCAGCCCGAGCAGGCGGGGCGGCCGGCGCCCGACGCGCAGCATGACGACCAGATCCCGTACGCGCCCCACCTGGTCGCCCGCCGGATCGAAGACGGCGATGCCGGAAAGGTGCGAGAGGAAGATCCGGGGGGCGCCCGCTGCCATGGCCGCACCTCCTTTGCGTGGCTCCGTGAGCTCGTGGCTCCGTGTTGCGTGATGCGTGACGTATGTGCTGGGTTCCTTTTCCCAAATGCCCGCTCAGGTGGGCTTCAGGCTAGCCCGTCCCTTGGGGATACGGGCTGGTGAGGGTGGTGGACGGTCTGGCTCCGCCCGCCCCGCGCGGCACCGGTACGCTGCCGTACGCCGCTCAGGACTCCCCTCAGAAAGGCAGTACCGCCTGTGACTGCGATTCCCCAGGGCCGTACTCGCCGGGCCGCGCTGACGAGTGCGCTGTGCGCTGTGGTCGTCGTAGCGGGCGCGGGTCTGACGGGGTGCGCCGAGGACGACCCGGACGCGGGCACCAACGGGGTGGGCAAGCTGCCGGCCGAGCAGATCCAGGCCAGGACGCGGACGGCGGCCGAGTCCGCGGACACCGTGCACCTGTCCGGGAACGTGGTCAGCAACGGCCGTACGTACCGGCTCGACATGCGGCTGAAGGACGACGGAGGCTCCGGCTCGGTCACCTCCGAGGGGGTGACCTTCGGGCTGCTGCGGATCGGGGAGCAGCTGTACCTGAAGGCGGACGCCGGGTTCTGGGGCAAGGTCGACGACAGCGGCAAGGGCGCCGGGGCCGCCGACAAGCTGGACGGCAAGTATGTGAAGGTGCCGCAGGGCGACCCCGCGTACCAGCGGTTCAGCGGCTTCACGGACAAGGACGTCCTCCTCGACGGTCTGCTGACCCTGCACGGCACGCTGACGAGGGACGGCCACCACGAGCAGTCCGGCGTCCGCACGATCCGCATCGCCGGCGGCCAGGGCAGCGGCGGCACCCTGGACGTCTCCCTGGAGGGCAAGCCCTACCCCCTGCGCCTGGAGCGCGCGGGCGGCGCGGGGACCCTGGCCTTCTCGGAGTGGGGCAAGGACTTCCCCCTGGCCCAGCCGGAGAAGAGCGAGACGGTCGACTACGGCAAGCAGCTGCCGGCGTCCTGACGTCTCTGTCACCGGTACTCATCTCCCACCGGTACTCGTCGCCCGCCGGTACTCGTCCCCGCCGGGCCGCTACTTCCCCCGCCGCTTCCTCATCAGCAGCCGCGGCAACCCCGCCGGGACCGGCCGGCGAGTCGTCGCCGGTGTCGGCAGCGGGGCCTCGGCCAGCGAGCCCTCCGGCAGCGGCGCCGTCGCCCCCGTCGGCTCCAGCCGCAGCACCCGGCACTCCCGGGCCCACCGCCGCGTCATGGCCTCGCCGTCGGGCGCGTTGAGCCGTTTGCCCTTCAGCTCGGCCACCGCCGCCTGCCAGCCCTCCGAGTCCGGCGCGAGCTCCACGACCCTCGCCGCCCAGGTGACCAGGCGGCCGCCCTTGTCCTTGCTGCGCACCGTCACCTCGGCAGCGGCCCCGCCGGCCAGCCCCGGCAGCGGCTGCTCGCCGGGCCCGTCGCCGACCAGGCACGCCGCGCCCTCGTGCCAGACGTGCCACAGGGCACGCGCCGGGCCGCCGGGGCCCTTGACCCAGATGAGTCCGGACTTCTTGGTGGCCTCCTCGACGAGGGCCCGGTCGAGCAGCTCACTTGTCATGGCAGAAAGACTAACCAGCCCGCTCACAGCCAGCCGTTGCGCTTCAGCGCGCGGTGGATGCCCAGGCAGATCCCGGCCATGACGGCCACGATCAGCGGATAGCCGTACTTCCAGTGCAGCTCGGGCATGTGGTCGAAGTTCATGCCGTACACCCCGCACACCATCGTCGGCACGGCGATGATCGCGGCCCAGGACGTGATCTTGCGCATGTCCTCGTTCTGCGCGACGGACGCCTGCGCGAGACTGGCCTGGAGGATGGAGTTGAGCAGCTCGTCGAAGCCGGTGACCTGCTCCTGCACCCGGGCCACGTGGTCGGCCACGTCCCGGAAGTACTTCTGGATGTCCGGGTCGACCAGCCGCATCGGCCGCTCGCTCAGCAGCTGCATGGGCCGCAGCAACGGCGACACCGCCCGCTTGAACGCCAGCACCTCGCGCTTGAGCTGGTAGATCCGCCCGGCGTCGGCGCCGCGCGGGGTGCCGCCCCGGCCCGGTGAGAACACCTCCGTCTCCACCTCGTCGATGTCGCCCTGCAGGGCGTCCGCGACCGCCATGTAGCCGTCGACGACGTGGTCGGCGATGGCGTGCAGCACCGCCGAGGGACCCTTGGCCAGCAGTTCGGTGTCCTCCTGCAGCCGGTGCCGCAGCGCGCGCAGCGAACCCTTGCCGCCGTGCCGGACGGTGATGAAGAAGTCCCGGCCGGTGAAGCACATGACCTCGCCGGTCTCCACGATCTCGCTGTTGGCGGTGAGCTTGTCGTGGTCGAGGTAGTGGATGGTCTTGAAGACGGTGAAGAGGGTGTCGTCGTAGCGCTCCAGCTTGGGCCGCTGGTGGGCCGTGACCGCGTCCTCCACGGCCAGCGGGTGCAGCCCGAACTCCCCGGCGATACCGGCGAATTCGGCCTCGGTCGGCTCGTGCAGACCGATCCACACGAAGCCGCCGTCGCGCCGCACCAGGCGCATCGCCTCCTGCGGGGTGAGCGGCCGCTCGGTCTCGACGCGGGCGCCGTCGCGGTAGACGGCGCAGTCGACGACGGCGGAGGGCGTCGCGGGGGCGTGCGCGGTGTCGTACGCGCACTCGCCCTTGCGCGCGGCCGTACGGGAGGGGCGGACCACGGCACGCAGGTCGCGGATCATCGACATGGCGGGGCTCCTTCGCAGCGAGCAACGAGGGGCCGCCGACGCCGGTTGGAACTGCCCGGAATGAGGACGTCCTTGCCGTGGAGATGTTTGGCACGTCCACAAAGCGGGGAGCACCGCACCGTCGCGGTGGCACGGGCTTCGTTGCTGATTCGGATCGGGCGGATCGTTCGGATCAGGCAGACGAAACGAGCGCTCTTCCGTCCGACACGCACCAGGGCGCAGAGGCGACCAGGGCACGAAGACGAGAGGTGGCAGTCGGCCGGAGCCAGGACAACTACATCAGCGGCGGGAAGAGCGGGTGCTACTGCACGGTCGACTTCGGTCCATGACAGCCCCACCTCCTCCGGCCGGTCCCTCGTGAGGGAGTCCCTTCGGTGCCGGGGCTCGATCGCGATGCTTCTGCATGCCGCCCCGGGTGACCGATCAAGAGTATCAGCAGCCCGGTGTGTCAAGGCGCCGCTTTGCCCGGTGCTGACGAGATCTATGCTCGCCGCATGGCTGATGTTCTCCCGCTGGTCGAGGCCCGGCTGCGTTCCGCGCTGGGCGAACCGGACGCGCGCGCCGCGATCACCTTCCTCGGCACGGACCGCATCGAGGTGCTGCGCTTCCGCGAGGGGGACATCGTCCGGTACGCCACTCTCGGCATGTCCGCCCACCCCATGACCGACCCCACGGCGGTGCTCGCCGACCCGGTCGGGGGGCCGCGCGCCGAGCTGGTCCTCTCGGTGCGGGCCGGCCTCGCCGACACCGACAAGGTGCTCCGCCCGCTCGCCGTGCTCGGCGCGTCCCCGCAGGTCGAGGGCGTGGTGGTGGCGCCGGGCGCCTCGCTGGACGTGGGCGGGCCGCTGTGGCCCGGCGCCCCCTTCACCTCGGTGCTGGTGGCCGAGCCGGGCGGCCTGGTGGAGGACCTGGAACTCGACGGGCCGATGGAGCCCGTACGGTTCCTGCCGCTGCTGCCGATGACCCCGAACGAGGCCGCCTGGAAGCGGGTGCACGGCGCGCAGGCCCTGCAGGAGCGCTGGCTGGCCGGCGGGACGGATCTGCGGGACCCCGCCCGCCGGTCCGTCCCGCTGGAGTGACCGATCTCACCGACCGGGCTGCCGGGGCGTCAGCCGGCCGTCAGTTGGCGAGGACCGTGGCGCCGTCCTCGGCGGCGTGCCGCGGCCGGAGCTCCTCGGCCTCGCCGGTGAGCGCCTTGCGCCGTACGGCGACGACGAGCGCGCCCACCGCGGCGGTGGCGCCCGCGACCACGAACGGGACGTGGACGTCGGTCCACTCCCCGATCTTCGGCGCGAGGAAGGGGGCGGCGGCGGCCGCGAACCAGCGGACGAAGTTGTAGCCCGCGCTCGCCACCGGGCGCGGCGTGTCGGAGACGCCGAGGGCCAGCTCGGTGTAGACGGTGTTGTTCACGCCGATGAACGCGCCGGACAGGATCGTGCAGACGACGGCGGTGGTGTGGTCGCCGTAGCCGAGGACGACGACATCGGCCGCCAGGAGCACCAGCGAGCCGCCGAGCACCCTCAGCGAGCCGAACCGCTCCTGCATGCGCGGCGCCACGACCACCGAGAAGAGCGCGAGCAGCACACCCCAGGCGAAGAACACCGCGCCCGACGTGTACGGGGTCATGTTCAGCACGAACGGTGTGAAGGCCAGCACGGTGAAGAACGTGTAGTTGTAGAAGAACGCCGAGACCGCCGCCGAGGCGAGTCCGCCGTGGCCGAGCGCCTTGACCGGGTCGAGCAGTGAGGTCCTGCGGGCGGGCTTCGGCTGCTCCTTCAGGAAGGCCGCGATACACAGGAAGCCGACGGCCATCAGGAACGCGGTGCCGAAGAACGGGTAGCGCCAGCTGGCGTTCCCGAGCAGTGCGCCCAGCAGTGGGCCGCACGCCATGCCGAGGCCGAGGGCCGACTCGTAGAGCAGGATCGCCGCCGCGCTCCCCCCGGCCGCCGCGCCGACGATGACCGCGAGCGCGGTGGAGACGAAGAGCGCGTTGCCCAGGCCCCAGCCGGCCCGGAAGCCGACCAGTTCGCCGACGGACCCCGAGGTGCCGGAGAGCCCGGCGAAGACCACCACGAGGGCGAGCCCGAGCAGCAGGGTCCTGCGGCCGCCGATGCGGCTGGAGACGAAGCCGGTCACCAGCATCGCGAAGGCGGTGATCAGGAAGTAGGAGGTGAAGAGCAGGGAGACCTGGCTGGGCGTGGCGTTCAGGCCCCGGGCGATGGAGGGCAGGATCGGGTCGACGAGTCCGATGCCCATGAAGGCGACGACGGAGGCACCGGCCGTCGCCCAGACCGCTTTCGGCTGGCGCAGGATGCTGCCCGCTCCCTCGTCGAACGGGTCACCTCCGGCGGAGCCTTCTGTACTGCTGCGCATGCACGCGCTCCTTCATGTGTCTGGCATGTGTCTGGATCGTTCGCACGTCCGGATCGTTGCTCTTTACACACGATAGGTTAGACAGGCTAATTGATGCAATATGCATATAATTTTTGCCGGGCGTGTTCCGGCCGGACGGGTGATCGTCCTTGACGTGGCGCGGCCGGGGTAGGACCGTGGGGGCCTATGAGGGGCGAACCCAGTTGCCCGAAGTGCGGTGGCCGGGTCAGGGCTCCCGGACTCTTCAACGACTCCTGGCAGTGCGATGTGCACGGAGCGGTGTATCCGCTGCAGCCCGTGATCCCGCCCAGCGTCGAGACCCTCGGGGTCGTGGTGCGCCGCACGCAGGTGCCGGTGTGGATGCCGTGGCCCCTGCCGGTCGGCTGGCTGTTCACGGGCGTGACCTATGCCGGGGACGACCGCAGCGGCGGCCGTGCCACGGCCGTGGCCTGCTCGGGGCCCGGTCCGCTCGGCGGCATGGGCGAACTCATCCTGGTGGCCGAGGAACTCGGCGTCGGCCTCGGCGCGCGCTACGCCGGCATCGGCGGTCCGGACCCCGGTACGTACCTGGACGTCGAGAAGCCGCCCGACGCCAAGGTCCTGGCCGGTGGCCGGCCCACCCCGCTGTGGCACGTCTCCGGGGTCCCGGAGGACCGTGCCGTCTTCGCGGGCGAGGCGCTCGGGCTGTGGCTGTGGGCGGTGGTGTGGCCCGAGCAGTCCGGGCTGCTGATGTACGACGAGCTGGTGCTGGCCGACCTGCGGGACGCGGGCGCGGAGCTGCAACTGGTGCCGTGCGGGGCGCTGTCGCCGCGGCTGCTGCGGCCGTAGGGGGGCGGCGCTGGGTCGTAGGGGGCGGCGCTGGGTCGTAGGGG
>NZ_POTZ01000194.1 GCF_003236365.1 Streptomyces sp. NTH33
CTCGATGTGCAGACCGGGGGAGGGGAGGTCCTCGACTTCGCGCTCGGGCTGGCCGCGGGCGCGCCCGAGCTACTCGCCGCCACCGAGGGCTGGCCGCCGAACGTCGTCAGGGCCACCGCGCTGCTCCGCCCGCGCGGGGTCGTGGTCGTGGCCTCCGGCGAGGACGCGCCGCTGCCGTTCGCCGACGGGACCTTCGACCTCGTCGTCAGCCGGCACCCCGTCCGGCCGCACTGGGAGGAGATCGCCCGTGCCCTGGAGCCCGGCGGGACGTACTTCGCGCAGCACGTCGGACCCGGCAGCGTCTTCGAGCTCGTCGAGTACTTCCTCGGCCCCCGGCCCGGGGAGGCGCGCGACGCCCGTCACCCCGACCGTGAGCGCGCCGCCGCCGAGGCGGCCGGGCTCGAGGTCGTCGACCTGCGCGCCGAACGCCTGCGCGTGGAGTTCCACGACATCGCCGCCGTCGTGCACTTCCTGCGCAAGGTGATCTGGATGGTCCCCGGCTTCACCATGGAGGCGTACGAGCCCCGGTTGCGGGCGCTGCACGAGCGGATCGAGTCGAAGGGGCCGTTCGTGGCGCACAGTACGCGCCATCTCCTCGAGGCGCGGAAGGCGCGGTGAACAGCGATGAGCAGTGGTGAGCAGCGGTGAGCAGTAAGGACAGCGGTGAGCAGTAAGGGCAGCGAGGACGGCCCCGTCTGACGCGTACACGGTGTCCACATCGTTATCGTCAGCCCCTCGATTCACCCGACCGCTCCACGTAAAGTACGGACCAAGGGAATTCGCGTGAGCAAAGCCGCGCGGATGGTGCCGCGCGGTGGAGGGGGCCGCGTGGTGCCGCGCCCCTGTTGGCCGTACGCGGCCCGGCCGCCGTTGGCGTCAAGCGGGCGTTCGCGTGTGGGTCGCCCGTGAGAGGGATGCGGGGCGACTCGCCGAGCGGCCACGGATGGCCCAAACTCTCCGGTTCTCGCCGTCTCCCGGTCATTTTTCCTGTGATTTCGCCATGATTCGGCCATGATCGGGGGCGGAATGACGGCTTCCGGGCCTCCCGGTGCGTCGCCGGGCGACTTCGGAGAGTAGTTGTGTCGCGCTGATGCACGCAACACCACTCACGAAGGGTTATGGTGGAAACCCCCCCTCGGGCCGGTCCGTCTCCCCCCCCACGGACCGGCCCGTTTCTTTATGGAGAGCGGTGCGGGGCGTGTCTGATACACCCAAGTGCTCCGATGCACCAAGGCGCACACAGCGCCCTGTCGGGGAACGCCTGGCTTCCCAGCGGTAGGCTTCGCCCCCTGGGACCGCCGTACGGAGGGGCTGACGGAGACGTGAACCTGCGCGACAAGCTGCGCGGCCTGCTGGTCAGGCTGTACGCACGCCGGGTGGAGGGCCACCTGGACCCCGCTCAGGTGCCCAAACACATCGGCGTCATCATGGACGGCAACCGGCGCTGGGCGAAGGCCGCGGGTTCCACCACCGCCCAGGGCCACCGGGCCGGCGCGGACAAGATCGAGGAGTTCCTCGGCTGGTGCACCGAGACGGATGTCAAGGTCGTCACCCTCTGGCTGCTCTCCACGGACAACTTCGACCGCCCCCGGGAGGAGCTCGTCCCGCTCCTCGGCATCATCGAGGACGTGGTGCGCTCCCTGGCCGCCGACGGCCGCTGGCGCCTGCACCACGTCGGCACCACGGACCTGCTGCCGCCGGCCATGCAGGCCACCCTCAAGGAGGCCGAGGAGACCACCGCCCACGTCGACGGGATAGTGGTCAACGTCGCCATCGGCTACGGCGGCCGGCAGGAGATCGCCGACGCGGTGCGCTCCATGCTCCTGGAAGCCCACGACAGGGGCACCTCCATGGAGGAGCTCGCCGAGTCCGTCGACGTCGACATGATCGGCCGCCACCTCTACACCAAGGCCCAGCCCGACCCGGACCTCGTGATCCGCACCAGCGGCGAGCAGCGCCTGTCCGGCTTCATGCTCTGGCAGACGGCGCACTCCGAGTACTACTTCTGCGAGGTCTTCTGGCCGGCCTTCCGCAAGGTCGACTTCCTGCGGGCGCTGCGCGACTACGCCGCCCGCCACCGCCGCTACGGCGGCTGACGGACGTACGCCTCCCACTGGCGGGACACCTGTCTTCCGGAGTTCACTCGCGCGTCGTTCCGTGCATTTGCATGGCGGCGAGTGTTCGAGGGCATAAGTGAGACAGGTCGACACCCGAACCACGGGTGTCGGATCTCAGCGGGCGGCTCGGGGCCGTCCGCCCGGGAGGCCCTTTGCACCAGCCCGACCGCGCGGTCACAGCGCGGAAGACGACGCCGAGGGCCGGTTCGCGGCCCGCCGTGTGCGGGGGCCGCAGACCGGTCCAGCTCCACTTCGTCGCTCCCCGACCTCATCCGAGGGGGTACGTCCTTCCGTGGTGACCAGCACAAAGCGCCACAAGCCAGACCGGCGCACCTACGTCCTCGACACCAGCGTCCTGCTGGCGGACCCGAACGCCCTGACCCGCTTCGACGAGCACGAGGTCGTGCTCCCCATCGTCGTGGTCACGGAACTGGAGGCCAAGCGGCACCATCCCGAACTCGGCTACTTCGCCCGGCAGGCCCTGCGCCTGCTCGACGACTACCGGGTCCGGCACGGTCGCCTCGACGCCCCCATCCCGATCGGGGACCTCGGCGGAACGATCCGGGTCGAGCTCAACCACTCGGACCCCAGCGTGCTGCCCACCGGCTACCGCCTGGAGGACAACGACTCCCGCATCCTCGCGGTCGCCCGCAACCTGCAGGCCGAGGGATACGACGTCACCGTCGTCTCGAAGGACCTGCCGCTGCGCATCAAGGCGTCCTCCGTCGGCCTGCTGGCCGAGGAGTACCGCGCGGAACTCGCCATCACGGACGCCTCCGGCTGGACCGGCATGTCCGAGCTCACCCTTCCGGGCGAACAGGTGGACATCCTCTTCGAGGAGGGACACATCCACGTCCCCGAGGCGGCCGGACTGCCCGTGCACACCGGACTGACGATCCAGTCCGAGCGCGGCAAGGCGCTGGGGCGCATCACGCCCGAGGGCAACGTCCGCCTGGTGCGCGGCGACCGGGAGGCGTTCGGCATCAAGGGGCGCAGCGCGGAGCAGCGCATCGCCCTGGACCTGCTGCTCGACCCGGACGTCGGGATCGTGTCGATGGGAGGCCGGGCCGGCACCGGCAAGTCGGCGCTGGCGCTGTGTGCGGGCCTGGAGGCGGTTCTGGAGCGCCGTCAGCACCAGAAGGTGATGGTCTTCCGCCCGCTGTACGCGGTCGGCGGGCAGGAGCTCGGCTATCTGCCCGGCAGCGAGGCGGAGAAGATGAGCCCGTGGGCGCAGGCGGTCTTCGACACGCTGTCGGCGGTCACGTCCCGTGAGGTCATCGAGGAGGTCACCGCGCGCGGGATGCTCGAGGTGCTGCCGCTCACCCACATCCGAGGCCGGTCGCTGCACGACGCGTTCGTGATCGTGGACGAGGCGCAGTCGCTCGAGCGAAACGTTCTGCTGACCGTTCTGTCCCGGATCGGCGCCAACTCGCGGGTCGTTCTGACCCACGACGTGGCGCAGAGGGACAACCTGCGGGTCGGCCGCTACGACGGTGTCGTCGCCGTGGTGGAGAAGCTGAAGGGCCATCCGCTCTTCGCGCACGTGACGCTGACCCGGTCCGAAAGGTCCCAGATCGCTGCCCTTGTGACCGAAATGCTGGAGGACGGGCACATCTGATCGGATTCGTCCACCTGGGGGTGGCAGTAGGAGAGTTGGCGCCGTCCGGCAAAGGCCCGAGCCTAGCCGGACGGCGCCCTCGTATGCGGGAGCTTCGGAAAAATCCCTGAGCCGAACGGGATGTGAGCTTTCACACGCAACTCGGAATTGCCTTGCGGCGTTGGGTTACGGCAGAGTCTCACTCCTGTCAGGCCCCGCATACGACACAGCCGTATCCCCTGGGGGTGCCCCCAGGCTTTTTGGGCACTGGGGGAGGTAGGGCGCCACGTGAGCACCACGTTCAACTCCATAGCGTCGTCGTATGCCGCCCGAGCACCACGCGGCGCTCCTCCTCGGGGAGTTGCCCACCGGGCCCGCGCCTTCCGTGACCCCGCAGTTGGAAGGCCAGTGTCAGGGGCACGATTGCGTCCGCCAGGGTCACCGAAGCGGGCGATGCTGGAAGGAAACCGTGTGAGCCGGATCTCGGTCCGGGGATTCGCAGTGGCCTCCGCCACCGCGGTCACCGCTGTCGGAAGCGTCGTCGGTGTTGCCTCGGGCAGCGTCGCGCAGAACAACGACGCCGAGGCGACGGCAGCCGATACGACGACGCTTCTCGCGGACATCCCCGTGGGGCAGCAGGCCCAGGTGCAGACCGTCTCGCTCGCGCAGCAGGCCGACGCCCAGGCCATCGCCGCGGACGCCGGTGCCAAGAAGGAGGCCGAGCAGGCCGCGCGCAAGGCGGCCGCCGAGACGGCGATCGCCAAGAAGGCGGAGGCCGAAAGGGCTGAGAAGGCGGCGAAGGCGGAGAAGGAAGCCAAGGAGCGTGCCGAGCGTGAGGCCGCGGCCAGCCGCAGCGCCGTCCGCGACGCCTCCAGCTTCGCCGTCCAGAGCTCGTACACCGTGGCGCAGGTCCAGGCGATGGCGCGCTCGATGGTGCCCGCCGACCAGTTCCAGTGCTTCAGCAACATCGTGAACCACGAGTCCACCTGGAACTACCGCGCGGTCAACGCCTCCTCCGGCGCCTACGGCCTCGTCCAGGCGCTGCCCGGCTCCAAGATGGCCTCCGCGGGCGCCGACTGGCAGACCAACCCGGCCACCCAGATCAAGTGGGGCCTCAACTACATGAACGGCCGTTACGGCAGCCCCTGCGGCGCGTGGTCCTTCTGGCAGGCCAACCACTGGTACTGAGCCGGACCGGCCATCCTCTCAACCCCCGCACAGCCCCTCCCGTCTTAAAGGGAGGGGCTGTCGCGCTGTACGGTCGAACGGAACGACTCCAGGGGGAGTGGTGCGCAGAGACGGGGGAAGAGGACCGATCATGTCGCGAGTGCCACGGTGGCTCGGCCGGCTCGGTGCCGGACTGACCGAGATGGGTGAACGGTTGGACGAGCGCCGCGCCGAGGCGGAGAAGGAGCAGGACGGCCCCGAGCCGGAGCAGGACGTGGACGCCCACGTCCTGCCGGACCACGTGACCGTCGTTCCGGCCCGGCCCGATCCCGCGCAGGCCGTGCCCTGGGGCGTACGGGTGGCGGCGGAGGTCGGCTGGCGGGTGCTGGTGCTCGCGGGCACGGTGTGGGTGCTGATGCAGGTCATCAGCGCCGTCCGGCTGGTGGTGCTCGCCTTTGTGGCCGCGCTGCTCATCACCGCGCTGCTGCAGCCGACGGTGGCACGCCTGCGGCGCTACGGGCTGCCGCGCGGCCCGGCCACCGCGCTCACCGCGATCTCCGGCTTCGTCGTCATGGGGCTGATCGGGTGGTTCGTGACCTGGCAGGTCATGGAGAACATCGACACGCTCTCCAGCCAGATCCAGGACGGCATCGACCAGCTGCGCAAGTGGCTGCTGAACAGCCCCTTCCACGTCACCGACAAGCAGATCAACCAGATAGCCAAGGACCTGCGGGACGCCGTCGGGGCCAACACCGACCAGATCACGTCGGCCGGTCTGCAGGGTGTGACGGTGGTCGTGGAGGCACTGACCGGGATCCTGCTGACCGTCTTCTCCACGCTGTTCCTGCTCTACGACGGCCGGCGGATCTGGGAGTGGTCGCTGAAGCTGGTGCCGGCGGCGGCGCGGCCGGGGGTGGCCGGGGCCGGGCCGCGGGCGTGGCGGACGCTGACGGCGTATGTGCGGGGCACGGTGATCGTGGCCCTGATCGACGCGATCTTCATCGGGCTGGGGATCTACTTCCTGAACGTGCCGATGGCGGTGCCGCTGGCCGTGTTCATCTTCCTGTTCGCCTTCATCCCGCTGGTGGGAGCGGTGGTGTCCGGGGCACTGGCGGTGGTCGTCGCGCTGGTGACACAGGGCGTCTTCACCGCGGTGATGGTGCTGGTGGTGGTGCTGGCGGTGCAGCAGATCGAGGGGCATGTGCTGCAGCCGTTCATCCTCGGACGCGCGGTCCGGGTGCATCCGCTGGCGGTGGTGCTGTCGGTGGCCGCGGGCGGGATGGTCGCGGGGATCGGCGGGGCGGTGGTGGCGGTGCCGCTGGTCGCGGTGACGAACACGGTGGTCGGCTATCTGCGGGCTTACTCCCAGGAGCAGGCCCGCCGGCGGGCGGCGCGGTCGGCTCCGCCGCCGGGCTTGCCCACCCCTCCATCCGACTCGGTGAGCTGAGAGGGCCCCGTCCGCCTGGGGCTCTGCCCCAGGCGGACGGGGGAAAACAGCGTGAAACCCCGTTCACCCTCAAAGTGAACGGGGTTTCACCATGCGGCGGACGTCACTCCGACAGCGCCGCCTCCGCGTCCAGGGTCGTCGCGACCGCCTGGATCACCGCGGCGATCTTGAAGGCCTCCTGGACGACCTCACGCTCGACACCGGCCTTGCGCAGCACCTGCTCGTGGGAGTCGAGGCACATGCCGCAGCCGTTGATGGCGGAGACCGCGAAGGACCACAGCTCGAAGTCGACCTTGTCGACACCGGGGTTGCCGATGACGTTCATCCGCAGGCCGGCGCGCAGGGTGCCGTACTCCGGGTCGGAGAGGAGGTGACGCGTCCGGTAGAAGACGTTGTTCATCGCCATCACCGCGGCAGCGGCCTTCGCCGCCGTGTACGCCTCCGGCGACAGGTTCGCCTTCGCCTCCGGCTCCAGCTCCCGCAGCACGATCGACGAGCGCGAGGCGATCGCCGTCGCCAGCACCGTGCCCCACAGCTGCTGCGCGGGCAGGTCACTGTTGCCGATGACCGAGCCCAGGTTGAGCTTCAGGTCCTTGGCGTAGTCCGGGAGGGCGGACCTCAGGGCGTCCAGCGACATGCGTCACTCACCCGCCAGCAGCGCGACCGGGTCCAGGGTCTCGTCGCCCTTGGTCCAGTTGCACGGGCACAGCTCGTCCGTCTGCAGGGCGTCCAGCACCCGCAGGACCTCCTTGGGGTTACGGCCGACCGAGCCCGCCGTCACCATGGAGAACTGGATCTCGTTGTTCTGGTCCACGATGAAGACCGCGCGCTTGGCGGAGCCGTCCTCGCCCTCGATGCCCAGCGCGCGCATCAGCTCGTGCTTGGGGTCGGCCATCATCGGGAACGGCAGGTCGCGCAGGTCGTCGTGGTCCTTGCGCCAGGCGTGGTGGACGAACTCGGAGTCACCGGAGAAGCCGAGGACCTGGGCGTCGCGGTCGGCGAACTCGTCGTTCAGCTTGCCGAAGGCGGCGATCTCGGTCGGGCACACGAAGGTGAAGTCCTTGGGCCAGGCGAAGATCACCTTCCACTTGCCCTCGTAGGTCTTGTGGTTGATCTCCGCGAACTCCTTGCCCTTCTCCAGCGAGACGCAGGCGGTCAGTTCGAACTCGGGGAACTTGTCACCGACAGTGAGCACACGCTCTCCTTGCAGCGAGGAAACACCGGCTTTGCCCGTGTTTCCCAGGGGGTTGGACAGTGTTGATGTTGGCACACGGTGCATTGATTACGGAAATAGCTACACTCGGTCGTGTTGATCGGAGGTGGCTATCAGTGAGCCGTTCGCGCAGGCAGCCGAGCCTGTCCCAGCTGCGTGCCTTCGCCGCCGTCGCCGAGCACCTGCACTTCCGGGACGCCGCCGCGGCGATCGGCATGAGCCAGCCGGCGCTCTCCGGCGCCGTCGCCACCCTGGAGAAGACACTCGGTGTCACCCTCCTGGAGCGTACGACGCGTACGGTACTGCTCTCGCCCGCGGGGGAACGCCTCGCCGTGCGGGCCAAGGCCGTGCTGGGCGAGGTCGGCGCGTTCATGGAGGAGGCGGAGGCCGTCCGCGCGCCCTTCACCGGCGTACTGCGCCTCGGTGTCATCCCCACCGTCGCGCCCTACCTCCTGCCCACCGTTCTGGGGCTCGTCCACGACCGTTACCCCGCCCTCGACCTCCAGGTCCACGAGGAGCAGACCGCCAACCTGCTGGAGGGGCTGGCCGGCGGACGGCTCGACCTGCTGCTGCTCGCCGTGCCCCTCGGTGTGCCCGGCGTCGTCGAACTCCCCCTCTTCGACGAGGACTTCGCCCTGCTCACCCCGATCGGCCACTGGCTCGGCGGTCGGGAGGGCATACCCCGCGAAGCCCTGAAGGAACTGAGGCTGCTGCTCCTCGACGAAGGTCACTGCCTGCGCGACCAGGCCCTCGACATCTGCCGTGAGGCCGGTCGTGTGAACGCGCCGGTGAAGACCACCGCCGCCGGGCTGTCCACCCTCGTCCAGCTCGTCGCCGGCGGCCTCGGCTGCACCCTGCTGCCCCGCACCGCCCTCAGGGTCGAGACCTCCCGCAACAACCGGCTCCTCACCGGCTATTTCGCCGACCCCGCCCCCTCCCGCCGCATCGCCCTGGCCATGCGCACGGGCGCGGCCCGCGCCGCCGAGTACCGGGAACTCGCCGCCGCCCTGCGAGCAGAACTGCGGCCCCTGCCGGTGCGCGTACTGAATGAGGGCGGCCAGGGCTGAGAGCGGCCGGGGGTACGCGGCGAGCGGGCCCCGGCGCCAGGCAGGGGGCCCGCTCGCGGTGGTCACTCGGTGCGCAGGCCGTCGGGGCGCATCAGGCGCAGGAGGGGCGGCAGGCTGAGGAGGGTGACCGTGAGGACGACGCCGGCGCCGACGCCGGTCATGGCCAGGACGCTCGACCAGTCCACGGCCACGGGCGTGCGCGTCATCCTCAGCAGCACCGCGCCCAGGGTGAGGCCCACCGCCGAGGCCAGCAGCAGGCCCAGCGCGATCGGGACCGCCGTCTGCCACAGCACCGACAGGCTCAGCGTGCGCCGCCGGGTGCCGAAGGCGACCAGCGCCGACAGCAGCTTCTTCCGCTCGCGCAGCTGTTCCAGCTGCGACACCAGCAGGCTCGCCCCGATCAGCAGCAGCACGCAGGTCGCGCCGACGAACAGACCGGTGCGGATGGAGGTGAACCTGTTGGTCTGTTCACTGGCCACCCACAGGTACGTGTTCGTCATCGGGTCGACCGCCGTCGCCGTGTTGCGCACGTGCTCGTACACGTCCGGCACCGACTTGTCCAGAATCAGGTAGACCGTTCCCCCGATCGCCGTGGCCGCCCCCGCGGGCACCGCGGCCGGAGTCATCAGGAAGCCGCTGCGCGTCTCCCCCCTCGGGTCCTCGACCGGGCGGGCGGACTTCAGGGTGCCCGGGACGCTCCAGAGGACCTGCGGGGCCTGGTCATCGCCGGAGGAGGAGTCGAAGTGGAGTTTGCGGCCGGGCTCGGCCAGCTTCGCGGTGTCGGCGTCGTACTCGCCGCCGCTGAGCGCGAAGACGTCACCGTCGCGGCAGGAGGACATGCTCGCCACCTCGCGCAAGGACGCGCAGTCGCCGATCGTCACCCCGATCGAGTTGTCCGGTCCCTGCTCTGCGCTCCAGGGGCCGTCACCGACGCTCGCCCCGGACAGCGCCGTGGTCTTCCGTACGCCCCTGGTGCCGGAGAACTTCTCGGCCGCCCCGGCGAGCGCGACGCCCTCCGGCACGTTCACCTGCATCTGGATCCGGAACGGGTCGTTCCCGGTGTCCCTGGTGTAGTCGTCCTCCACCCCCGCGAAGAGCATCTGCAGCGCGATCGCCCCGGCCACCGCGACCGCGATGCCGTTCACCAGGCGTGCCGCCGTGCCGCTGCTCAACTGCAGTCGCCGTACCGCCAGCTGCCAGGCCACCCCGCCCGCGCCGAGCCGGGCGACGACCGTCTCCACGATCCACGGCAGCAGCGCGGTCACGCCGACGAGCAGCAGCATCACGCCGCCGATCACCAGGAACTGGTTGAAGTCCCCGTTGTCGCGGCCCTTGCCGAGCATCGGGTACAGCATCGCCAGGCCGCCCAGCGGCAGCAGCAGCCGCCACCACAGCCGGCGCCGCGCGGGCTTGGCCGTGCGCACCACGCCCAGCGGCTCGATGACCACCCCGCGCAGCGCCAGCAGGGTGACCAGCACCGCGGCGGCCGGAACCGCGACCGCGACCAGCGCCGCCAGCGCGGGCGAGGGGTTGAGGTAACTGGGGAAGGCGCTGATGCCGAATATCTCGGCGTACCCTGCGGCTTGGCGGCCGATCAGGAAGAAGACCGCGCCGAAGACCAGCCCGAGCAGGGAGCCCGCGAGTGCCTCGCCGGCCGCGATCCGGCGGGTCATCCGGCTGTCGGAGCCGACCAGGCGGAGCGCGGCGAGCCGGCGGTCGCGCTGCTCGCCGCCGAACCGCACGGCCGCGCCGATGAACACGGCGACCGGCGTCAGCAGCGCCACGAAGACGACCATCACGAGCAGCAGCAGCACCGGGTCCAACCGCTCGGACGACGGGTGCGGGTCGCCGAACTCGGTGATCCGGGCCACCTGCCAGTCGTTGATGCGCGACGCCAGGTCCTCCACACCGGCGTAGTAGGCGAGTTCGCGGGAGCCGACGAGCCCGCTCTCGCCGATCGTGCCGGTCACCCGGTAGGGCAGCCGTTCCCGCAGCAGCTTCCCGTCGTCGGAGTCGAGCAGCTCCTTCAGCGCCGGGGAGACCACCATGTCGCCCGGTGCCGGGTACTCGGCCAGGCCCGGTGCGAGCGGGGCCCGCGGCCCCTCGGGCTCCACCAGCCGTCCGCGGATGTTCTTGTCGTGGTACGTCGTGTCGACGTCCGCGGTCACCAGGGTGTCGTCGGCCTTCGGCGGGGGGTGCTCGACGTAGGTGTAGTTCAGGCGGGCCTGTTCCCGCTGGTGCCGTGCCGAGAGCGCGCTGGGTATCGCGGTGGTCAGCAGCAGCAGGGCCACGCCGAGTCCGACGCCGACCGCCGTCAGCAGCACCCGGGTCCAGCCCTCGCGGCCCCCCGTGAACGCGAACCTGGCGCCCATGCGCAGGTCGCGGACCCACTGGCGCACTCTCATACGACCCGCTCCATGTCCCGGGACCTGCCGTCGCGTACGACGATCTCGCGGTCGGAATAGGCGGCGACCCGTGCCTCGTGGGTGACGAGGACGACGGCGGCGTTGGAGGACCGGGCGGCCTCGGTGAGCAGCTCCATCACCCGCTCGCCGTTGAGGGAGTCCAGCGCGCCGGTCGGCTCGTCGGCGAACAGCACCCTGGGGTCGGTGACCAGGGAGCGGGCGACCGCGACGCGCTGGCCCTGACCGCCGGACACCTCGCCGGGCCGCTTCTTGCGCAGGTCGTCGACCTCCAGGCGCTCCATCCACGTCAGTGCGGTGCGCTCGGCCTCCTTGCGGGAGGTGCCGTTCAGCCTGAGCGGCAGGGCCACGTTCTCCACGCAGGTCAGCTCGGGCACCAGCTGGCCGAACTGGAAGACGAACCCGAAGTCCGAGCGCCTGAGCGCACTGCGCTGGGCGTCGGTCATGGTGGACAGCTCACGGCCGTCGTAGGTGATCGACCCCGAGTCGGGGGTGACGATCCCGGCGAGGCAGTGCAGCAGCGTGGACTTGCCCGAGCCGGAGGGGCCCATCACGGCGACGACCTCGCCGGGGTGGATGGAGAACTCGGCGCCGTCCAGCGCGGTGGTCGGACCGTAGGCCTTGCGCAGGTTCTCGGCGGCCAGCAGGGAGCCGGGGGGAGGAGTCACCGGGTCACCGCCTCACGGAGCTTGTCGAGGCGTGCGGCGGTGAGCTCCAGCCAGCGCAGGTCGGCCTCGAGGTGGAACAGGGCGTGGTCGCAGATCAGCTGGTCCGCCAGGTCTCCCGTGCGCTTGCGGTCGGTCAGGATCCGCATGCTGCGCAGGTGCTCGGCGCGCTGGGTGTCGAGGATGTCGGCGGCGTCGCGGTGGGTCAGCAGCGCGAGGACGACCTTGGTGTAGAGGGTCGACTGCAGGTACGGCTCGGGCTTCTCCGGCGTGGCGAGCCACTGCTCCACGTCGGTGACGCCGGCCTCGGTGATGGCGTAGCGCTTGCGGTCGGGGCCGTCGCCCGCCTCGATCGCCTCGACCTCCACGAGCCCGTTCTTCAGCAGGCGGGACATCGTCGAGTAGACCTGGCCGTAGTGCAGCGGCCGGTCGTGACCGAACTTCTCGTCGAAGGCCCGCTTCAGGTCGTAGCCGTGGCGCGGGCCGGACTCCAGGAGTCCCAGAAGGGTGTGACCGATGGACATGGGGAGCACTGTACACACTGTGTATACGCCGCATGTATACACGGAGTGTTCACCACGCGGCGAGGAGTACGGTCCCGCAGGTGGGGGCCGATTGTCACGGTTCTGCTACGGCACCGGGCGCACCTGGGCCCGCCCGGGCCCGGCGGCCCTCCGCACCCCGGCGACCCGCACCCCGGCGACCCTCAGGATCGGCGGCCCCGGGTCCGGGGGTCCTC